>NZ_JBITTH010000024.1:0-161179 GCF_044541755.1 Streptomyces sp. NPDC085524
GGTCGCCGCCTCCTACGCGGACCGCGTCATCTTCCTCGCCGACGGCCGCATCGTCGACGAGATGTACGCACCCACCGCCGACGGCGTGCTCGACCTGATGAAGGCCTTCGACGCCAAGGGCCGCACCAGCTGAACCGGCTGCGCGCCGCCCGCAGGGCGGCCCCCCGAAGCCACCTCCGAACTTCCAGCCACCAGAACTGAGACCCTCATGTTCCGTACCGCCCTGCGCAACGTCCTCGCGCACAAGGCCAGACTGCTGATGACGGTGCTCGCCGTCACCCTCGGCGTCGCCTTCGTCTCCGGCACTCTCACCTTCACCGACACCCTCAGCAAGTCCCTCTCCAGCCAGTCCGCCAAGAACTACGACGGCATCGCCGTCTCCGTCACCTCGTACGGCAGAAACGGCGAGGAGAACGGCAAGAAGACCGAGCCCGGCATCAGCCAAAAAACCCTGGACCAGGTCAAGGTCCTCAAGGGTGTCGAGTCCGTGTCCGGCCGCCTCTCCGGCTTCGCCGGCGTCGGCGACGAGAACGGCAGGCTGATCGGCTCCGGCTGGTCCAACAAGGGCGCCAACTACGCCCCCGGCAAAGACGGCAAGGACCCCCGCTACACGTTCACCGCCGGCAAGGGCCCGGCCGGGGCCGACCGGATCGCCCTGGACAAGGCGACCGCCGCCACGGGCAAGTACGAGGTCGGCGACAAGGTCCGCGTCGCCACCAACAGCCCGGTCAAGGAGTACACCCTCTCCGGCGTCTTCACCACCGAGGACGGCGCCGTCAACGCCGGTGGCAGCCTTGTCCTCTTCGACACCGCCGTCGCCCAGAAGCTTTACCTTGAGCCCGGCTTCTACCAGGAGCTGTCCGTCGCCGCCAGGGCCGGAACCTCCGCCGAGCAGCTGCTGGACGGGATCAAACCGCTGCTCGACAGCGAGAACACCAAGGCCCAGACCGGCGCGGCGCTCGCCAAAGAACAGGCCGAGAGCATCGCGAAGGAGATGAGCACCGTGAGCAGCATGCTGCTCGCGTTCGCCGGCATCGCCCTGTTCGTCGGCGTCTTCCTGATCTACAACACCTTCACCATGCTGGTCGCCCAGCGCACCAAGGAGCTCGCCCTGCTGCGCGCCGTCGGCGCCAAGCGCGGCCAGGTGATCCGGTCGGTGATGTCCGAGGCCCTGGTCGTCGGCGCGGTCGCCTCCGCCATCGGCCTGGCCTGCGGTGTGGGGCTCGCCGTCGCGATGCGCTCCCTGATGGACTCCCTCGGCGCCAAGATCCCGTCCGGCAGCCTGGTCGTCGCCTCGTCGACCGTCGTCACCGCCCTCGTCATCGGCGTGCTCGTCACCCTGGTCGCCGCCGTGTTCCCGGCCTGGCGCACCGGCCGTATCCCTCCGGTCGCCGCCATGGGCAGCGCCCACCTGTCGGCCACCGCCAAGTCCCTCGTGAGGCGCAACACCATCGGCTCGGTGATCAGCGTCCTGGGTACCGGCCTGGTCCTGCTCGGCGTGTCCATGGGCTTCGACGGCCGCACGGTCATCGGCATCGGCGCTTTCTTGATGCTCATCGGCCTGATCGTGCTGCTGCCGCTGCTCTCCCATCCGGTCATCGCGGCCGCTCGCCCCGCCCTGGAAAAGGTCTTCGGCGTCCCCGGCAAGCTGGCCGCGCAGAACGCCGTGCGCAACCCGCGCCGCACCGCCGTCACCGCCGCCTCGCTCGCCATCGGCCTGACCCTGGTCACCACCATGTCGGTGCTCGGCATCACCATGGGCAAGGCCGTGGACCGGATGAGCACGGACAAGCTCAAGGCGGACTACAAAGTCTCCATGTCCAACGGCATGGGCGAACTCGACGCGTCGGTGGTCGAGACCCTGGCCAAAGCCCGCGGCATCAAGGAGGTCTCCCCGCACACGGACGGCTCCTTCTCGGCCGACGGCACGATCCGCCTGGCCTCGGGCGTCAACCCGGCCGCCATCGGCAACCTGCTGAACATCGAGGTCCTCAGCGGTTCACTGGACCGCCTCGCCAAGGGTGAGGTCGCGGTCGCGGAGAAGACGGCGAAGAACGAGAACCTCGCGGTCGGCTCCACCCTCCAGGCCCAGTTCGACGACGGCCGGAAGTCCACGCTGAAGGTCGGCGCGGTCTACAAGGACATGGAGAGCCTGCTGTCCCCCTACATCATGGACGGCAAGATCCTCAGCGAGCACAGCGAGGACCAGTACATCCGCGAGGTGTACGTCAACACCACAGGCGGCGAGTCAAAGGCGAGCGAGAAAGCCATCATCGACGCGCTCGGCAACAACCCGGCGATGACCGTCGCCACCCGCCAGGACATGCGCGACGAGATGGGCGGCACCATCAACCTGGCGCTGAACATCATGTACGGCCTGCTCGGCATGGCACTGATCATCTCGGTGCTCGGCGTGGTCAACACCCTGGCGATGTCCGTCTTCGAGCGGACCCAGGAGATCGGCATGCTCCGGGCGATCGGCCTCGACCGCAGCCGGCTCAAGAACACGATCCGCCTGGAGGCCGTCGTCATCTCCCTCTTCGGCGCGGTCCTGGGTATCGCGATCGGCGTCTTCCTCGCCTGGGCGATCGGCACCACCTTCTCCAAGGATGTCCCCGACTACCAACTGGTCCTTCCCTACGACCGGATCAGCATCTTCCTCCTGCTCGCCGCCGTGGTCGGCGCCCTGGCCGCCATGTGGCCGGCACGCACTACTGCCCGCCTGAACGTGCTGACGGCCATCAAGACGGAATAGCAGCGAGCCGAAGAACGGCATCTACGCGGAGAGCAGGAGCCCTACCCGTCGCTACTCACTCTCGATGCGCATGAGGGGGCCGTCCGAGACGCCCACAGGGCAAGCGGCAGCACGGCCCGACTGCGCGAAAGCCACCTCCCCGACGGGACACACGGCCCGTCTCAGGAGGCGGCCTTCCGGTCATGGCGGCCCGTCAGAAAGAACGTCCGGCGTGCGTCCAACGTGCGTCACGCGTGCGCCACGTGCGTCAGATTTGCGTCAAGACATCGCCCGTAACGCACGTAGCGCACATGACGCACACTCGACGAAACCGCAGGTCAGGCACCCTTTTCGGCAGGCTCAAGGATCGCGACGCACTCGACATGATGGGTCATCGGGAAGAGGTCGAAGACGCGGAGGGTGCGGGGACGGTAGCCGGCTTCGCGGAAGTAGCCCAGGTCGCGGGCCAGCGCCGCCGGGTCGCAGGCCACGTAGGCGATGCGGCGGGCGTTCAGGCCCGCCACGTGGCGGACCGTCTGCTTGCCGGCGCCGGCGCGCGGGGGGTCCAGGACGACCAGGTCGCACTCCGTGATGCCGGTCTTCGGGAGGACGGTTTCGACCTTGCCCTGCTCGATGCGGACCCGGGGGAAGTCGGCCAGGTTGTGGCGGGCGTCTTCGACAGCGCGCTTCGTCGACTCGATGCCGAGGACGGCGCCCGTCTCGCCCAGGCGTTCCGCGAGGGCGCCCGCAAAGATGCCGACGCCGCAGTAGAGGTCGAGGGCCATCTCGCCCTTGCGCGGCATCAGGCCCTGCATGACGGCCTTGATCAGGGTGTCCGCGGCCTGGGGGTGGACCTGCCAGAAGCCGCCCATGCCGACGCGGTAGGTACGGCCGTCCGCGCGCTCGCGGACGAAGGGGCGGCCGTGGACGCGGTGGACGCCGCCGTCCTTCTCCTCGACCCGGAGGACCGAGACGGGCTTGTCGAGCTCGACGAGGGGCAGGCGGCCGCCGGGGCGCGGGGTGAGGACGACCTGGCGGTCCTGGGAGCCCGTCGCGGCGATGGCCTCGACGGTGGCCATCTGGGGCCAGTCCTGCTTCTCGATGCCGAGCTCCGAGACCCCGGGCGCCGCGATCATGCAGTGGTCGACGGGCTCGATGTCGTGCGAGCGGTGCTTGCGCAGGCCCGCCCGGCCGGTCTCGTCGATCGCGTACTGGACGCGGGTGCGCCACTGCGGGACCTCGCCCGCGGGCAGCTTGTCGCCCTCGGCCGGCATGACGGTGCCGTCCCAGCCGGCCTCCTCCGGGGTGAGCCCGGCGAGCCGCTTCAGCTGCTCGGCGACGACCTCGCCCTTGAGCCGGCGCTGGGCGCCGGGCTTGGCGTGCTGCCAGTCGCAGCCGCCGCACTTGCCGGGGCCGGCGTACGGGCAGGGTGCCTCGACGCGGTCCTTGGAGGCCGTGAGGACGGTGATGGCGTCGGCGCGCAGGAAGCGGGAGTCCGTCTCGCCCTCGGTGACCTTGGCGACGACCTTCTCGCCGGGCAGGGTGTGGCGGACGAACAGGACGCGGCCGTCGGCGGTGCGCGCGATGCAGTGGCCGCCGTGTGCGACGGGGCCGACCTCGACCTCGTACTCCTCCCCGACCAGTGACTGCTTCTCGTTCTGCTCGGTCATGGTGGGGAGACTCCAAGGGGAGGGAAAGGATCAAAAGGAACGGCCGGACGACCGACCCACCAGTTTACGTGGGTCTCGTCCGGCCGTTCGCCATCCGGTCCGGCGGGCGCTACTTCGCCGCCGGGTCCTTCGCCCGCGGGGCGTCCACCGGTCCGCGGCGCACCGCGCCCGGGGCGTTCCACTCCGCGTGCTTCCTCGCCCGCTTCTTCGCGAGCTCCGAGGACTCCAGCTGGTAGGGCACCGAGGTGACCATCACACCGGGGGTGAAGAGGAGCCGGCCCTTGAGGCGCAGCGCGCTCTGGTTGTGCAGCAGGTGCTCGTACCAGCGCCCGACGACGTACTCGGGGATGTACACGCTGACCGCGTCGCGCGGGTTCTCGCTGCGCAGGCCCTTGACGTACTCGACCACCGGGCGGGTGATCTCCCGGTACGGCGAGTCGAGGATCTTGAGCGGGACGTTGATCCCGCGCCGGTCCCACTCCTCCTTGAGGGCCTTGGTCTCGGCCTCGTCGACGTTGACGCTGAGCGCTTCCAGCCGGTTGGAGTGCAGCAGCTTGGCGTAGGCCAGCGCGCGCAGGGTGGGCTTGTGGAGCTTGGAGACCAGGACGACGGAGTGCACGCGCGAGGGGCGCACGTACTCGTCGGGGCGCTCCTCGGCCGCGGCGATCTCGACGGCGACCCGGTCGTAGTGCCGGCGGATCGCGGTCATCGTGGCGTAGAAGATCACCATGCCGAGCAGGGCGACCCAGGCGCCGTGCGTGAACTTGGTGGCCAGTACGACGACCAGCACCAGGCCGGTGAAGAAGGCGCCGAAGGTGTTGATCGCGCGGGAGCGGATCATGTGGCGGCGCTTGGCCGGGTCCGTCTCGGACTTCAGGTGCCGGTTCCAGTGGCGCACCATGCCGGTCTGGCTGAGCGTGAACGAGACGAAGACGCCGACGATGTAGAGCTGGATGAGCTTCGTCGAGTCGGCCCCGTAGAGCCAGGTCAGCAGTGCTGCGGCGCCCGCGAGGAGCACGATGCCGTTGGAGAAGGCGAGCCGGTCGCCGCGGGTGTGCAGCTGGCGCGGCAGGTAGCGGTCCTGGGCGAGGATCGAGCCGAGCAGCGGGAAGCCGTTGTAGGCGGTGTTCGCGGCGAGGAACAGCACGAGCGCGGTGGCGGCGGCGAGCAGGATGAAGAGGAACGAGCCGTCACCGAACACCGCCTCGGCGACCTGCGAGATCACCGGGTTCTGGACGTACGAGGGGCCGACCGGCACACCGTTCAGGAGCAGGTCTTCCGAAGGGTTCTCGGCCATCCTGACGTTGGTGGCCATCGCCAGGGCGATGATGCCGCAGAACATGGTCACGGCCAGCGCGCCCATGAGGGCCAGGGTGGTCGCGGCGTTCTTGCTCTTGGGCTTGCGGAAGGCGGGGACGCCGTTGCTGATCGCCTCGACGCCGGTGAGTGCGGCACAGCCCGAGGAGAAGGCGCGCAGCAGCAGGAAGACCAGTGCGAAGCCGGCCAGTCCCGCGTGTTCGGCCTTGATCTCGAAATCGGCGGTCGGGGCTTTCATCGTGTCACCGAGGACGAGGCCCTTCCAGGCCCCCCAAGCGATCATGATGAATACGCCGGCGACGAAGACGTAGGTCGGAATCGCGAAGAGTTTTCCGGATTCCTTCATGCCGCGCAGGTTCATCAGCGTGAGCAGGATGATCATCCCGATGGCGCAGAACACCTTGTGCTCTACGACGAAGGGGATGGCCGAGCCGAGGTTCTCGACGCCCGAGGCGATCGACACGGCGACGGTCAGCACGTAGTCGACGAGCAGGGCGCTGGCCACGGTGAGACCGGCCTTGGGCCCGAGGTTGGTGTTGGCCACCTCGTAGTCGCCGCCGCCGCTGGGGTAGGCGTGGACGTTCTGCCGGTACGAGGCGACGACGGTGAACATCAGCACGACGACCGCGAGGGCGATCCACGGGCTGTAGCTGTACGCCGAGACGCCGGCGATCGAGAGCACCAGCAGGACTTCGCCCGGGGCATATGCCACCGAGGAGAGCGGGTCGGAGGCGAAGACGGGGAGGGCGATCCGTTTGGGGAGGAGTGTTTCTCCCAGACGGTCGCTGCGTAGCGCCCGGCCGATCAGGATCCGTTTGGGCAGGTCGGTCAGTTTGGACACGCAGAGGATCGTATGCGTTCGAAATCAGGCTGACGAACCCCCCACCCCCTCACACTGCAATCCCACCCCATTTCCTCCTCCGCAGGACCCCAACCGCACCACAAGAGGTCACACACGTGACCGCCCGTGTGTAGCTTGGGCCATGGTCTGAGACCCTGTTAAGCCAGAGCATGCAATGAGGCTGGGAACCAGCGAGCCGCTGACAGCCGGAAGGACGGCCGTGCACATCGTCATCATGGGCTGCGGAAGAGTGGGCTCCGCTCTCGCACAGACCCTGGAACAGCAGGGACATACGGTCGCCGTGGTCGACCAGGACCCCACCGCATTCCGCCGCCTGGGCGCCGGATTCGGCGGCCGCCGGGTCACCGGAGTGGGATTCGACCAGGACACGCTGCGCGAGGCCGGAATCGAGGAGGCGGGAGCCTTCGCCGCGGTCAGCAGTGGTGACAATTCCAACATCATCGCCGCACGCGTGGCCCGCGAGATGTTCGGCGTGGAGAACGTCGCCGCCCGCATCTACGACCCCAAGCGCGCCGAGGTCTACCAGCGCCTCGGCATCCCCACCGTCGCGACCGTGCGGTGGACCGCCGACCAGATGCTGCGCCGGCTGCTGCCCTCGGGCGCCGAGCCCCTGTGGCGCGACCCGAGCGGCGGCGTACAGCTCGCCGAGGTGCACACCTCCGCCTCCTGGGTCGGGCACAAGGTCAGCAAGCTCCAGGACGAGACGGGCGTGCGGGTCGCGTTCCTCACACGCCTGGGCGAGGCCATGCTGCCCTCGTCGCAGACGGTCCTGCAGGAGGGCGACCTCGTCCACGTGATGATGCGCACGGACGAGATCGACAAGGTCGAGGCGGCCTTCGCCGAGGGCCCCGAGGAGGCACACGCATGAGGGTCGCGATCGCCGGAGCCGGCGCGGTGGGCCGCTCCATCGCGGGTGAACTGCTGGAGAACGGCCACGAGGTCCTCCTCGTCGACAAGGCGCCGACCGCCATCTCGGTGGAGCGGGTGCCGCAGGCCGAGTGGCTGCTGGCCGACGCCTGCGAGATCACCTCGCTGGACGAGGCCGCGCTGCAGCGCTGCAACGTGGTCATCGCCGCCACCGGTGACGACAAGGTCAACCTCGTCGTCTCCCTCCTCGCCAAGACCGAGTACGGGGTCCCCCGGGTCGTGGCGCGGGTGAACAACCCGAAGAACGAGTGGCTCTTCAACGAGTCCTGGGGCGTCGACGTCGCGGTCTCCACGCCGCGTCTGATGTCGGCCCTGGTCGAGGAGGCCGTCAGCGTCGGCGACCTGGTGCGGCTGCTGCGCTTCAGCCACGGCGACGCGAACCTCGTCGAGCTGACCCTGCCGGCGGACTCCTCGGTGGCGGGCACCCAGATCAGCGAGATCACCTGGCCCGAGGACACCTCGCTGGTCACGATCATCCGCGGCAACCGGGTCCTCACCCCGCACTCGGAGGAGACCCTGGAAGCGGGCGACGAACTCCTCTTCGTGGCCGCCCAGGCCCGCGAGGAGCAGTTGGAGGACCTCCTCCAGGCCCGCCGCTAGCCCTGCCCTTCCAGCCCCCGGCCGGCGTTTGAGGCGAGGAGGTCCGGGGGCGGAGCCCCCGGCAACGGCGCCGCACCCGAGAACGCCGAAGGGGCGGGGTGACCGACATGGTCACCCCGCCCCTTCGGCGTGTGGCTCAGGCCCCCGACTTGCCGGCGGCGGCCTCCTTGGCCTCCCACTCCGCGATCACGTCGATCGGCGGCGGCGCCTTCGCCAGGAACACCCACGTGAAGTACACCGCGAGCACCATCGGCGGCAGCTTCAGCGCGATCAGCACCCAGCCGAGCTGCGTCGCGTCACCCCACCAGTACAGCGGGAAGAGGATCGCGTACTTGGCGAGGAAGATCAGCCCCCACGCGAGGCTGGCCTTCACGTACGCCTTCTTGCGCCCCGGGTTGCGCGTGCGCCAGGACAGGTTTTCCTTGAACACCGGCCCGAGGATCACGCCCAGCAGCGGGAAGCCCACCAGCGCCGAGACCGTGAAGGCCACGCCCAGGCCCACGCCGTAGATCATGCCCGGCAGGTAGAAGCCCTTCGCGCTGCCCGTGAACAGGGCGAAGGCGACGCCCACGCCCACGCCGAAGACCCCGCTGAAGGCGTGCTTCACGGTGTCCTTGCGCAGCAGCCGGACGATCACCAGCAGGACGGCGACCGCGCCCGCCGCGATCGCGGAGAGCTTCACGTCCTTGTTGATCGTGTAGATCATCACGAAGAGCAGCCCGGGGAGCATCGTCTCCACGGTGCCCCGGATGCCCCCGAACGCGTCGAACAGCGCCGCCTGCGTCACCGCCTTCTGGTCCTCGTCAGGCGTGGCAGCGCGTGCGGCGGCGGGTTCCGGAGGGTTCGGTCCGTCGAGTGACATCACCGGTCAGTGCTCCTGTCCGAGCGGTCGGAGTTCGTACTTCGGGTTGAAGAGCACCCGGCGGCCGTGGCTCATGGAGATGCGCCCGGAGGCGATCAGCCGGCGGCCGGGCTCGATTCCCACGATCGAGCGACGCCCGAGCCAGACCACGTCCAGCGCCGCCGAGCCGTCGAACAGCTCGGCCTCCAGGGCGGGAACGCCCGCGCGGGGCCGCAGGGTGACGGTGCGCAGGGTGCCCGTCACCTTGACTATCTGGCGGTCGTGGCAGTCGCAGATCCGCGTGCACCCCGCGGCTTCTGCGTCCTCCTGCAGCTCCGCCGAATGCAGCTCCTCCTGCGAGGACGACAGCCGCTCGATCATCCGGCGGAACCGGCCCGCCGGCCTGGCCGCCCTGGCCGGCTTCACGGACTTCTCGGGACGCGGTTCAGCACTCATAACAGGAAGCCTACCGGCGCGCCGACCACCCATCGAAGCTACCTCTCGAAGCGGTACCCCATGCCCGGCTCGGTGATGAAGTGCCGGGGATGCGAGGGATCGGCCTCCAGTTTGCGGCGCAGCTGCGCCATGTAGACCCGCAGGTAGTTCGTCTCGGTGCCGTACGAGGGCCCCCACACCTCCTGGAGGAGCTGCTTCTGGCTGACCAGCTTGCCGCCGTTGCGCACGAGGACCTCCAGCAGGTGCCACTCGGTGGGGGTCAGCCGTACGTCGCGTCCCTCGCGCACGGCCTTCTTGGCGGCCAGGTCCACCGTGAAGCCCGCGGTCTCCACGACCACCTCGTCCCCGCCGGAGCCCGCGGGGGGCTCGGCCCGCCGGACGGCCGCGCGCAGCCGGGCCAGCAGCTCGTCCATGCCGAAGGGCTTGGTGACGTAGTCGTCGGCGCCCGCGTCGAGGGCCTCGACCTTCTCGTCGGAGGTGTGGCGGGCCGAGAGGACGAGGATCGGCACGCGGGTCCAGCCGCGCAGGCCCTTGATCACCTCGATCCCGTCCATGTCGGGGAGGCCGAGGTCGAGCACGACCACGTCGGGGTGGCGGGCGGCCGCGAGTTCCAGTGCGCTCGCACCGTCGGCGGCGGCGTCGACCTCGTACTTGCGTGCCTTGAGATTGATCACGAGGGCTCGGACGATCTGCGGCTCGTCTTCCACCACGAGCACCCGGGTCATTGAGGTCCTGCCTTCTGTCGTTCCGCTGCGAGGTCTTCCAGGTCTTCCACGATCATGTCCGCGCCGGGTCCGGTGCTGCGCGCTTCGCCGTCCACCGGGACGCGCGGCGGCGGGCCCGCCCGGGTCGCGGCCCGGAGCGTGAGCACCATCGTCAGCCCGCCCCCGGGAGTGTCCTCGGCCGCCAGGGTGCCGTCCATGGCCTCGGCGAAGCCCCGGGCCACGGCGAGGCCGAGGCCCACTCCGGCGCCGCGCGGGGCGTCCCCGTGCCGCTGGAAGGGGGCGAAGATCCGGTCCTTGGCCTCGTCGGGCACGCCGGGTCCGCGGTCGACGACGCGCACCTCGACCCGGTCGCCGAGGAAGCTGGCCGCCACCAGCACCGGCTCGCCGGGCGGGCTGTACTTGACGGCGTTCTCCACCACGTTGGCCACGCTCCGCTCCAGCAGCCCCGGGTCCACCGCGACCATCGGCAGCGTCTCGGGCACGTCCAGCAGCACGCTGTCCTCCGGTACGCCGCCCAGCGCCATCGGGACCACCTCGTCGAGGTCGATCTCCCTGATCAGCGGGGTCACGGTGCCGGTCTGGAGCCGGGACATGTCGAGCAGGTTGCCCACGAGGTGGTCGAGCCGGTCGGCGCCGTCCTCGATGCCTTCGAGGAGCTCGGCGCGGTCCTCCTCGGACCACTCCACGTCGTCGGAGCGCAGGGAGCTCACGGAGGCCTTGATGGACGCGAGCGGCGTACGGAGGTCGTGGCTCACGGCGGCCAGCAGCGCGGTCCGGATCCGGTTGCCCTCGGCGAGCCGGCGGGCCTCCTCGGCCTCCCCGACGAGGCGCTGGCGGTCCAGTACGACGGCCGCCTGGGCCGCGAAGGCGCCCAGGACCCGGCGGTCCTCGGCGGGCAGCACCCGGCCGGACAGGGCCAGCGCCATGTGGTCCCCGATGGGCATGTCCACATCGGCGTCCTCGGGCCGGTCCACGGGAGCCGGGCCGACACTGTCGGCCCGTGTCCAGGGCTCCGTGTCGCCCGCGCGCTCCAGCAGGGCCACGGACTCCATCGCGAAGGTCTCGCGGACCCTCTCCAGCAGTGCGGGCAGCGCCGTCTCGCCGCGCAGCACGCTGCCGGCCAGGAAGGAGAGGATCTCGGACTCGGCGCGCAGCCGGGCGGCCTGGTGGGTGCGCCGGGCGGCCAGGTCCACCACCGACGCGACCGAGACGGCGACCCCGAAGAAGACGGCGATCGCCACGATGTTCTTGGGGTCGGAGATCGTGAACCGGTGCAGGGGCGGGGCGAAGTAGTAGTTCAGCAGCAGCGAGCCGAAGGCGGCCGAGGCCAGGGCCGGCCAGAGCCCGCCCAGCAGCGCCGCCGCGACGGTCAGCGCCAGGAAGAGCAGCATGTCGTTGGCGAGCCCCGGGTCCGCCTCGACGTGCGTGAGCAGCAGGCAGAGCAGCACGGGGAAGAGCACGCCGACCGCCCACCCGGCGAGGATCCGGGCCCGGCCGAGGCGGGCCCCGGGGCGGGCGACGGGCAGCCCGCGCCCCTTGGCCACCTCCTCGTGCGTGACGATGTGGACGTCGAGGTCGGGGCCCGAGTCCCGGGCGACGGTCGCGCCGACGCCGGGCCCGAAGACGTACTGCCAGGTCTTGCGGCGGCTGGAGCCGAGGACGATCTGGGTGGCGTTGACCCCGCGGGCGAATTCGAGCAGCGCGTCCGGGACGTCGTCGCCGATCACATGGTGAAACGTTCCGCCAAGGTCCTCGACCAGCGTGCGCTGGATCGCGAGCTCCTTCGGCGAAGCCGCGGTCAGGCCGTCGCTGCGGGCGATGTAGACGGCGAGGATCTCGCTGCCGGAGCCCTTGGCCGCCATCCGGGAGGCGCGCCGGATCAGGGTGCGCCCCTCCGGCCCGCCGGTGAGCCCCACGACGATC
Organism: Streptomyces sp. NPDC085524; assembly: GCF_044541755.1. NCBI lineage: Bacteria > Bacillati > Actinomycetota > Actinomycetes > Kitasatosporales > Streptomycetaceae > Streptomyces > Streptomyces sp. NPDC085524. The sequence continues at coordinate 12,056 of NZ_JBITTH010000024.1, forward strand.
CGCTCGCGCGCCTGCCAGGTGGAGCGGATGCCGTGCTCGCCCCGGTACTCCTGGAGGTACTCGTCCGCGCGGTCGGCCACCCACAGCAGCGCGAGCTCGCGCAGCGCGGTGAGGTTGCCGGGCCGGAAGTAGTTCGACAGGGCCGCGTCGACCTTGTCGGGCTTGTATATGTTCCCGTGCGCCATCCGCCGCCGCAGCGCGGTCGGGTCCATGTCGACCAGCTCGATCTGATCGGCCCGCCGGACCACCTCGTCCGGCACGGTCTCCCGCTGCCGGACCCCGGTGATCGATTCGACCACGTCCCCGAGGGACTCCAGGTGCTGGATGTTGACGGTGGTCACGACGTCGATGCCGGCCCTCAGCAGCTCCTCGACGTCCTGCCAGCGCTTGGCGTTGCGCGAGCCGGGGACGTTGGTGTGCGCGAGCTCGTCGACGAGCGCGACCGCCGGCCTGCGCGCCAGAACCGCGTCCACGTCCATCTCGGTGAACACCGCGCCCCGGTGGGTCAGCTTCCCGCGCTCGACCTGCTCCAGCCCGCGGAGCATCACCTCGGTCCGGGGCCGCCCGTGGTGCTCGACGAAGCCGACGACGCAGTCGGCGCCCCGCTCCACCCTGCGGTGGCCCTCGGAGAGCATCGCGTAGGTCTTGCCCACACCGGGTGCCGCGCCGAGATAGATCCTTAGCCTGCCGCGTCCCATGGGCCCATTCTCAAGGACGTTTGCCCCGTTCACGCACCTTTGGCGGCTCCGCGGCCCATCCCTGACGGATCCCTGACGCGGGCGCCGCGAAACACCGCGGGCCGTACCCCCAGGGAGTACGGCCCACGGCCTGAAACGTTCGCAGCCCTCACGACGGCGGGGGTCAGCGGACCTCGGTGATCTCCGGGCCGCGCTCCAGCTGACCCATGCCACCGCCGAAGCGGGAGCCTTCCTGCTCCTCCGTCTGCACGCCGTCCGGCACCATCTGGGCGTCGTTCGGCAGCTTCAGGACGATCGGGTCACGCGGGGCCATCGGGCCGTCGCCGCGGACGACGACGGTGTCCCGGAAGATCGTCTCCAGCAGACCGGCCGACTCGGGGCGCACCGCGCCCTGGCCGGAGATCACACCGCGCAGGAACCAGCGCGGGCCGTCGACACCGACGAAGCGGACCAGCTGGGCGCCGGTCTGCCCGTCCGGGAGCGGTACGGGGACCTGCGCGCGCAGCTCCCAGCCCAGCGGCCCCTCGACCTCGTCGATGATGCCGCCCTGCTGGGTGATGCCCGCGGCGATCTCCTCGCGGACCTCGCCCCAGATGCCTTCCTTCTTGGGCGCGGCGAAGGCCTGCAGCTGTACGGCGCTGTCGCGCAGCACCACGGTCGCGGCCACGATCGCGTCACCGGCGACCTCGACGCGCAGCTCCATGCCCTCGACGCCGGGTACGAGGATGCCGCCCAGGTCGACCCGGCCCTCGGCCGGGCTGCCGGGCACCTCGGAGACGTCCCAGGGGCCGTCCGGCCGCGGGGCCGGCGGCAGGTTCACGCGGCGCGGTGCAGCGTCCTGCTCATCGGCGTCGGCCGCAGCGTCCACGCTGTCGACGACCTGCTCGGCCGCGCCGCCGTCCTTGACGGAGTCGTTCTTCTTGCGACGTCCGAACACGTCACTGTCCTTCCCGGTCGGTTACGACCGAAGCGTAGCCATTCCCACCCTGCTGACCAGCGCCTGATCCGGCCACGGCCGCATGACCGCCGGTGGAGCCGAAACCCCCCTCGGCCCGGGCCGAGCCGGGAAGTTCCGCCACCTCGTGGAAGCGCACCTTCTCGACCCGCTGGACAACCAGCTGGGCAATGCGGTCGAAACGCTCGAACCTGACGCTCTCGCGAGGGTCGAGATTGACCACGATCACCTTGATCTCCCCACGGTACCCGGCATCCACCGTCCCCGGGGCATTCACGAGCGCGAGCCCGCAGCGGGCTGCGAGCCCGGAGCGCGGGTGCACGAACGCGGCGTACCCGTCGGGCAGCGCGATGGACACGCCGGTGGGCAGAACGGTCCGCTCACCGGGGGCGAGCTCGGCGGCCTGGGTGGTCACCAGGTCGCAGCCGGCGTCGCCGGGGTGACCGTACGACGGGATGGGCACCTCGGGGTCGACGCGGCGGATCAGCACGTCCACGCCATGACGGGGGTCGTTGTCGTTCAGGGACATCAGGGGTTCACCTCGAAGGCGCGTGCGCGCCTGACCTGGTCCGGGTCGGCCATGGCCGCCTGGATCTCCTCGGGCCGACCGTTGTCGATGAAGTGGTCGACCTTCACCTCGATGAACAGCGCGTCCGCGCGCACGGCGATCGGGCCCTCGGGCCCGCCTATGCGGCCGACCGCGCTGCAGTAGATCTTGCGCCCGGCCACGGCGGTGACCTCGGCCTCCAGGTGCAGCACGGTGTCCACGGGCACCGGCCGCACGAAGTCGGTCTCCAGCCGGCCCGTCACCGCGATGACGCGCAGCAGCCAGTTCAGGGAGCCCAGGGTCTCGTCGAGCGCGGTGGCCAGCACCCCGCCGTGGGCGAGGCCGGGGGCGCCCTGGTGTGCGGGCTTGACGGTGAACTCGGCGCTGACGCGCACGCCCTCGCCCGCCCGGGCCTCCAGGTGGAGTCCGTGCGACTGGCCCCCGCCGCAGCCGAAGCAGTGCTCGTAGTGCGCGCCGAGCAGCTCGCCGGGTGCCGGGGCGTCGGGGTGCCGGACCGGTGCGACGGCATCGGCCGGGGGCGTCAACGCTGTGTTTCGTCCACTCACAGCCGCAGACCTTACCCGCGCGGCTACCCGCCGGTCGCCTCGTGGCAGGCTTGACGGCATGCAGCTCTCCCCCGCGCACCACGACGAACGCCTGACCGCCCCCCGCAGCTGGTGGGTCATCTCCGTACTCATCGGTCTGGCGTGCGCGTTGATGCTGCTGCCGCTGGGCACGCTGCCGCTGCTGGCGGGCCTGGTCGGCGGTACGGCGCTGTCGGGGCTGCTGGTCAGTTCGTACGGGTCCGCGCGCGTGCGCGTGGTCAACGGAGCGCTGGCCGCCGGGGAGGCGCGGATCCCGGTGGCGGCCCTGGGCGAGCCCGAGGTCCTCGACGCCGAGGAGGCCCGCGCCTGGCGCACGTACAAGGCCGACACCCGCGCCTTCATGCTGATGCGCAGCTACGTCCCGACGGCGCTCCGCATCGAGGTCACGGACCCGGCGGACCCGACCCCGTACGTCTACGTCTCCACCCGCGAGCCGGAGGCCCTGCGGGCGGCCATCCTCGCCTCGAAGACCGCCTAGGGGGTGTCCGGCGCTACCACTCCACGGACCCCTCGAGTGCGGCCCTGGTGGCCTCGGGAAGGGGCTGGGAGGGCTGTTCCAGGGGCGGAAGCTGCGGCAGGGCGTCCCAGGGCACGGCGCGGCTCCGGAGGTCCCCACGGACCTTCTCTGCGACTTTCCGGGTGTCGCGGCGGTTCATGACCGCACCCACCGCCGCGCCGATCATGAACGGCATCAGGTTCGGCAGGCTGCGGAACATCCGCTTCATGATCTGCTGGCGCAGTTCGCGCTTCATCTGACCGCCGAGCGCCGCGTTCAGCGTCGTCGGTTTGGTCAGGTCCACCCCGCGTTCCTCGGTCCACGCGGTCAGGTAGGCGAAGCTGCGCTCCGCGAGCGTGCCGGGCGCCCGCAGGCCGTAGACCTCGTGGAGTTCGGCGATGAGCTTCAGCTCGATCGCCGCGACCCCGGTGATCTCGGCGGTCAGTTCCATCACCATGGCGGGCGGAACGGGCAGCATGGCCGCCGCTCCGATGCCGGCGCCGACGGTGGAGGTGCCGTTGGCGGCGCCCGTGATCAGCTTGTCGGCGAGCTGATCGGGGCCGAGACCCGGAAACTGCTTGCGCAGGGTCGCGAGGTCCCGGACCGGAACGCGCGGTGCGTTCTCGATGATCCGGTCGGCGATGTACAGGGCGGCGGCCCTGATGCCCGCGCCGCCCTTGCGTACACCGTTCTTGACGGCTGCCAGCCGACGGGCCCCGGACCCCTGTCCGGACGCCTCGTCGGCCCCTGTGGCCGACGGCACCGCTGTCACGGCACCCGAGGACACGGCGGGTCCGCCGGGGGCTCCAGGACCCGTTTCCGGGTCCATGGCTCCCACCTGCGTCTCCGCCGATTCACCACGTTTACGCAAGCCGAGCTTGCGAAACGGTGTCGAGCCAGCCACGGCCGACGCCTCTCAGTCGCAGTCGCGGCAGATCGGCTGACCGTTCTTCTCTCGTGCGAGCTGGCTGCGGTGGTGCACCAGGAAGCAGCTCATGCAGGTGAACTCGTCGGCCTGCTTGGGCAGGACCCGAACGGCCAGCTCCTCGTTGGAGAGGTCCGCGCCGGGCAGGTCCATGCTCTCGACCGAGTCGAACTCGTCCATGTCCGTGGACGAGGTGGACTTCTCGTTGCGCCGCGCCTTCAGCTCTTCGATGCTGTCGTTGTCGACGTCGTCGTCGGTCTTGCGTGGGGTGTCGTAGTCCGTTGCCATTTTTCGCTCTCCCCCTCTGGGTGTTAGCGGTGTCTCAGCGCAGGTAACGCGCGAGAGGCCGGACTTGTGCCCGACCTGAGGCGGAGATTTTGCCTCACATCAAGGTCTGTTACTCAATCGACACCCAGCCGCACGCCTGAAGAGCCGATTGGCTGGGATGACGACCGGGACCGTACACGGTCCGGGGGTCGTCTTGCACAAACGCCACCCCGTCTATTTCCCGCCATCAGGGGGGCCGGAAACCCGGACTTCCCGGGCTTTCCGGCCGCCCGGAGGTCACCGAACGCACATGGCCGGACACTCGGAACTGTGATCGATCACACAGAGGCAAGCGATTGCACAGGACAAGTATTCAGCCAACAGCGAACACGGGGCGGGACTCTCACAAGGGAAGAGTGACACGCATCACGAGGCCACCGCCCTCCCTGGGCACCGCCTGGATCCTCCCGCCGTGTGCGCGCGCCACGGAGCGCGCGATCGACAGGCCGAGCCCGACACCCTTGTCGCTGCCCGTTCGCTCCGTACGCAGCCGCCTGAAGGGCTCGAAGAGGTTGTCCACCTCGTACGCGGGAACGACGGGACCCGTGTTCGACACCAGGAGCACCGCCTGGCCGTGCTGGACGCCGGTCGTGACCTCCACCCAGCCGCCCTCCGGCACGTTGTACCGCACGGCGTTCTGCACCAGATTGAGGGCGATCCGCTCCAGCAGGACGCCGTTGCCCTGTACGACGGCCAGCGCGCGCTCGCCGCGGATCTCCACGCCCTTCGCCTCGGCCTCCCCGTGCACCTGGTCGACGGCGCGCGAGGCGACCTCCGCCAGGTCCACGGGCTTGCGCTCGACGATCTGGTTCTCGCTGCGGGCCAGCAGCAGCAGGCCCTCGACCAGCTGCTCGCTGCGCTCGTTGGTGGCGAGCAGGGTCTTGCCGAGCTGCTGGAGCTCGACCGGGGCCCCCGGGTCGGACAGGTGCACCTCCAGCAGGGTCCGGTTGATCGCGAGCGGCGTCCGCAGCTCGTGCGAGGCGTTCGCCACGAACCTCTGCTGGGCCGTGAAGGCCCGCTCCAGCCGGTCGAGCATCTCGTCGAAGGTGTCGGCCAGCTCCTTGAGCTCGTCGTCCGGCCCGTCCAGCTCGATGCGCCGGGTCAGGTCGGAGCCGACCACCCGGCGGGCGGTGCGGGTGATCCTGCCCAGCGGCGAGAGCACCCGGCCGGCCATCGCGTAGCCGAAGGCGAAGGCGATGATGCTCAGGCCCAGCAGGGCCATCAGCGACCGGCTCAGCAGGTCGTCCAGCGAGTGCCGGCGCTGCGCGGCCATGCACTGGTTGATCGCGACGTTGAACTGGTCCCAGTCCCGGATGTTGGCGACGCCGGGACAGGTGTCGCTGGCGACCTTGACGTTCTGCCCGTCGATGATCTTGTACGGGATCATGTTGCCCTCGCGGAGGGCCTGCGCGGCGAGCAGGTAGATGATCGACAGCAGCAGGATGCCGGCGATCAGGAACATCCCGCCGTACAGCAGCGTGAGGCGTATCCGGATGGTCGGCCTCAGCCATGGGAAGGGACCCTCGGGCTGGCCGGGGTCCCAGGTCGGTTTCGGTGGCGCCGCGGGTGGCGCCGGAGTCGTCGCCACCCTCGTCAGATCCGGTACCCGGAGCCAGGGACGGTCACGATGACCGGTGGCTCCCCCAGCTTGCGCCGCAGCGTCATGACCGTCACCCGCACCACGTTCGTGAAGGGATCGGTGTTCTCGTCCCATGCCTTCTCCAGCAGCTGCTCGGCGGAAACGACTGTCCCCTCGCTGCGCATGAGGACCTCCAGCACCGCGAACTCCTTGGGCGCCAGCTGTACCTCCCTGCCCTCGCGGAACACTTCGCGACGGTTCGGGTCCAGCTTGATCCCGGCCCGCTCCAGCACGGGCGGCAGGGCGACGGTGGTGCGCCGCCCGAGCGCCCGTACGCGGGCGGTCAGCTCGGTGAAGGCGAAGGGCTTGGGCAGGTAGTCGTCCGCCCCCAGCTCCAGCCCCTCCACGCGGTCGCTGACGTCCCCGGAGGCGGTCAGCATCAGCACGCGCGTGGGCATGCCGAGCTCGACGATCTTCCGGCACACGTCGTCGCCGTGCACGAGCGGGAGGTCCCGGTCGAGCACGACCACGTCGTAGTCGTTCACGCCGACCCGCTCCAGGGCGGCGGCGCCGTCGTACACGACGTCCACGGCCATGGCCTCCCGGCGCAGGCCGGTGGCCACCGCATCGGCGAGCAGCTGCTCGTCCTCGACGACGAGTACGCGCACGTCGTTTCCTTCCTCCGAGCCCATCAGGGCACACCTGCATTGCGTCTACTGCGTCGTCCATCCTGCCCGTTTCGCCGGTAAACCGGCTGTAAGGCGCCCGCACGGACGGGGGCGGGCGGGACGGGAGTGAGGATTGGCTCACGTGGTGAGGTTTCCGGGCCCGGGGGGCTGGGGAGGACGACAAGCACACCCCATCCACTCCCTGACGGCGGACAGCCACGTGCCGCCGCCGACCCACGAAGAGGGGGCGAACCCCATCATGGACGCATTCACCGCGGGTCTCCTGCAGCGCATCAGGGCCACGCAGTCGGACCTCAGGCAGGCCCGCGAGACGGGCGACGACTTCCTCGCGGAAGTGGAACTGGCGGAGCTGGAGGACCTCCAGCGCCTCGCCGCGGAACACGGAGTCCCCGTCTCCGCCGCCTGACCTCCGGTCCGGTAAGCCGACGAACCCCGGCCGCCCCCTCGGGCGCCGGGGTTCGCTCATGCCCGGGGAACCCCGCCCCGGCCCCCAACCTGGAACCTGAAATTCCGCCCCACCGCCACTCGAGCCCCACCGACCCCCGCCCGCCGCCGGAACCACCCGCCACCGACCCCGTCGGCTTCGAGCCGCGGGGGCGATTGCAGCCCCGCCGGCATTCGAGCCGCGGGGGCGGCTCCAGCCCCGCCGGCGTTCGAGGCGCGGGGTCCGGGGCGGAGCCCCGAAACCGGCCCCGCCGCGCGCCTGAACCGCAGGGCCCGGGGCCGCGCCCCGCCTCCCGGCCCCGCCGGCGCTCGAGACGGCGGGGGAGGGACCCAGGGCGGCGAGCCCGCGCGGTCAGTCGTGCCAGGCGCCCGCCTCGTCGAGCAGCGGCTGCAGCGAGGCGAACACCGCCGGCGTGGCGGCGATCACAAGTTCCCCGGACGCCCGCTCCCCCGGCCGGCCGCCGGTGAGGGCACCGGCCTCGCGGGCGATCAGGTCGCCCGCGGCCAGGTCCCACGGGTTGAGCCCCCGCTCGTAGTACCCGTCCAGCCGCCCGGCTGCCACGTCGCACAGGTCGAGCGCCGCCGAGCCGCCCCGCCGGATGTCGCGGACCAGCGGGATGATCCGCGCCACGACCTCGGCCTGGTGCGCCCGTCGGCTCTGGAGGTACCCGAAACCGGTACCCAGCAGCGCCTGGTCCAGCGGCGCCGCCGCCCGGCACGCGAGGCGCGCCCCGTCCAGCCACGCCCCGCCGCCCAGCACCGCGTGGTACGTCTCCCCGCGCATCGGCGCCGCCACGACGCCGACCACCGTCTCGCCCCCGTACTCGGCCGCGATGGACACGCCCCAGCTCGGCAGCCCGTAGAGGTAGTTCACCGTGCCGTCCAGCGGGTCCACGACCCACCGCACCCCGCTCGTGCCCGGGGTGTCGGCCCCCTCCTCGCCGAGCAGCCCGTCCGCGGGCCGGCGCTCCGCGAGGATGCCGGTGATCAGCTTCTCCGCCGCGATGTCCATCTCGGTCACCACGTCGATCGGGCTGGTCTTGGTCGCGGCCACCGCCAGATCGGCCGGCCGGCCGTCGCGCAGCAGCGCACCGGCCTGCCGGGCGGCGTACAGGCCCACGTCCAGCAGTTCGGCCTTCAGTTCTTCGGAGATCACGGTCCCGCTACCCCTCTGCGTTCCCTACGCGTACGGACTGTCCACGCCCGCGGCCGCCGGCCGGGGGCTGCGCGCCGGGCAGCAGCCCACCGCGCACAGGTCATGGCTCGCGCCCAGCAGCCCGAGCGCGCACCGCTCAACGCTCTCGCCCCGTTCGGCCGCGGCCCGCTCCAGCACGAGCTCCCGCACCGCCGCCGCGAACCGCGGGTCGGCCCCGACCGTGGCCGAGCGGGCGATCGGCAGGCCGAGCTCCGCGGCCTTCGCCTTCGCCTCGGTGTCGAGGTCGTACAGCACCTCCATGTGGTCCGAGACGAAGCCGATCGGGACCATGACCACCGCAGGGGCGCCCGCTCCGTGCAGGGCCTCCAGGTGGTCGCAGATGTCCGGCTCCAGCCACGGGATGTGCGGGGCGCCGCTGCGCGACTGGTAGACGAGGTCCCAGGGCAGTTCGGTGCCCGTCTCGGCCCGCACCGCGTCCGCGATCACCTTGGCCACGTCCAGGTGCTGCTTGACGTAGGCCCCGCCCTCGCCGTCCTGCGTGTGCTCCTCGACCGGGCCGGAGGCGTCGGCCGCCGCCGTGGGGATGGAGTGCGTGGTGAAGACCAGGCGGGCGCCGGCCCGGACCTCCTCCGGCAGGGACTCCAGCGAGGCGAGCACGCCGTCGATCATGGGCTGTACGAAGCCGGGGTGGTTGAAGTAGTGCCGCAGCTTGTCCACCTTGGGCAGCTCGGTCACGCCCTCCTCGGCGAGCGCGGCGAGCGCGTCGGCGAGGTTCTCGCGGTACTGCCGGCAGCCCGAGTACGAGGCGTACGCGCTGGTCGCGAGGACCGCGATGCGGCGGCGCCCGTCGGCGGCCATCTCCCGCATCACGTCGGTCAGGTACGGGGCCCAGTTGCGGTTGCCCCAGTAGACCGGGAGGTCCAGCCCGTGCTGGGCGAAGTCCTTGCGCAGCGCGTCCAGCAGCTCGCGGTTCTGGGCGTTGATCGGGCTGACCCCGCCGAAGCCGAAGTAGTGCTGCCCGACCTCCTTGAGGCGCTCGCGCGGGATGCCCCGGCCGCGGGTGACGTTCTCCAGGAACGGCACGACGTCGTCGGGTCCCTCGGGGCCGCCGAAGGAGAGCAGCAGGAGGGCGTCGTACGGGGCGGCGGGCCCGCCGGCGGGCGGGAGGGGCTGGTCTGACATGCCCCGAATCCTGCCACCCGGCGTCCTCGCGCGGGAACCGGCCCGGCCCCGACGCGCCCCGCAGAACAGGTAAGGTAAGCCTAAGTTCCATGATCCGGAACTTCCGCGTGCAGGCGCCCGGTCGGCGGTCGTAAGCTGTACGAGCCGATGACGTCCCTTACGGAGGGCCCTTGCCCAGTCCCTACCGCGCCATCTTCGCGGCTCCCGGAACCAAGGCGTTCAGCGCCGCCGGCCTGATCGGCCGGCTGCCGATCTCCATGGTCGGCGTCGGCATCCTGACGATGATCTCCGAGATCACCGGCCGCTACGCGATGGCCAGCGCACTCACCGGCACCCTGGCCCTCTCCGCCGCCGTCATCGGTCCGCAGGTGTCCCGCCTGGTGGACCAGTACGGGCAGCGCCGGGTCCTGCGGCCCGCCACCCTGATATCCGTGGCGGCGGTCGCCGGACTGCTGCTGGCCGCCGCGAACGGGCTGCCGGACTGGACGCTCTTCGTCCTCACCGCGATCGCGGGATGCGTGCCGAGCGTGGGGTCGATGGTCCGCGCCCGCTGGACCGTGCTCTACGCCGACTCCCCGCGCGAGCTGCACACCGCGTACTCCTTCGAGTCCGTGGTGGACGAGATCTGCTTCATCTTCGGCCCGATCATCGCCATCGGCCTGTCCACCACCTGGTTCCCCGAGGCCGGCCCGCTCATCGCCGCGGTCTGCCTGATGGCCGGCGTCTGGCTGCTCACCGCGCAGCGCTCCACCGAGCCGGAGCCGCACCCGCGCGAGACGGCCGGGAAGCACACTTCGGCCCTGCGCTCCCCCGGCCTCCAGGTGCTCACGGCGACCTTCGTGGCGACCGGCGCGATCTTCGGCTCCATCGACGTGTCCACACTGGCCTTCGCCGAGGAGCAGGGCCACAAGTCCGCGGCCAGCCTCATCCTGGCCATCTGGGCGTTCGGGTCCTGTATCGCCGGAATCGTCTTCGGCCTGCTCCATCTCAAGGGCCGGACGGAACGCCGTTGGGTACTGGGCATATGTGCGATGGCCGTGAGTATGATCCCCCTCCTACTGGCCGGGAACTTGCCGTTTCTGGCCGTGGCGCTCTTCGTCTCGGGCCTCGCCATCGCTCCCACGATGATCACCACGATGGCCCTGATAGAGGCGCACGTCCCACGCGCGAAGCTGACCGAGGGCATGACCTGGATCAGCACCGGCCTCGCGGTCGGCGTCGCCGTCGGCTCCTCGGTGACCGGTCTGGTCATCGACGCCGCCGGGGCGCGCAGCGGGTACGTCGTCTCCATCTCGGCGGGAGTGGCCGCGGCGGCGGTGGCGTTCGCGGGATACCGCCGGCTGACGAGGCCGGCGCAAGGGGAGGAGCGCGTCAGCGATGGCGACGGCGACAGCAGCGAACAGCAGGCCGACCGCGTGGCGTAACTGGGCGGGGAACGTCACCGCCACGCCCGTCCGCACCGTGACCCCGGTTTCGGTCGGGGAGCTTCAGGAGGCCGTCCGCAGGGCCGCCCAGGACGGCCTGCGGGTGAAGGCGGTCGGCACCGGCCACTCCTTCACCGCGGCCGCCGCGACCGACGGGGTGCTCGTACGGCCGCAGGCGCTGGCCGGGATCCGGGAGATCGACCGCGCCGCCGCGACGGTGACGGTGGAGGCGGGCACGGTCCTCAAGGACCTGAACGCGGCGCTGGCCCGGGAGGGCCTCTCGCTCACCAACATGGGCGACATCATGGAGCAGACCGTCTCCGGCGCCACCAGCACGGGAACGCACGGCACCGGCCGCGACTCGGCCTCCATCGCCGCCCAGATCCGCGGCCTGGAGCTGGTCACGGCGGACGGCGAGCTGCTGCGGTGCTCCGAGAAGGAGAATCCGGAGGTCTTCGCCGCGGCCCGGGTCGGCATCGGCGCGCTCGGCATCGTCACGGCGATCACCTTCGCCGTCGAACCGCTCTTCTTCCTGACCGCCCGCGAGGAGCCCATGCGCTTCGACCGGGTCACGGCGGAGTTCGACCAGCACTTCGCGGAGAACGAGCACTTCGAGTTCTACTGGTTCCCGCACACCGGCAACTGCAACACCAAGCGGAACAACCGCAGCCAGGGCCCCGCCGCCCCGCCCGGACCGGTCAGCGCCTGGATCGAGGACGAGCTGCTGTCCAACGGCCTCTTCCAGGCCGTCAACTCGCTGGGCCGCGCGGTCCCGGCGACGATCCCCTCCATCGCCCGCGTCGCCAGCCGTGCCCTCTCGGCGCGCACCTACACGGACATCCCGTACAAGGTGTTCACCAGCCCGCGCCGGGTGCGGTTCGTGGAGATGGAGTACGCACTGCCGCGCGAGCAGCTCGTCGAGGCCCTGCGGGAGCTGCGGGCGATGGTCGACCGCTCGAGCCTGCGGATCAGTTTCCCGGTGGAGGTGCGGACGGCCCCGGCGGACGACATCACGTTGTCGACGGCCTCCGGGCGCGAGTCGGCGTACGTCGCGGTGCACATGTACAAGGGCACCCCGTACCAGGCCTACTTCACGGCGGCCGAGCGCATCTTCACCGCGCACGGCGGCCGTCCGCACTGGGGCAAGGTGCACACGCGCGACGCGGAGTACTTCGCGGAGGCCTATCCGCGGTTCGGCGAGTTCACCGCGCTGCGCGACCGCCTGGACCCGGACCGGGTGTTCGGCAACGACTACCTCCGGCGGGTCCTGGGCGACTGAGCCGCGGGCCGGCCGTCCCGGGTCAGGGGGTGCCGCTCCGCTCCCCCTGGCCCGTCCGCGTCGGTGCGTCCGCGTTCGGCGTGCGGGTGGGGGCCGGTGCGGTGCTGGGGGCCGGCGGGGTCGGCGTGGGCGTGGGTGACGGGCGGCCGGACTCCGAGCGGCTCGGGTCGGCGGCCGGGCTGCGGCCGCCGACCGGCGGGGAGCCCGAGGGGTCCGGCTCCGGGGAGGGTCCGGCGCCCGGGCTCCGCCCGTCCTTCGGGTCCTCGCCCCGCCCGCTCTCCCCGCGCTGCTTGCCGCCGGTGCCCGGCCCGTCGCCCGGGGGGACCCGCCGTTCCTCGCCCGCCTTGCGCGTACCGCCCGAGAAGATGGTCCCGCCGCCGCTGCTGACGGAGGTTCCGGCGACGGCCTCGTACGTCCCGAGGGCCCCCAGGGAGATGGCGAAGGCCGCACCGGCCGCAACCGCCGTGCGCTTCCAGCCCCGTACGCGGGTGCCGTGCACGGTGGCCTCGCCGAACTCCCCTGCGGGGGCGGGCGCCGGCACCTGGCGGGACCTGGGGCGGGTGCTCTCGCGCAGCTGGTCGCCGGTGCGCCGGAAGAAGTGCTGGATGACCGGTCCGCCGGCCGTCGCGACCACGCTCACCACACCCGCGCCCAGGATCGTCCCGTAGACGCCCATCTTGGACGCCAGCAGCGCCGCCGCGACGGTGGCCAGGGAACTGCCGGCCACCTGGGCCGCGCTCAGGTCGAGCTTCTTCCTCTCCGGCGCGTCCGGTGTCTGCCGTATCTCCGGTTCGGCGTCGTGCGCCGCTTTCTGACCCATCGCCATCTCCTGCGCGTCGCGCCCCTTGCGTGTGCGAGTCCCTCGGCAGTTACTGACACCCGGGCGAAACGGAAAGTTCCGTTTCTGGGGATTCTGTGAAGCAAGACACCCCGAATCGGACACGGGTGCAGGTCGGACCCGCCGGAGGGCAGGCCAACTCCCGCCGTCCGGGAGAAGTTCGGCGGCGCGGCGGTCCACCCAGGTGGCCCGAATGGAGTACTGTGGCGATCCCTGGGGCTGTCCTTCCTTACGGATGTCCGGACTCGGGAGAGGGGGCCGATTGATGGAAAACGGCACTCGAAGACCGGCGATACCGCGATATCGCACGGGCTCCTGCTGCGCACAGTAACCAGTCGGTCACTGTGCGTGCCCAACAGGTAACCGTGCCATAACGGCGATCAAGGGCGCATGCCCGACACGCCGGTTTAACTCGGCAAGGTTGTGGCAGGCTGCACCCGGGCAGGCCACACTCGACTAGCGGAAGCAGCGACGCACGTGACGTCGGCAGGCACCACCCGGGAGGTCCCCATGCCCGAACTGCGTGTCGTGGCCGTCTCCAATGACGGCACACGACTGGTGCTCAAGGCTGCGGACAGCACGGAGTACACGCTTCCGATCGACGAGCGGCTTCGGGCCGCCGTACGCAACGATCGAGCACGCCTGAACCAGATCGAGATCGAGGTCGAGAGCCACCTCCGTCCCCGCGACATCCAGGCCCGCATACGGGCCGGTGCCTCCGCTGAGGAGGTCGCTCAACTCGCCGGCATCCCCGTCGACCGCGTACGCCGCTTCGAGGGCCCGGTGCTCGCCGAGCGCGCGTTCATGGCCGAGCGGGCCCGCAAGACCCCCGTGCGCCGCCCCGGCGAGAACACCGGGCCGCAGCTGGGCGAGGCCGTGCAGGAACGCCTCACCCTGCGCGGGGCCGAGAAGGAATCCGTCCAGTGGGACTCGTGGCGCCGCGACGACGGGACCTGGGAGGTCCTGCTCGTCTACCGGGTCGCGGGCGAGCCGCACTCGGCGAGCTGGACCTACGATCCGCCCCGCCGCCTGGTCGTGGCCGTGGACGACGAGGCCCGCTCCCTCATCGGCGAGGCGGAGGACCTCCCGGCGGCGCCGGAGCCGAGCTTCCCGTTCGTGCCGAGGATCGCGCGTCTGCCGCGCGACAGGCCGCTGGACCGCACCCTCGACCGGCCGATGGACCGGGCTCTCGACCGGCAGCTGGAGCGGGCCGAGGCCAGGGCGGCCCTCCCCCAGCCGGATCCGGAGGAGGAGCGGGACACCCTCACGAGCCTGCTGGAGGCCGTCCCGAGCTTCCGCGGCGACCTGGTGGTGCCCGACCGCACCGAAACCGCGGCGACGGAACCGGAGGTGGAGGAGCCGCCGGCCCCTGCCGCCTCGGCGGGCGCGGGTGCCGCGTACGCGGACGTCCTGATGCCCCGTACGGTGGCGGGCCACCGCGACCGCCTGACCGGCACCACCGACCGCCAGGCCGAGGCCGACGGGGTCCGTCCGGGCCGCCGCGCGGCGGTGCCCAGCTGGGACGAGATCGTCTTCGGGACGCGGCGCAAGAAGCAGGAATAGCGCAGGATCTGCCCGCGGGCCGGGCCGCGGCCGGGATCTCCCGGCGGCGGCCCGGCTGCCGCGTGCCGGGACTACTGCGGGTCCGGGCCGGTGGCCACCGGGCGGGCCGGGTCGGAGGACCACTCCGACCAGCTGCCCGCGTACAGGTCGGACTCGATGCCGGCCACGGCCAGGGCGAGGACCTCGTGGGCTCCGGACACGCCCGAGCCGCAGTACACGCCCACCGCCGTGCCCTCCGTGACGCCGAGCCCCTCGAAGCGGGCGCGCAGCTCGTCCGCCGGGCGGAAGTGGCCGTCCCCCGTCACGTTGTCCGTGGTCGGGGCCGACACCGCGCCCGGGATGTGGCCGCCGACCGGGTCGATCGGCTCGACCTCACCGCGGTAGCGCTCCCCCGCCCGGGCGTCCAGGAGCAGGCCCGTACGTGCCCGTACGGCGGCGCCGTCGGCGTCCAGCAACCCCGAGGCGGCCGGGGTTGGCTTGAAATCGCCCTCCACGGGAGTCACCCGGTCGGCCGATACGGTGCCCCCGGCGGCCACCCACGCGGCCAGGCCCCCGTCCAGCACCCGCACGTCCGGGTGACCCGTCCAGCGCAGCAGCCACCACGCGCGGGCCGCGGCCCAGCCCTGGCCTCCGTCGTACACGACCACGGGCCCGTCGGAAGTGACGCCGGCCCGCCGCATCACCGCGCCGAAGGCCTCCGTGTCGGGGAGCGGGTGGCGGCCGCCCGCACCGGGCGGACCTGCCAGTTCGCGGTCGAGGTCGACGTACACGGCGCCGGGCAGGTGCCCGGCTTCGTAGGCGGGGCGCTGGTCGGGGCCCCCGAGCTGCCAGCGGACGTCCAGCAGCGCCGGCGGCCGGGAGCCGGCCAGCTCGGCCTGCAGCTCGGCGGCGGAGAGGATCGCAGAATTCGCAGTCATGCGGCCCATCTTCCTCCCCGCCCGGGCCCCGCGTAACACGCCCGTCACCATGCGGACGCACCGATCCGGTCATCTATGTCCCCGGCTCGTCCATGCGGCCCGGTCGGGGCGCGCCGGGGCCCCGGGAGTGGAAGCATCAGCACCGGCGAGCGACTCGAACTCGACGGAGGAGACGGCTCACATGACCGAGGCAGCGGCAGCGACGCGGCACACGCCCGGCACCCCGTGCTGGGTGAGTCTCATGGTGCACGGTCTCGGGACGACGGAGGACTTCTACGCCGATCTGTTCGGCTGGGAGTACGAGCCGGGCCCCGAGCAACTGGGTCCGTACGTCCGGGCGGTGCTGAACGGCCGGGAGGTCGCGGGGATCGGCGAGATGCCGCCGGACCGGCACCTGCCGGTGGCGTGGACCACGTACTTCGCCACCGACGATGCCGACGCGAGCGCCGAGGCGATCCGCTCGTGCGGCGGCACGGTGGCGGTGGGCCCGCTGGACGGCGGCAGCGCGGGGCGGATGGCGATCTGCTCCGACCCGCTGGGCGCGATCTTCGGGCTGTGGCAGGCGCGGAGCCACACGGGCACCCAGGTGCCCGGCCCGCCGGGCACCCCGGTCTGGAACGAGCTGATCACGCAGGACACCTCGACGGTCGGCAAGTTCTACCAGCACGTCTTCGGCCACGAGGTGTCCGCCCACGATCCGGGTGCCGAGGACTTCGACCACCTCACCCTCCAGGTGGGCGGCCGTCCGGTGGCCGCCGTGCACGGGATCGGCCGTTCGCTGCCGCACGACCGGGGGCCGCACTGGATGGCGTACTTCGAGGTGGAGGACACCGACGCGGCCGCGGTCCGGGTCGCCGACCTCGGCGGGCGCGTCGTCGAACCGCCGCACGAGGGCGTCAAGGGCCGGGTGGCCACGGTCGCCGACCCGGAGGGCGCGGTATTCACCCTCGTCCGCTCGCGCGGCAGGGACTGACCTCGCGGTCCGGGCCGGCCCGCGGCGTCCCCCGCGTCAGCCGCGCCGGCCGGGCCGCGGCGGACGCTGGGCGCGGGTGACCATAACCAGGGCGAAGAGCAGCATCACGGTCCCGGGCATGGAGAAGAGGCTCTTGTAGGGGCCCGGGACCACCAGCAGGCCGGCCAGCTGCACGCTCAGCGCTGCCGCGAGCAGCAGTTGCGCCCAGCCGAACAGCTGCGGGCGGACGACGTGTTTGCGCTGCCAGGGCAGCAGCCAGCCCTTGGTGAGGGTGGCGATCCCCGCGGCGACGAGGAGCAGTGCCGCGACAGCGATCGGTATGCCGAGGTAGAGGCCGAATCCCATGAAGGGATTCTCCCTCCTCGGTGCGGTGTCCGGGCGGCGGGGTCCGTCAACGAGGCGTCCCGCCCTCCTTCTTCACCGCCCGGATCTCCTCCGTCGCCTCGCGGAAGGCGGGGGCTGCCCGAGTGAAGTAGTCGAAGAGCAGGTCCAGTTGGTCCGGGGTGTACCCGGCGAGCACGTCGGCGATCCGTCGGCGGGCGGGGCCCACGGCCGCCTCGACGTCCGCCAGCGCACCGGGGACGGCCTCGACCACGACCTTGCGGCGGTCGGCCGGGTCGGCGGTGCGGCGTACGTACCCGGCACGCTCCAGCCGGTCGATCAGCCGCGTGGTCGCCCCCGTGGTGAGCCCCGTCCCGGCCGCCAGTTCACCCGAAGTCAGGCCGCCCGCCAGGGTGATGCGGCTGAGCGCGTACCACTCGGAGGCCTGGAGGCCGGCCGCCTCGGCGCCCGCCATGCCGTGCAGGCCCACGGCGTCCACGTACTCCCGGAAGACCGCCCGCCGGTCGTCCTCTTCCGCCATCGCGACACCTCTCCCTTGCGATTTATCTGCACGCGTGCAGATAATGCATGCGTGCAGTTGCTGCGCCAGTGTAATCAACACGGCGGCAGCCGTCACCTGCCCGCATCCGGCAACCGGAGAGGTATCCCGTGAACACCAGGACCATCAAGCGCGCCGCCCTCGTCACCACCGCCGTCCTCGCACTCGGAGCCGGCGGCACGTACCTCTACCTCGACACCACTTCCGACGTGCAGCGCACCGGTACGCAGTCCTGCACCGAGGTCATCCCGGCTGGCGCGGACCGCGCCGACGGCGAGGCCGTGTGCGCCACCCTCGACGCGCTCACCGCCGCGTGGGGCCGGGGCGACGCGGAGGCGTACGGCCGGCAGTTCACCGAGGAGGCCACCTACACCACGTACGTCGGCAGCCACTACGAGGGCCGCTCCGACATCACCGAGGGCCACCGCGCGCTCTTCAAGGACTTCGTCAAGGACACGAAGCTCGCGGCCGCCTACCTCGACCTGCGCTTCCTCGGCAAGGACGCCGCGATCCTCACGGGCCGCGGCGACGACTACACCGGAAGCCGGCCCGCGCCCGCCGAGCTGACCAAGGTCCAGACGTACACCCTGGTCCGCGACACCGACGGCGCGTGGCGCATCGCCGCGTTCCACAACACGCAGCGCCGGAACGTGATGGAACGCTTCTCGTTCCTCTACTCGCCCGCCACGGCCCCGAAGGCGGAGAAGTGACCGCCCCGGTCGGGGCGTGGCCCGCCGGCAGGGCGTCCGGGAACCCGGGACCCCGTCAGAGGCCGATGACCGTGGGGTCCTCGGCCAGTTTGCGGAGGTAGCCGCCAGGGTCGGCGACCAGGGTGCGGCGGGCCAGGTCGAGCAGGCCGATCGTGCCCGTCACCTCGCAGGCCAGGGTGCCGTCCGCCTTCCGGATGTCCTGGCGCAGCCGGAAGGTCTTGCCCGTCCCCCACTCGAAGGTGCAGACCACATCGACCCGGTCCCCGCCCTGGAGCTCGCGCTTGAACTTCAGGGTGCACTCCAGCTGGGCCGGCCCGACCCCGCCGGCCAGCAGCTTGTCGCCCGGGATGCCCGCGGCCAGCAGCACCTCCCACAGCGCGTGCTCGCAGTACTGGAGGTAGACCGCCTGGTTGAGGTGGCCGCGGGTATCGAGCTCGTACTCGCGGACGGCGATGCGAACGCTGAACGGCTGGGGCACGTGAGTGCGTCCCTTCCCTGGTTCTCGGGGCTACGGTGGTTCGGTCAGGCCGTGGTGCGGTGCGGGCTGTACGGCGACCAGCTCCACTGGCGCCAGTAGCCCTCCGAGACGCCGAGCCAGGTGCGCAGGGCGTCCGGGCTTTCGAGGAACTCGTGCATGCTCATCAGGAGCCAACTGTGCACCGCCTGGCTGTCCCGGCAGTCCCCGCAGTGGCCGGAAGTGCAGCAGAACTGGACGGTTTCGAGGTCGGCGCCCCATGCGTTGAATCCGGGCAGCACCGGGTTCCCGTTGGCGATGCGCTCCGCGTGCGCCTTGTGGTCGACGCTGATGCTCGGACACACGTCGTACCCGAAGTCCCGGCCGTGCGAGCGGCCGGTGATGAGGGCCTCGATGTAATACGGGTCGTTCACCACCGCCCGGGGGAACAGCTCCTTGACGCGCAGGGCCTCGTCGAGCAGTTTGCGGCCTTCGAGCGCCTTGAGCGGATGGTCGCCGCCGTACTCGCTGTAGAAGTTGAAGCTGACCAGATTGCCGTTGTCGGCCATCTTGCGGACGGTCTCTTCGATGTAGCCGGCGCCGGGCTCGGTCAGCGCGTAGATGAACGTGGCCCGGGGGTCGTCGCGGTAGTTGGCGAGGGCGGTGTCGATCAGGCCGGAGAAGCGGCGGCCGTTGGGGTGGATCGCCCGGAGCCGGTCGTCGAGCGGACCGCCGCCGAAGACGGACACGGCGATCGCCACGTCCTCGAACCCCTCCCGGGGCAGGGCGAGGAGCCCGTTGGTCGAGATGGTCACGTAGTCGAGCAGCTCGACGAACGGTCTTATCTTGTCCGGGACGAGGGTCGGCTCCCCGCCGATGAGGAGCGCCGAGGTGACCCCGTCTGACTTCAGGCGCTCCACGAAGCCGCGCACTTTGGCCAGATCGCGCTCGTCCGTGACGGCCGAGTCGAAGTCGTGTGCGAAGAACCAGCAGCCGTCGCACCTGATGTTGCAGGCACCGGTGAGGTGTATCTCCGTGTTGCGCACCTGCCGTCCGAAGCTGCGCAGCGCGTCGAGCCTGGCGCCCAGTTCCGGTTCCTTTGCGATGATGCCGGCGACGCGGGCACGGATCTCGTCCCGCGAGAGGGGCCGACGGGTGAGGTTGAGTGGCTGGGCAGACATGCTCGGGGTCTCCTCTGTTCTGCTGCCGGTCTTCCGCAGATCGGGCCGGGTCAGACCGGAAGGGTCAGCCCGAGCTTCTTCACCTTCGCGCCACCGCGGACCTCCCAGTCGTGCCGGGCCTCGGCGTTGGTACGGGTCCTCAGGCCCCAGCCGACCGCGATCTCCGCCTTCTTGGAGTCCGGACTGCCGAAGACGTCCAGCGAGTGCGGCCACAGCCGGTCGACCGCCGCCTGCACCTGCTTCTTGCCCTCGCGGTCCTTGACCAGGCCGCGGACGATGCGGGCACCGTGCGCGATGTGCACGCGCTCGTCCTGGATGACGGTGCGGAAGGAGTCGGCCCAAGGGCGGTAGCTGCTCGCGGACATCTCCTTGAGCAGCTCCATCACGGCGTCCTCGATCAGCCAGGACACCACTCCGCGCTCGGCCCACGTGGTGCTGTTGTGGAAGTCGGCCGTCAGGAAGAGCTTGCGCCGCTCCTCCAGCGTCTGGGTCGACATCTGCGTGGTGTCGATGCCCAGGTCCGACAGGACCGCGCTGGCCACCTTGAAGTGGTTGATCTCCTCGGCGGCGCGCTCGCAGCAGACCTGCCGCTCCTCAGCGTTCGGCGCCAGCGGGTAGAAGACCCGGATGTAGTCGTCGGCGCCCGACAGCTCGCCCTCCGCGTGGATGAGCATCTGCCTCTTCGCCATGGACTGGTATTCCTCGGGCATGCCGAGGAACTCCTCGGGGGTCCGCACCACGATCACTTCGTCATCCGACGGCACCTTGGCCACCTTCACTCTCTCTGGCAGGGGAAGCGTCTCCGGGCGGGGCGGCATCACCCTGTCATCGCGGGGCACGGCCCGTCTTGTAGAAATCGGCCGCCGTGCGTGCCCTGCTCAGGCGGGGAGGAGGACGCTGGTGACCCGGCCGGCGATGCGGTCGACGCAGGCGGGCCCGGCGATGGCCTGGGCCCGGTGGGCCAGGAACTCTGCGGGCGTCAGGCTGGTCATCGCCTTGAACTCGTGCTGGAAGTGCGGCTGGTCGTGAAATCCGCAGGCCGCGGCGGTGGCCGTGGTCGACGCTCCGGTGGTGAGCAGGTGCAGCGCGTGCCGCAGCCGGACCACGCGCGTGACGGCCATCGGGGACAGTCCGATCTGCTCCTGGAAGCGTCGTCGCAGCTGTCGTTCGCTCCAGCCGACCTCGGCGGCCACTTTTCCGACGGGAAGGTGCCGGCGGCCGACGCAGAGCAGCTCCCAGGCCCGCAGCACCTGCGGGCAGACCACGGGCCCGGACGCGCAGGCGCGGGTCAGCACCCGGTCGAGGAGGGTGAACCGTTCGGCCCAGCCCGGGGCGGCGGCGAGCGCGTCGGCGAGGGCCCGGCCCCGGGCACCGAGGACCGCGTCCAGGTCGACCACGGACTCGGCGAGCTCGTGCATGTCGACGGCGAGGAAACGGAAGGCGGCCCAGGGGGTGAGGATCACCTGCATCCCGGAGGCCCGGCCGTCGTGCTCCCCCAGTGCGGCGCGGGTGTGCAGGCCCGCGACCAGTGAGGTGTACGGCGTACACGCGGGGTGCACGGCGTCCGTGATGCGCACCGGGCCCTCGAAGCCGATGACCAGCGTCACCGTCTCCTGGGGCAGTTCCAGGCGGCACTGCGGCCTCCTCGGTGCGATCCGGAATCCCCGGTAGCTGTGCACCCCCGGCCGTAATCGCTCGTCCGGCAACGCCCGTGCGATCTCCCACTCACCCGACGGACAGGACAAACGCCTCATGTCGACTCCCCCCTCCAACGGCATCCAACCGCGCGCCCGTCGACGCCTGCCAGCGGGGAATAGGTCAGTCCGCGCGGAGCCCCCGGCGGGGGGGCAGGAGACCGGGCCGGGGCCGGCCGGCTCCCGCGGCCGGCCCCGCGACCACACCGAACGCGACCGGTCACGGAGCCCGGGCCCCGCCGCCTGCCCGCACGCGCCGCCGAGGCGGGCGGCATCCGGAACCAGGCCGGAGGACACATCGCCACCACGCGGACCAGCGTCGACGGCGCGGCCGGCACCCTCTTCGGCGACCTGCGCTCACGCCGGGCGCTGTGGCGATTTCCGGCAGCGTCGACCGGGGTTCAGCCGGAGGTGACCGGCAGCACGTCCGGCGACAGCGAACCCGCCCGCGACGCGGCACTCGTCATCCGCCGCCGGTGATGGCGGCGGCACAGCACCTCGTACCCCACCTCGGCCGCCGACCGGGCCACGTCCCCCACCACGACCTGCTCGCCCTCGACGACCATCTCCCCGCCCACCGTGCGAGCGTTGTGAGTGGCCCGCGCGCCACACCAGCACATCGCCTCGACCTGCAGGGTCTCCACGCGGTCGGCGAGCTCGATCAGACGCTGGGAGCCGGGGAACAGCTTGGTGCGGAAGTCGGTGGTGATGCCGAACGCGAAGACGTCCAGGTCCAGGTCGTCGACGATCCGGGCCAGCTGGTCGATCTGGTCGGGGGCCAGGAACTGGGCCTCGTCCACGATCACGTAGTCGACCTTGCCGCCCCGCGACAGCTGCTCCACCACATGCCCGTACAGGTCCAGACCCGGCCCGGCCTCCACCGCATCGGTCACCAGCCCCAGACGCGACGAGAGCTTCCCCTCGCCCGCGCGGTCATCGCGCGTGAAGATCATTCCCTGCAGCCCCCGCGCCGATCGGTTGTGTTCGATCTGAAGCGCCAGGGTCGACTTCCCGCAGTCCATGGTCCCGGAGAAGAAGGCGAGTTCGGGCATGGGAAGTACGGGACCTTTCGGGTCGTGGGCGGGAGGAGGGTGACAGGAGGAGCAGGGCGGGCGGCGAGGGTCAGGAGCGGATTTCGAGCAGCGGGACGAGCTGCTCGGCCGCGGTCATCGAGCCGTGCATCCCGGCGAGCGCAGACTCGTTGGGCTCGTTGCGGGAGGCGGTGATGGCCACGTCGGCCTGGGCGGCCGCGACCACGTCCCCGATGCGGCCGAGCACGCGCTCGTCGCACTCCCCCGGCGCGCCGAACCAGCCCAGTTCGAGGGCCTCCTCGCGGCCGGCGACCCAGAAGCGGTCGCCGAGCACCTCGCGCCACACGGTCAGGACGTCGGCCTCGGCGCCCGGGACCGCGTACACGTGCCGGGCCCGGCCCTCGCCGCCGAGCAGGGCGACACCGGCGCCGAGCTCCCAGTCCTCGTCGAAGTCGATGCGGGAGTCCTCGTCGAAGGGGACGTCGACCATGCCGTGGTCCGCGGTCACGTACAGCGCCGTGCGCGGCGGCAGCTGCTCGGCGAGGCGCTGGACGAGCCGGTCGACGTACATCAGCTGGCCGCGCCAGGCGTCGGAGTCCACGCCGTGCCGGTGGCCGGCCCCGTCGAGCTCGCTGAAGTACGTGTACACGAGCGAGCGGTCGCCGGCCGCGAGCTGGAGCGCGGCGAGGTCCATCCGCTCCTCGCCGGTCATCCGGCCGTGGAAGGTGCCCCCGGACAGCGCGATCTTGGTGAGCGGGGTGGTCTGGAAGGCCGGCGAGGACACCTGGGCGGTGTGCACCCCGGCCTTGTCGGCCAGCTGGAAGACGGTCGGGTACGGCTGCCAGGGCTTCGGTGGGGTCCACGGGTGCCAGCGGAGCTGGTTCATCAGCTCGCCGCTGGCCGGGTTGCGGACGGCGTAGCCGGGCAGGCCGTGGCGGGCGGGCGGCAGGCCGGTGCCGACCGAGGCGAGCGAGGTCGCGGTGGTCGCCGGGAAGCCCGCGGTGATCGGGCGGCCGGTGCCGCCGCGGGAGCTCCCGAGGAGGGAGGTGAGGTACGGGGCCTCGTCCGGGTGGGCCTTGATCTGCTCCCAGCCCATGCCGTCGACCAGGAACACGCAGTTCCGGTCGGCCGGCGTCAGCTCGGCGATGGACGCGGTGAAACCGGGGACGTCCTGACCGGCCACGAGCGTGGGCAGCAGGTCGGCGAGCGAACCGGTGCCGTAGTGCGGGACGGGGGCGCCTGCCAGGTCCAGCAGCTCCGGTTCGTCCCAGCCCTGCGGTGCGGAGTACGCCATCAGCGGGCGGAGGGGGCGGACGTCGCCGCCGTCGCCTCGGAGAGCGCCTGCGCGAAGACCAGCGTCTGGCGCACCGCCTCCGGGCCGTCGCCGGCCTCGCTGACGCGCAGGCTCAGGTCGTCGGCGGTGGAGTTGCCGGTGTAGCCGTGGTCGGAGTCGCAGTTCGGGTCGCCGCAGGCGGCCGGCTCCAGGTCGATCCGGGAGACCGCGCCCCAGCCGATGGTCAGGACGACCTCGCGGGGCAGGGTGCCGGGGGTGTAGGACTCCGGGTTCGCGACGACCCGGCTGAGCACCACGGAGGAGATGCTGGACAGCTTGACCGACTCGGTGGAGGTGGTCGCGTACGGGGACGGGGATCCGGCGTCGGCGGCCTGCTCGTCGGTGTGGCTGACGATGAAACGGTTGCCCGTCAGGACGAGCACGGTGACGTGACGGCGCACCTCGTTGGAGTCGAAGGTCGTCTCCTGGTGGACCAGGTACGACGAAATCGGCTCGCCGCCCACCGCGGCCTCCACCGCCTCGGCCACGAGGGCCGGGTAGTAGCCGCTGCGCTCGATCGCCGTGCGCAGCCCCTGGGTCGTCGTACCGGATTTCGCCATGAGGTCCATCCTAAGGCCCGTTCGGGGCACCCCGGCCTTCCCCGCACCCCGCTCAGTAGCTGGGAAGCGTCCGCGGGCCGAGGTCGCCCCGGACCGGCGGGTGCGCGACCCGGACGGTGGCGCTGAGCACGGAGAAGCCCTCGGTCGCGACCACCACGGGCTCCAGCGAGACCCCGACCACCTCGGGGTGGTCGTCCACCAGGCGGGACACGCGCAGGAGCAGCTCCTCCAGGGCGGGGGTGTCGACGGGGTCGCTGCCGCGCCAGCCGAAGAGGAGGGGAGCGGTCCGGATGGACCGGATCAGTCCTGCGGCGTCCCGGTCGGTCGCCGGGACGAGCCTGTGGGCGGTGTCACCGAGCAGCTCCGAGGCGACCCCGGCCAGCCCGAAGGAGAGGACCGCGCCGACGGCCGGGTCCACGACGGCCCGGACGACGGTGTCGACCCCGCGCGGCACCATGGCCTGCACCACGGGCAGGAGCTCCGCGGGCTTGCCGAGCCCCTCGGTGAGCTCCTCGTACGAACGCCGCAGCTCGGTCTCGTTGGCGAGGTCGAGCCGTACGCCGCCCAGGTCCGCACGGTGGCGCAGGTGCGGGGCGGTGGTCTTGAGGGCCACGGGGTAGCCGAGGACCCCGGCGGCCCGGACCGCGGCGTCGGGGCTGGGCGCGGGCAGGGCGGGCAGCACGCGGATCCCGTACCGGGCGAGCAGCTCGCGGCCGTCCCAGTCGGCCAGGGTGAGCACGCCCCCGCCGTCGGGGTCGAGGTCGGCCAGCAGTGCCTCCAGCTGGGCGGCGGCGCCGGCCTCGTCGATGTCCTCGTACTCGGGGACCTGCCCGGCCGCGTCGGCGGCGGTCTGCCGCCACTGGCCGTAGCGGACGGCCTCGGCGAGGGCCCGTACGGCCCGCTCGGCCGCGGGGTAGCTGGGGATCCGGTCCGGGTATCCGGCCGCCGGCACGGCGGGGGCGGTGGCGAAGGGCGGGAGCGCGGCGGGGGCGGGCGTCCCGGCCGGGGGCGCGGCCGGTGCGTCGGCCGGCGGTGCGGCGGGGGTCCGTACCTCAGGGGCCGGACCGGCCGGGAGGGGCTCCTCGGGATCGGAGGCGCGGGCCGCGGACAGGGCGGCCACCAGTTCGCCGAGTTCCACGTGCACGACGGCGACCGGCTTGCCCGGCACCTCGGTCACGGCGTCCCGCAGGGCGTCGGCCAGGTCGTCGGCCAGCGCGTGCTCGCTCACCCACGGGATGGCGGTGACGACGACGGCGTCGTTGTCGGGGGAGGCCAGCGCGGCGGCCAGCGCGTCGCGGAAGTCGGCCGGGGAGGCCGCGGTCGTCAGGTCCAGCGGCGGCAGCGGGCTCAGGCCCTGGGTCAGGCAGGCGTCGTAGGTGAGCACACCGAGGGACTCGGAGTTGCCGAGGATCGCGATCCGGGGGCCGGCGGGCAGCGGTTGCGCGGCCAGCAGAAGGCCGACGTCCACCAGCTCCGTCACGGTGTCGACCCGGATCACGCCCGCCTGCCGCAGCAGGGCGGAAACGGTGGCGTCGGGCAGCCGGGTGCCGGGGACGACGTGACCGGCCGGGGTGTGCCGGCCGCCCTTGGCGACGACCACCGGCTTGGCGGCGGCCGTGCGGCGGGCGAGGCGGGTGAACTTCCGCGGGTTGCCGAGGGTTTCCAGGTACATGAGGGCGACGTCGGTCGCCTCGTCGTCGTACCAGTACTGGAGGATGTCGTTGCCCGAGACGTCGGCCCGGTTCCCCGCCGAGACGAAGGAGGACAGCCCCTCCCCCCTGCGGAGCAGGGCCGAGAGCAGGGCGATGCCGATCGCGCCGGACTGCGTGAACAGGCCGATCCGGCCGCGCATGGGCATCGGCGCGGGGGTCAGGGAGGCGTTGAGCTCCACCTCCGGGGCGGTGTTGATCACCCCGTAGGCGTTCGGGCCGATCAGCCTCATCCCGTACGAGCGGACCTGGCGCACCAGTTCGCGCTGGCGGGCGAGCCCCTCCGGCCCGCTCTCCCCGTATCCGGCGGACAGGACGACGAGGCCCTGGACCCCGTGCTCGCCGCAGGCGGCCACCGCTTCCGGGACCCGGTCGGCGGGGACTGCGATCACCGCGAGGTCGACGGGCGCGCCGATGGCCTCGACGGTGCGGTAGGCGCGGACGCCGTCGAGCAGGTCGCGGGTGACGGCCTCGTTGACGGCGTACAGGTGGCCGTGGAAACCGCTGTCGCGCAGGTTGCGCAGGGCCGCTGCGCCGACGCCCGCTCCGGAGCGGCTGACGCCGACGACCGCCACCGAGCCGGGGGCGAGCAGGCGCTGCACCGAGCGGGCCTCGGCGCGCTGTTCGCGGGCGCGCTGGACGGCGAGGGAGTGGGCGGTGGGTTCGAGGTCGAGGGTGAGGTGGACGGAGCCGTCCTCGAAGCTGCGCTTCTGCTCGTAGCCGACGTCCGTGAACACCTTGATCATCTTGGTGTTGGCGGGCAGCACCTCG
The DNA here is from genome assembly GCF_044541755.1 of Streptomyces sp. NPDC085524. Taxonomy (NCBI): domain Bacteria; kingdom Bacillati; phylum Actinomycetota; class Actinomycetes; order Kitasatosporales; family Streptomycetaceae; genus Streptomyces; species Streptomyces sp. NPDC085524. The sequence goes on from NZ_JBITTH010000024.1 coordinate 38,976, forward strand.
GCGGCGAACCGGCGGATGCCGCGCTCCCGGGCCACCGCCCCGATGTGTTCGAGGAGGGCGGAGGCGACGCCGCGCCCCTGGTGGGCGTCCTGGACGAGGAAGGCGACCTCGGCCTCGTCGGCGGGGGCGGAGGAGGGCCGCCCGTCGGGGCCGATGCGGTCGTAGCGGACGGTGCCGATGAACTCCCCGCCGATGGTCGCGGCGAGGCCGACGCGGTCCACGTAGTCGTGGTGCGTGAAGCGGTGCACGTCGCGGTCGGACAGGCGGGGGTAGGGCGCGAAGAAGCGGTAGTACTTCGACTCGTCGGAGACCTGCTCGTAGAAGCTGACCAGGCGGCCCGCGTCCGCGGTGGTGATCGGCCTGATGCGGGCGGTGCCGCCGTCGCGCAGGACGACGTCCGCTTCCCAGTGGGCCGGGTACGAGGGGTCCGACTCGATGGTCATGCCCATACCTTACGGGCCGGAAGCGCGCGCGGACGGGGCGGGTCGCGCTCGCGCGGCGCGATAGGCATTACAGGACGAAACGGTGCAAGCTGGGGATGGCCGAACGGCGGGAGATCCGGGACGAAGGTCGGTCCGAGCATTCCGGGCTTCATGAGAGACTGGTCTAGACAACCGTAAGAACCTGAAGGGCATCACCATGGCAGAGCGCCGCGTCAACGTCGGTTGGGCCGAGGGCCTGCACGCTCGTCCCGCCTCGATCTTCGTCCGTGCGACGACCGCTTCCGGCGTCCCGGTGACCATCGCGAAGGCCGGCGGCGACCCCGTCAACGCCGGTTCCATGCTGGCGGTTCTGGGCCTGGGCGCCCAGGGCGGCGAGGAGATCGTCCTCGCCTCCGAGGCCGATGGCGCGGAGGCCGCGCTGGACCGCCTCGCGAAGCTGGTCGCCGAGGGTCTCGAGGAGCTCCCCGAGACCGTCTGACCCTTCGGGTTCGCCCGCACCACCCGCCGAAGCCGCGGCCCCCTCCCGGAGGCCGCGGCTTCGTCATGTCCGCCGCCCTGCACCCGCAAGCCGGCGCGGGGCACAGTCCTCCAGCTCGTCCGGTGCGCACCTGCGAGCCGAGGCCGGGCACGTTCCAGCCCCTCCGGCGTCTGAGGAGCGGGGTCCGGGCGGAGCCCCGGCGGCGGAGCCGCACCCGTGAACCGTCGGCCCGGTCGCACCCGCGCACAGGCCCGCCGCAAGCGAATTGCACGCACCGGAATTCCGCGCGCCCGAATTCACCGGCACCACGCGCGGACAGCGGACCGCACCACGCTCGGCGAATTCGCGGAGAATCCGAATTCGACCGGCGGCGCACTCGCACCCGTCCTTTGTATACGGCTCCTGTTAATGCCGGCCGCTCGACATGTTTACGGCAGGTTGCGAAGTGCTCACCACCGCCGGGATCCGCAGCCGGTGCGCCCCCGTCGCGCGCTCCGCGTGGACCGCGGCCAGCGCCCGCGCCCGCTCCGCGTCGCCCCGGGCCACGGCGTCCACCACCGCGCCGTGCTCCGCCCAGGACTCCACCGGCCGGGCCGGCGCCTCCACCACGTACATCCACGCGACCTTGTGCCGCATCTGCGTGAGCAGGGCGATCAGCCCCGGGCTGCCCGAGGCCTGGGCCAGCGTCTCGTGGAACCAGCCGCCCAGGGACCGCAGGTCCTCCCCCTGGCCCCGCCTGGCCCGCTCCTGGCCCAACCTGACCAGCCCGCGCAGCACCTTGAGGTGCGCCTCGGTGCGGCGCCGGGCGGCCCTGGCCGCGGCCAGCGGCTCCAGCAGCATCCGCAGCTCCAGCAGATCGGCCGCCTCCTGCTCCGTCGGCTCGGCGACGCAGGCCCCCGCGTGCCGCCGCGTGGTCACGAACCCCTCGGACTCCAGGGTCCGCAGCGCCTCGCGGACCGGGACGCGGGAGACCCCGTACCGGCGGGCCAGCACCTCCTCGGTCAGTCTGCTGCCCGGCCCGAAGACCCCGGAGACGATGTCGTCGCGAATTGCCGTGCATACCGCGTGCGCAGGAATACGCAAGACCGGACCTCCGCTTTTTCCGACTCACACCCTCATTGGTGCCACTACTGCTGCGACTCTATTGCAACACACGATGATTTCCGAGAGCGGCCGGAAAGGGGAGATCCGGAAATCCCGCCGAAACACGAAGGCCCCGGCTCGGGGAGCCGGGGCCTTTCGGTGGAGCAGGCGGTGCGCAGGAGTCGGTCAGACGTCGACGCCGTGCGAGCGCAGGTAGGCGAGGGGGTTGATGTCCGAGCCGTACTTGGCGCCGGTACGGGCCTCGAAGTGCAGGTGCGGGCCGCTGGAGTTGCCCGTGGAGCCCGACAGGCCGATCTGCTGGCCCGCGACGACCTGCTGGCCGACGGAGACGTTCAGCCGCAGCATGTGGCCGTACTGCGTGTAGGTGCCGTCGTTGTGCTTGATGACGACGTTGTTGCCGTACGCGCCGCCCCAGCCCGCCTCGACGACGACACCGGCGCCCACGGCGTGCACCGAGGTGCCCTCGTCGGCGTGGAAGTCGATGCCCGTGTGGCTGCCGGAGGACCACATGCCGCCGCCCGCGTGGTACTGCGTGGAGACGTAGGAGCCGTCGACCGGAGCCACGAAGGTGTTGAGGCGCTTGCGCTCCTCCTCACGGGCCGCACGCTCGGCGGCGTCGCGCTCGGCCTTCGCCTTGGCCTCGGCGAGGCGCTTGGCCTCGGCGGCAGCCTGCTTGGCGTCGGCCTCGGCCTGCGCCTTGGCGGCGGCCTGCTCGGCGGCGTGCTGCTGGGAGTCGGCCTGCTCGGCGATGTCGGCGGGGAGCTCCTCGGCGACCACGACCGCGCCGAGCGCGTTGTCCTGGTGCTCGTTGGCGCCGTTGTCCGCGGCGAAGGCCGGGGCGGCGAGGGTGCCGACGACGCCGGTGGTGGCGAGGGCGGCTATGCCGGCGTAACCGGCGGTCTTGCGGCTCAGACGGCTGGAACCACGGTGCTTACCGGAGCCGGCGGGACGACTGCCAAACGCCATGAAGGGGCTGATCCTTTCCTTCCTTCTCGCCTACCGGGTTAGCTGACGGGTTCGGAGCAGGAAGGTCTCCTACGGGCCTCCTCTTGCGAGGGGGTCCGATTCACCCCAGGGACTGATGTGGGTCCCCGGCTCCCCAGGCTCGCGCCTGACGGGGACTCGGCGATCGCTGCCCGGTGCCGCGGATGCGGCGCGTACAACTGACGGACAGCACGGCCGACGCTAGGCGGATCATCAGCCAATCACCAAACAGACACGCCTTTTTGTTGCGTACGCCACACCGCAAACAAGCAACCTCGCCACGAAACAGACAAAAGGGGCCCGAGCGGCCAAGCCGCCCGGGCCCCTTCAAGAAGCGCCGGTCAGGCGCCAGTTGGGAGCGTCAGTGGGTCACTTCAGTTGGTGACGACGCTGACTTCACCGATCCCGAGGGCGCGCACCGGCTCCTCGATCACCGACGCGTCGCCCACCAGGACCGTGACGAGCCGGTCCGCCGGGAAGGCGTTCACGACCGCCGAAGTGGCCTCCACGGTGCCCGTTTCGGCGAGCCGGGCGTACAACTGCGCCTGGTAGTCGTCCGGGAGCTCCTGCTCGACCTGGTCGGCGAGGGTGCCGGCGACGGAGGCCGCCGTCTCGAACTTCAGCGGGGCCACGCCCACCAGGTTCTGCACCGCCACATCCCGTTCGGCGTCGGTCAGGCCGCCCTCCGCGAGGGTGCGGAGCACCTTCCAGAGGTCCTCCAGGGCCGGTCCGGTGTTCGGGGTGTCCACCGAGCCGCTGATGGCGAGCATCGAGGCGCCCTTGCCGTCCGCGGTGGAGCGCAGCACCTGGCCGAAGGCGCGCACGCCGTACGTGTACCCCTTCTCCTCGCGCAGCACCTTGTCCAGGCGGGAGGTGAGGGTGCCGCCCAGGCAGTACGTGCCGAGCACCTGGGCCGCCCAGACCCGGTCGTGGCGGTCCGCCCCGATGCGGCCGATCAGCAGCTGCGTCTGGACGGCGCCGGGCCTGTCCACGATGACCACGCGGCCGGTGTCGTCCGCGGTCACCGGAGGCACCGGGAGCGGCTCGGCGGCGTCGCCCGTCCAGGTGCCCAGGGTGTCCGCCAGCACGGCGTCCAGGTCGATGCCGGTCAGGTCGCCGACCACCACCGCGGTGGAGGTGGCGGGGCGCACGTGGGCCTCGTAGAAGGCGCGTACGGCGGTCGCGTCGATCCGGGCGACCGTCTCCTCGGTGCCCTGGCGCGGGCGGGACATCCGCAGGGTGGCCGGGAAGAGCTCCTTGGAGAGCTGCTTGGCGGCCCGGCGCTGCGGGTTGGCCTGCTCGTGCGGGATCTCGTCGAGCCGGTTGCGCACCAGCCGGTCGACCTCGCTGTCGGCGAAGGCGGGTGCGCGCAGCGCCTCGGCGAGCAGGCCGAGGGCCTTGTGCAGGCGGGAGGCCGGGACCTCCAGGGAGACCCGCAGGCCCGGGTGGTCCGCGTGCGCGTCGAGGGTGGCGCCGCAGCGCTCCAGCTCGGCGGCGAACTCCTCGGCGGAGTGCTTGTCGGTGCCCTCGGAGAGCGCGCGGGCCATGATGGTGGCCACGCCGTCCAGGCCCTCGGGCTCCGCGTCCAGCGGGGCGGCGAGGTTGATCTCGACCGCGACGACCTGCTGGCCCGGGCGGTGGCAGCGCAGCAGGGTGAGGCCGTTGGCCAGCACGCCCCGCTCGGGGGCGGGGAAGGCCCACGGCTTGGCCTCGCCGGCCTGCGGCCGCGGGTGGAAGGTCATCGTGACGGCTGCGGTGTCGCTCACTGCTCCGCCCCCTCGTTCTCGTCGCTCTCGTCGGACTCGGCGGACTCGGCAGAGCCCGGCAGCGGCTCGTAGACCAGCACCGCGCGGTTGTCGGGGCGCAGGCGGGCCGCGGCCACGGCCTGCACCTCCTCGGCGGTGACGGAGAGGACCCGCTGGACGGCGGTCAGCGCCAGCTGCGGGTCACCGAACAGCACCGCGAACCGGCACAGTTCGTCGGCGCGGCCGGCCACCGTGCTCAGCCGGTCCAGCCACTCGCGCTCCAGCTGCGCCTGCGCGCGCTCCATCTCCTCGGCGGTCGGGCCCTCGGCGGCGAACCGCGCGAGCTCCTCGTCCACGGCCGCCTCGATGACGGGGACCTCGACCCCGCTGGAGGTCTTGACGTCCAGCCAGCCCAGCGAGGGCGCCCCCGCCAGCCGCAGCATGCCGAAGCCGGCCGCGACGGCCGTCTGGTCGCGGCGCACCAGACGGTTGTGGAGCAGGGAGGACTCCCCGCCGCCCAGGATCGTCAGCGCCACGTCCGCCGCGTCGCACTCGCGCGTGCCGTCGTGCGGGAGCCGGTAGGCGGCCATCAGCGCACGCGCCGGGACCTCCTCCACGATCTCCTCGCGCAGCTGCCCGCCCATGATCTCGGGCAGCGTGCCGTCGCGGGGCGGCTGCTTGCCGTCGTGCGCCGGGATGGAGCCGAAGTACTTCTCGACCCAGGCCAGGGTCTGCTCGGGGTCGATGTCCCCGACGACCGACAGCACCGCGTTGTTGGGCGCGTAGTACGTACGGAAGAAGTTGCGCGCGTCCTCCAGGGACGCGGCGTCCAGGTCGGCCATGGAGCCGATCGGGGTGTGGTGGTACGGGTGGCCCTCCGGGTAGGCGAGGGCTGTCAGCTTCTCGAACGCCGTGCCGTAGGGAACGTTGTCGTACCGCTGGCGGCGCTCGTTCTTGACGACGTCGCGCTGGTTCTCCATGGACTCGTCGTCCAGGGCGGCCAGCAGCGAGCCCATCCGGTCCGCCTCCAGCCACAGCGCGAGCTCCAGCTGGTGGGCCGGCATCGTCTCGAAGTAGTTGGTGCGCTCGAAGCTGGTGGTGCCGTTGAGGGAACCGCCGGCGCCCTGGACGAGCTCGAAGTGACCGTTGCCCGGTACCTGCTTCGAGCCCTGGAACATCAGGTGCTCGAAGAGGTGAGCAAGACCGGTACGCCCCTTGACTTCGTGGCGCGAGCCGACGTCGTACCACAGGCAGACCGCGGCGACCGGGGTCAGGTGGTCCTCGGAGAGCACCACGCGCAGGCCGTTGGCCAGCCGGTGCTCGGTCGCTGTCAGGCCGCCGGAGCCGGCCTGAGCTGTGGCCGTGTGACCCATGGGCATGTGGTCCCTTCGATCGCGATGCAGAGATTTCTTCTCGACCTGCCACTGTATGCAAGCGCGTCGCCCACCGGATAAGTTCCCGGGTCACTCCCCCGCACTCCGTATGGGGGGACCCCCGGGGTCGGAGTCGGCGTTGTCGGTGCCTCGGGCCACAATGGTCCGCGTCGTACCGACAGCCCCGAATCAGCCGGACGACGCCGCACCCGTCAGACTCAGCAAGATCCAGCCAGACCCCAGCACACCCCATTCTTGGTTAAGGAGCCGCGCAGCGATGGCCCGCCGCAGCACGAAGACCCCGCCGCCGGAGGATTTCGAGGAGAAGATCCTCGACATCGACGTCGTCGACGAAATGCAGGGCTCCTTCCTCGAGTACGCGTACTCGGTGATCTACTCCCGTGCCCTGCCCGACGCCCGGGACGGCATGAAGCCGGTGCACCGGCGCATCGTCTACCAGATGAACGAGATGGGGCTGCGCCCCGACCGCGGCTACGTGAAGTGCGCCCGTGTCGTCGGCGAGGTCATGGGCAAGCTCCACCCGCACGGTGACGCGTCGATCTACGACGCCCTCGTGCGCATGGCCCAGCCCTTCTCCATGCGGCTCCCGCTGGTCGACGGCCACGGCAACTTCGGCTCGCTCGGCAATGACGACCCGCCGGCCGCCATGCGTTACACCGAGTGCAAGATGGCCGACGCCACGTCGCTGATGACGGAGTCGATCGACGAGGACACCGTCGACTTCACCGCCAACTACGACGGCCAGGAGCAGGAGCCGGTCGCGCTCCCCGCGGCCTACCCGAACCTGCTGGTCAACGGCGCGTCCGGGATCGCGGTCGGCATGGCCACCAACATGCCCCCGCACAACCTCGGCGAGGTCATCGCGGCCGCCCGCCACCTGATCCGCTACCCGCAGGCGGACCTGGAGGCGCTGATGCGCTTCGTGCCGGGTCCCGACCTGCCCACGGGCGGCCGGATCGTCGGCCTCTCGGGCATCAAGGACGCCTACGAGAACGGCCGCGGCACCTTCAAGATCCGCGCGACGGTGACCGTGGAGAACGTGACGGCGCGCCGCAAGGGACTGGTCGTCACCGAACTGCCCTTCACGGTCGGCCCCGAGAAGGTCATCGCGAAGATCAAGGACCTGGTCGGCTCGAAGAAGCTCCAGGGCATCGCCGACGTCAAGGACCTCACCGACCGTGCGCACGGTCTGCGCCTGGTCATCGAGATCAAGAACGGCTTCCACCCCGAGGCCGTGCTGGAGCAGCTCTACAAGCTGACGCCGATGGAGGAGTCCTTCGGCATCAACAACGTGGCGCTCGTGGACGGGCAGCCCCTGACGCTGGGCCTCAAGGAGCTGCTGGAGGTCTACCTCGACCACCGCTTCGAGGTCGTCCGGCGGCGCAGCGAGTTCCGCCGCGGCAAGCGCCGGGCCCGGCTGCACCTGGTCGAGGGCCTGCTGGTGGCCCTGCTCGACATCGACGAGGTCATCCGGCTCATCCGGGACAGCGACAACTCCGCGCAGGCGAAGGAACGCCTGATGGAGCGCTTCTCGCTGAGCGAGACCCAGACCCAGTACATCCTGGACACGCCGCTGCGCCGGCTCACCCGCTTCGACCGGATCGAGCTGGAGTCCGAGCGCGACCGGCTGACCGGCGAGATCGACGAGCTGACCGGGATCCTGGAGTCCGACACCGAGCTGCGCAAGCTGGTCTCCACGGAGCTGGCGGCCGTCGCGAAGAAGTTCGGCACCGAGCGCCGTACGGTCCTGCTGGAGTCGGCGGGCACGGCGGTGGCCGCGGTTCCGCTGGAGGTCGCGGACGACCCGTGCCGGGTGCTGCTGTCCTCGACGGGCCTGCTGGCGCGCACGGCGACCGGCGACGCGCTGCCCGAGGACGAGGGCGGCGCGCGCGCCAAGCACGACCTGATCGTCTCGCAGGTCGCGGCGACCGCGCGGGCCGACGTCGGCGTGGTCACCTCGTACGGGCGGCTGCTGCGGCTGTCGGTGATCGACCTGCCGCAGCTGCCGGACACGCACGCCGCGCCGAACCTGGCGGGCGGCGCCCCGGTGTCGGAGTTCCTCTCCGGGCTGGAGGCGGACGAGAAGGTGGTCTGCCTGACCTCGCTGGACGAGTCCTCGCAGGGCCTGGCGCTGGGCACCGAGCAGGGCGTGGTCAAGCGGGTCGTGCCGGACTACCCGGCCAACAAGGACGAGCTGGAGGTCATCACCCTCAAGGAGGGCGACCGGATCGTCGGCGCGGTCGAGCTGCGCACGGGCGAGGAGGACCTGGTCTTCATCACCGACGACGCCCAGCTGCTGCGCTACCCGGCGGGCCAGGTGCGCCCGCAGGGCCGCCCGGCGGGCGGTATGGCGGGCATCAAGCTCTCCGACAACGCCAAGGTGATCCACTTCTCGGCCGTGGACCCCGCCCGGGACGCGGTGGTGTTCACGGTCGCGGGCTCGCAGGGGACGCTGGACGACTCGGTGCTGTCCGGGAAACTGACCCCCTTCGACCAGTACCCGCGCAAGGGCCGGGCCACCGGCGGTGTGCGCTGCCAGCGGTTCCTGAAGGGCGAGGACATGCTGGTACTGGCCTGGGCGGGCGGCTCCCCGGCCCGCGCGGCCGCGGCGAACGGCACCCCGGCCGAACTCCCGGCCCCGGACCCGCGCCGCGACGGCTCGGGCGCCGCACTGCCGGCGGTGGTCGCGACGCTGGCGGGACCGGCGCTGTAGAAGCAGGGCGGGGGTGTCCGGTCCGGGACCGGACACCCCATTTGCCGACTAGTGTTTTCCCCCTGGCACTGGTGGGGTGGGGAGAACAGAGCTGATGAGTCGTCGCGCGGGCGGAGTGATCGGGGACTGGGCGGAGGCCCAGCGCCGGATGCAGCAGACGCAGGTGATCCAGCAACGCCAGGCCGATCAGCGCCGACGGGAGCTGCGTGCCGCGGACCGCCAGCACCGCGAGGCCGACGCCCGCCGGCGTACGGAGCTCGTCGAGGCGGAGGTCGCGGCCCTCCAGGGCCTGTTGGCGGCGGGGTGCCGGGCGCCCGCGTTCCGAATGGCCGGGCTGGTCCGGCCCGAGCAGGTCGACCCCTTCGTCCCGGGCGCGCTGGCACATCCCGTACCGATGCCGCAGCTGCACCAGTTCCAGCAGAGCACGGGCTGGACGCTGGGCTCGAACCGCCGGGCCCAGGCGGAACGCGAGGCGCACGCCCGGTACACCCAGGCATGGCAGGCCGCGAACGCCGCGGAGGCACAGCGGCAGCAGCAGCTGGCGGCGTACCGGCAGCAGTACGACCGGTGGGCAGCGGAACAGCTCGCCGGCATACGGGCGCACAACAGCGGCCTCACCGAACTGGCTGGAGCCCTGCGGGCGGGTGACGCGGAAGCGGTGGTGGAGTACTTCTCGGCCGCCCTGTACGCCTCGACGGCCTGGCCCGAGGCGCTGCCGAGGCAGGTGACGGCCGCCTACGATCCGGGGCCGCGCCAGCTGGTACTGGACTGGGAGCTGCCGGGGTTCGCGGTGGTACCCGAGCTCAAGTCGGTCCGGTACATGCCGAGTACGGGCCAGGACAAGGAGACAGCCCGCTCGGCGGCAGAGCGGCGGAAGCTGTACCGGGACCTGCTGGCGCAGTGCGTTCTCCTGGTGGTCCACGAGCTGTACGCGGCGGACGAATTCGGCGCACTCGACTCGGTGGTCGTCAACGGCTTCGTGGACGCCCCCGATCCGGTGACGGGGCTGGAGGCACAGCTCGTGCTCGCCACGGTGTCGGCGGCCCGGCCCGCTTTTGCGGGGCTCCGGCTGGAGCAGGTCAGCGCAGTGGACTGCCTGGTGGAGGGGTTGCGCGGCGAGCTGTCCGCGAAGCCCGAGCAGCCGGCCGCGGTACGCCGCCCGGGGCGCAGGCCCGACGAGGTGGGCGGCGGGGTCGTCAGCCACGGCGGCCACACCGCGGGAGACGGGGACGAGCCGGATCTCTTCGAGATGGACCCGATCGAGTTCGAGCGGCTCGTTGCGGAGCTCTTCCGGGCGATGGGCATGGAGGCCGTGACCACCCAGCGCTCCGGCGACGGCGGCGTGGACATCGAGGCGAGGGACCCGGCTCCGCTCCGGGGCGGCCGGATCGTGGTACAGGTCAAGCGCTACCGCAGTCGGCTCAATCCCGACGTGGTGCGGGAGCTGTACGGCACGGTCCAGGCCACGGGCGCGAACAAGGGGGTACTGGTCACCACCGCTTCGTTCGGTGCCGGATCGTACGAGTTCGCCGAGGGCAAACCGCTCGAGCTGGTCCCCGGCGTCAAGCTCGTGGAGCTGCTGCACCAGTACGGGCTGCGCGGACGCCTCGGCGGCGGTCCGGCGCAGCGGACGCCCGAGCCGGCGGCCCCTCCGGCGGAGCACAACGTGCTCGGCATGTCCTGGTCGGGCTCGGTCGCCCTCGACGTGTGCGCGCTCGTCTGCACGGGCAACCGGGTGCTGAGCGAGGAGCACTTCGTGTTCTTCAACAACCCGCGGACGCCGGACGGTTCGGTACGGGCCCGGGCGCACGCGGCGCCCGACAAGGCGGCGGTCGAGGTCGCCTTCGACGCCCTGCCGCGCGAGGCGGACCGGCTGGTGCTGGTCGCCGCGGTGGACCCGGAGGTCGATCCGCACGCCGACCTGGCGGGCTTCACGGACGCCCGGATCCGGCTGCTCGACGCGGCCGGCTCGGAGCTCGGGCAGCTGGAGGTCTCCGACGGGCGGGCGGGTGAGACCGCGCTGGTGCTGGGCTCGTTCCGGCGCCGGGCCAACGGCGACTGGGACTTCGTGATCGGCGGCAAGGGCTACCGGGGCGGACTGGAGGACCTGCTGCGGGAGTTCGGCATCGAGGTGGAGTAGGGGTCCGGGCGGGTCCGAGCGGCTAGGAGGTCTCGGTCCGGTCCTCCGAGTCCGGGGCCGTCGGCCCCGGCTCCAGCTCCGGCTCCGGCCCCGGCTCCGCGGGCCGTGCCACGTACCGCAGCACCCCCCACATGCTCTCGGGGCCGAGCTCGTGCGGCGCCTCCTCCCGGCAGGCCTCCAGTTCGCGGAGCAGGCCCGGCCCGTCCGTGCCGGAGCCGATCAGGACGAGCTGGGTCAGGCGCTCCTCGCCCCGCCCCCAGGGCCCGGGGGCGAACCGGAGGAAGCGGCCGACCGCGTGGACCTCGTACTTCTCCTCGTGCCCGGGGACGCCGAAGTTCACGAAGCCCTTGATCCGGTAGAGGCCGGCCGGGCGGCGGTCGAGGAAGTCGATGAACCGGCGCGGCGAGAGGGCCTGTCCGCTGACGAACTCGACGGTGTCGTAGGCGGCGTGCGCGTGCGTGTCGTGGTCGTGGCCGTGGTCCTCGGCCTCCGCCAGGAGGTCCTCGAAGGAGAGCTGACCGCGCGTCTCGGTCCAGGGGCGGCGGTCGAAGAGCAGCTCGGGGTCGATCCGCCCGTGATCGGCGGCGACGACCGGCGTGCCCGGGGCGCACAGGCCGGCCAGCAGTCCCCCGATGCGGGCCTGCTCGGCCCGGTCCACCCGGTCGGTCTTGTTGAGCACCACGAGGTCGGCCACGGCGAGGTGGCGGTCGGTCTCCGGGTGCGCAGTCCGGGTCGCGTCGAACTCCGCCGCGTCCACGACCTGTACCAGCCCGCCGTAGCGGACGGCCGGGTTCTCGTTGGCGACGAGCATCCGGACCATTTCCTGGGGCTCGGCCAGACCGCTCGCCTCGATGACGATCACGTCGATGCGGTGGACGGGTGCGGCGAGCTTGTCCAGGTACGCGTCGAGCTCGCTGCCGTCGACGGCACAGCACAGACAGCCCCCGCCGAGGGAGACCATCGAGTCGCCGAGCTGTCCGGCCACCGACATGGCGTCGATCTCGATCGACCCGAAGTCGTTGACGACGACTCCGATCCGGGTGCCTCCGCGGTTGGCGAGGAGGTGGTTCAGCACGGTGGTCTTGCCCGATCCGAGGAATCCGGAGAGGACGACGACGGGGATGGGCGGGATGGTCTGCCTGCTGCTCACCCGGTCGATCGTAGCCAGGCGGGCCACCGGCGCGGTCAGTCGAGGGCGGGAACCGGCTGTGGCGGGGTGGGGCCGGTGTAGCGGGCCGCAGGGCGGATGATCTTCGAGTCGGCGGCCTGTTCGAGGACGTTCGCGCTCCAGCCGACCACGCGGGCCGCACAGAACGTGGGGGTGAACATCTCCCGGGGCAGTCCGCACAGCTCCATGACCACGCCCGCGTAGAACTCCACGTTCGTGTGCAGTTCGCGGCCGGGCTTGAGCTCGGCGAGGATCTCCTCCACCTGGCGCTCGACCTCGACGGCGAAGTCCACGAGGGGGCCGCCGAACTGGCGCGCGATGTCCCGCAGCATCCGCGAGCGGGGGTCCTCGGTGCGGTACACGGGGTGGCCGAAGCCCATGATCCGGTCCCCCGCCAGGACCCGCTCGCGGATCCACGGCCCGATCCGGTCGGCGGTGCCGATCGCGTCGAGGGTGTCGAGGGCCCGGCTGGGGGCGCCGCCGTGCAGCGGACCGGAGAGCGCACCGATCGCACCGGTCAGGCAGGCGGCGACGTCGGCGCCGGTGGAGGCGATGACGCGGGCGGTGAAGGTGGAGGCGTTGAAGCCGTGGTCGACGGTGGAGATGAGGTAGCGCTCCACCGCGCGGGCCTTGGCCGGATCGGGTTCCTGCCCGGTGAGCATGTACAGGTAGTTCTCGGCATACGGGAGGTCGTCGCGCGGCTCGACCGGTTCCAGGCCCTGCCCCAGCCGGTGCAGGGCGGTGAGCAGGGTCGGTACGGCGGCGCAGGCGGCGAGCGCGTCGGCGGCTCGGCGGGCCGGGTCGATGTCGTAGACCGGCCGGAAGCCGGCCGAGGCACCGAGCAGCGAGAGGCCGGTGCGCAGCCCTGCGAGGGGGCCGGAGAGCGCGGTGGCCCGCGCGAGGGCGGGGAGGGCGTCGCGGACCTCTTCGGGGAGCCGGCGCAGCGGGGCGATCTCGGCGGCGAAGGCGGCGCGCTCGGCGGCGTCCGCGGGCAGCGCCCCGCGGAACATCAGGTGCCAGACGTCCTCGAAACTGCGGCCGGCCGCGAGCTCGACGGCCGAGTACTGGCGGTAGTGGTAGAAGCCCTCACGGCCCCGGACGTCACCGAGCTCGGTTTCGGTGACCACGACTCCCGCGAGACCGCGGGGTACTTCGACGGTGGTGTTCATGGATCGACCATCCATGATGGATTGAATCCTTGTCAAAGTTGATTGAATCAACATTGACGGGGACTCTGTAAGGTGTGCGCCATGAGCGACGAGAGGGACGCCGAAACGGCTCACGGGCGCAGGATCGGCACGCAGGAAGCGGCCCGGCTGCTCGGGGTGAAGCCGGCGACGGTGTACGCGTACGTCAGCCGCGGCCAGCTCACCAGCCGCCGCGACCCCGTCGGCCGGGGCAGCACCTTCGATGCGGCCGAGGTGGAGGAGCTGGCCCGGCGGAGCCGGCGCGAGGCCGCGGCTCCGGCGGGCGGGGAGCTGTCCGTACGCACCTCCCTCACGCTCATCGAGTCCGACCGGTACTACTTCCGGGGCGTGGACGCGGTGGCCCTGGCCTCCCGGTACCGCTACGAGGAGGTGGCCGAATGGCTCTGGACGGGGGCGATCGGCCACGGCGCCCGGTTCACCGCTCCTCCGGAGCCCCTCGCCGCTGCCCGGCGGGCGGTGGCGGCCCTGCCCGAGCACAGCGGGCCGGTCGACCGGCTCCGGGTGGCGGTCGCCGCCGCGGCCGTGGCCGATCCGCTGCGCTTCGACCTCTCGGAGGCGGCCGTACTGGGCTCCGCGCGCTGCCTGATCCCCACACTGGTCGCCGCACTGCCGGTGCTGGGCCCCGCCCAGTGGGCCGGGGACGGCCGCATCACCCGGCAGTTGTGGTCGCGCCTGACCACGCGGGAGCCGGACCCGGATGCGCTCGCCGCGCTGGACCTGGCGCTCGGGCTGCTGGTGGACCACGATCTGGCCGCCTCCACGCTGGCCGTACGGGTCGCCGCCTCGGCACGGGCCCATCCGTACGCGGCGGTGTCCGCGGGACTCGGCGCGCTGGAGGGTCCGCTGCACGGCGCGGCCGGACGTCTGGCGCACCGGATGCTGGTGGAGGTCCTGGAGCGGGGCGGGGCCGCGCCGGTGGTGGCGGAGTACCTGCGGGCGGGCCGCCGGGTACCGGGCCTGGGCCACCGGCTGTACCGGGGCGAAGACCCGCGGGCGCGGGCCCTCTTCGACCGGCTGGAGGGCCTGGCGCAGGCCGGTCCGGCCCTGGGTGCGGCCCGGGAGGTGGCCGCGGTCATGGCCCGGCAGGGCGGTCTGCACCCCAATGTGGACCTGGCGCTGGCGGTGCTGACGGTGTCCTGCGGGATGGAGGCGGAGGCCGGGGAGACGGTCTTCGCGGTGTCCCGGACGGCGGGCTGGATCGCGCACGCGCTGGAGGAGTACCAGGAGCGCCCCCTGCGCATGCGGCCCAGCGGCCAGTACCAGGGGCCCCGCCCGCCGCAGCCGATGCCGTGACCAGGGGGTGAACCAGAGCGCGTCCACGCCGGGTTCGGCGAGGTACGGCAGCAGGGCCCGGACGCCCGCGAGGTCGCCGGTGCCGTCCCCGTCGGCGAAGCTGCGGACGCGGGGGCGGCCCGTGGGCGGGGCGGCCGTGGTTCGGGGCGGCCCTGGCCCGGGGGCGGCCCCAGCGCGGGTCAGACCTTGAGGGAGCCCGCCGTCAGGCCGCTCATGATGTTGCGCTGGAAGACCGGGAAGACGGCGAGCGTGGGCGCCTATGCCATCGCGAGTGCGGCGACGAGATGGTTCTCGGGGACTCCCGTATACCGCTTGTGCCGAGGCCGACCTACGGTTGGTGTCCATGCGGTTCCCCCACATGAGCGCTCGGCGCCTCGGGCTGCCCAGACGGGCCGTCTCCCAGATCCTGCTGACCCAGCTGGCCATCGCCGCCGGGGTCGTCGTGCTGGCCACCGGGCTGTTCCTGGCACCGCTCGGCGCACAGCTCGACGACCAGGCCATGCGGCGCGCCCTGGCCATCGCCCAGAGCGCGGCGGCCGACCCCTCCCTGGCCGCCGACCTCCTGGACTCCGGGGCGACGGCGGACAGCCCGGTGCAGGCCACCGCCGAGCGGCTGCGGCGGGCCACCGGGGCCGAGTACGTGGTCGTCCTCGACCTGGACGGGATCCGCCACTCGCACCCCAGCCCCGACCGCATCGGACTGCCCGTCTCGACCGACCCGAGCGAGGCTCTGGCCGGCCGTGAGGTCATGGAGATCGACGAGGGCACCCTGGGCCGCTCGGCACGGGGCAAGGTCCCGCTGATCGCCGCCGACGGAGAGATCGTCGGAGCCGTCTCGGTCGGCATCGCCTACGACGGAGTCCGCGACCGGCTGCTCGGCGCCATCCCCGGGCTGTTCGCGTACGCCGGCGGCGCCCTCGCGGCAGGCGCCCTCGTCGCCTACCTGCTGTCCCGCAGGATCCAGCGGCAGACCCGGGACCTGGCCTTCTCCGACATCGCCGGGCTGCTCGCGGAGCGCGAGGCGATGCTGCACTCCATCCGCGAAGGCGTGATCGCCCTCGACCGGCACGGCCGGGTCCGCCTGGTCAACGACGAGGCAGCCCGCCTGCTCGGCCTCACCCCGCAGCACTCCCCGGCCCCTCCCGGCACGGCACCCGGCGCCGGCTCCGCGAGCACGGCCGGCAGTGCGGGCACGGCGGACTACGCGGCCACGGCGCCCGCGGGCAGCCTCACCGGACGCCCGCTGGACGAGGTGCTCGGCGCAGGCCGCACCGCCGACGTACTGTCCGGCCGGGTCACCGGCCGGGACCTGCTCACCGTGCAGGGACCCAGGGTCCTGGTCGCCAACCGGATGCCCACCGAGGACGGCGGAGCCGTCGCCACCCTCCGCGACCGCACCGAACTGGAGCACCTGAGCCGCGAGCTCGACTCCACCCGGGGCCTGATCGACGCCCTGCGCGCCCAGGACCACGAGCACGCCAACCGTCTCCACACCCTCCTCGGCCTGCTGGAGCTGGGCCTGCACGAGGAGGCGGTGGAATTCGTGACGGAGGTCGTCGGCGTGCACCGCACCACCGCCGAGCAGGTCACCGAGAAGGTCCACGACCCCTTGCTGGCCGCCCTCCTGGTGGGCAAGGCGACCGTGGCGGCGGAGCGCGGCGTCCCGCTGCGCCTGGCCGCGGCCAGCCTCCTCCCCGACCGCCTGGTGGACCCGGGCGGTCTCGTCACGATCGTCGGGAACCTGGTGGACAACGCCCTGGACGCCGCCGTCGGCTCGGCATCGCCGCTGGTCGAGGTGGAACTGCGCGCCGAAGGCCGGGCGGCGGTCCTGCGGGTGCGCGACAGCGGCCCCGGGGTCGCGGCCGCACACCGCGAGGAGATCTTCACCGAGGGCTGGTCGACCAAGCAGCCCGAGGCCCACCGCGAGCGCGGGCTGGGCCTCGCCCTCGTACGCCGCCTCGCGGAGCGGCAGGGCGGCACGGCCCGGGCCGGCGGGACAGCGGACGGAGGGGCGGAATTCTCCGTCGTACTCCCGGAGGCCCTGCGATGAACGAGACCCCGATCCACGTATTGGTCGTCGACGACGACGTGCGTGTTGCCCTGATCAACGCGGCCTACGTGGCGAAGGTTCCCGGCTTCCACGTGGCGGGCCGGGTCCACTCCGCCGCCGAGGCACTGGAGTTCCTCACCCGGCATCCCGTGGACCTGGTCCTGCTGGACCACTACCTGCCCGACGAGAACGGCCTCGACCTCGTCCGCCACATGCGCCGGCTCGGCCACGGCACGGACGTGATCATGGTCACGGCCGCGCGCGACCTGGCCACCGTCCAGGCCGCCATGCGCCTCGGCGCCCTCCAGTACCTGGTCAAGCCCTTCACCTTCGCCGGCCTGCGCTCCCGGCTGGAGGCGTACGGCACGCTGCGCCGCGCGCTGGACACCGGCGGCGAGGCCGAGCAGGCCGAGGTGGACCGGATCTTCGGGGCCCTGGCCGCTGCCGGATCCCCGAACGAGCTCCCCAAGGGCCATTCCCGGACCACCGCCGAACTGGTCCGCCAGGTCCTGCGCTCCGCCGAGGGCCCCCTGTCCACCCAGCAGATCGCCGACCGTGCGGGCATCAGCCGCCAGACCGCCCAGCGCTACCTGAAGCTCCTCGACCGCAGCGGCCGCGTCACCCTCGCCCTGCGCTACGGCGAGACCGGCCGTCCGGAGCACCGCTACACCTGGCTGCCCTCCGAGGGGGCCTGACGGCTCACACCGCCCCGGCGCCGGTGAGCGAGCGGACCTCGGTCTCCGCGTGCTTCGCCTCGTCCGCCTCTTCCACCGAGGTGACGGTGCCCAGCCAGCCCGCCAGGAAGCCCAGCGGGATCGAGACGATCCCCGGGTTCTGGAGCGGGAAGTACTGGAAGTCCGCCCCCGGGAAGAGGGACTCCGGGCTGCCCGACACCACCGGCGAAACCAGGACCAGCAGTACCGCCGGAATCAGCCCGCCGTAGACCGACCAGACGGCTCCGCGGGTGGTGAACCCGCGCCAGAACAGCGAGTACAGCAGCACCGGCAGATTGGCCGAGGCAGCCACCGCGAAGGCCAGCCCCACCAGGAAGGCCACGTTGAGGTTCTGGGCGAGCAGTCCGAGCGCGATCGCCACCGCCCCGATGCCCACGGCCGCGGTCCGGGCCACTGCGACCTCGCTGCGCTGCCGGGCATGCCGCCGCTTGAGGGAGGCGTACAGGTCGTGGGCGACGGAGGCGGAGGAGGCCAGGGTGATCCCGGCGACCACCGCGAGGATGGTGGCGAAGGCGATGGCGGCCACGAAGGCGAACAGCACCGTGCCCCCCGTGGATCCGGCGCCGCCGCCGAGGAAGGCGGCCAGCAGCGGAACGGCCGTGTTCCCCGAGGCGTTGGAGGCCCGTACCTGGTCCGGCCCGAGCAGCGCGGCGGCTCCGAAGCCGAGCACGATGGTCATCAGGTAGAAGCCGCCGATCAGGCCGATCGCCCACACCACCGAGCGGCGGGCCGCCCTCGCGGTGGGCACCGTGTAGAAGCGCGACAGGATGTGCGGCAGGCCGGCGGTCCCGAGGACCAGGGCCAGCCCGAGGCTCATGAAGTCGATGCGGGCGGTCCAGTCCCCGCCGTACTTGAGCCCGGGGCTCAGGAAGCGGGCCCCGTGCCCGCTGCGTTCGGCTGCGCTGCTGAGGAGCTGGTCGAAGTTCCCGTGGAACCGCAGCAGCACGAGCCCGGTCAGGGCGATCGCCCCGCCCATCAGCAGCACGGCCTTGACGATCTGGATCCAGGTCGTGGCCCGCATCCCGCCGAAGGACACGTACACGACCATGAGCGCGCCCACCCCGACCACGGCCAGCGTCCGGGCCACGGGGCTCGAACTCCCCAGCAGCAGACCGACCAGACTGCCCGCGCCGACCATCTGGGCGACGAGGTAGAGCACGGAGACGACGACCGAGGAAGTACCCGCCGCGATCCGCACCGGCCGCTCGCTCATGCGCGCGGCGATCACGTCGGCGAGGGTGAAGCGCCCGCAGTTGCGGACCAGTTCGGCGACGAGGAACAGCACGACGAGCCAGGCGACGAGGAAGCCGACCGAGTAGAGCATGCCGTCGTACCCGAAGAGGGCGATCAGCCCGGAGATTCCGAGGAAGGAGGCGGCGGACATGTAGTCGCCGGCGATGGCGAAACCGTTCTCCATCGGCGAGAACAGTCTCCCGCCCGCGTAGAACTCCTCCGCCGATCCGTGCCGGTTGCGGCTGACCCAGGTGGTGATGCCCAGGGTCACTGCGATGAAGACGCTGAACAGGATCAGCGCGAGGCTCTGGTGTTCGGTGGTCACCGGCCGCTCCCCCTCGCGCGGGTCCGCTCCTGGTCGCGTTCCTGCTCGAAGACGGTCCAGCGCAGGTCGAGTGCCGCCCGGTCCCGGCGCAGCCGCGCGTGCCGGGCGTAGGCCCAGGTCAGGAGGAAGGTGCTGAGGAACTGGCCGAGCCCCGCCACCATGGCGACGTTGATCGCGCCGGACACCGGCCGGGCCATCACTCCGGGCGCGACGGTGGCGGCGACCACGTAGGCCACGTACCAGAGCAGGAACCCCGCCGTCGCGGGGACGACGAACCCCCGGTAGCGGCTGCGCACTTCCTGGAAGGCCGCGCTGCGCTGCACTTCGAGGTAGATGTCGGACGCTCCGGGGGCGGGGTGGGCGGGCGCCGGACCGGGCGGCTCGCTCTCGCTCTCCCCCCACCCGACGGCCAGCGCGTCGTACCAGGGGTCGTCGAGCCGGATCGTTCCGGCATCGGGACCATCGTGCTTGTCCACCGAACTCTCCTTGTCCGCTGCCGCACTGGCCGCGTGCTCACAAGGATGTGCGGAAGGGACGTTTCGAGACTGGTGTCCGGGCGCTCTTCACTCCTTCAGGTGATGGAGTGAAGAGCGCCCGTCGTGGGGCCGTGCCGGGCTGACGCGTCAGGCGTCGATGCGCGAGCGGTCGAGGGTGGCCGCGGAGCTGGTGATGAACTCCTTGCGCGGCGCCACCTCATTGCCCATGAGCAGGTCGAAGACCGTCTCCGCCGAATCCAGATCGCCGATGTTGATCCGGCGCAGGGTGCGGAAGCGCGGGTCCATCGTGGTCTCCGCCAGCTGGTCCGCGTCCATCTCGCCGAGGCCCTTGTAGCGCTGGATCGAGTCCTTGTAGCGGATGTTCTTGCGCTGGTACTCGAGCAGGGTCTGGCGCAACTCGTTGTCCGAGTACGTGTACACGTACTTGTCCTGGCCCTTCTTGGGCTGGACCAGCTCGATCCGGTGCAGCGGCGGCACCGCGGCGAAGACCCGGCCCGCCTCGACCATGGGCCGCATGTACCGCTGGAAGAGCGTGAGCAGCAGGCAGCGGATGTGCGCGCCGTCGACATCGGCGTCGACGAGCAGGACGATCTTGCCGTACCGGGCGGCGTCGATGTCGAAGGTCCGGCCCGAGCCGGCTCCTATGACCTGGATGATCGCCCCGCACTCGGCGTTCTTGAGCATGTCCGAGATGGACGACTTCTGGACGTTGAGGATCTTGCCGCGGATGGGCAGGAGTGCCTGGAACTCGGAGTTCCGGGCGAGCTTGGCGGTGCCGAGGGCGGAGTCGCCCTCGACGATGAAGAGCTCGCTGCGCTCCACGTCGTCGCTGCGGCAGTCGGCCAGCTTCGCGGGCAGCGAGGAGGTCTCCAGCGCGGTCTTGCGGCGCTGCGCCTCCTTGTGCTGGCGGGCGGCGATCCTCGTCCGGGCGGCCGCGACGATCTTCTCCATCACGGCGCGGGCCTGCTGCTTGTCGTCGCGCTTGGTGGAGGTCAGGAAGGCCTTGAGCTCCTTGGCGACCACGGCGGCGACGATGCGGGTGGCCGCCGAGGTGCCGAGCACCTCCTTGGTCTGCCCCTCGAACTGCGGCTCGGCGAGGCGCACGGTGACGACGGCGGTCAGACCCTCGAGCGCGTCGTCCTTGACCACGTCGTCCTCGGCGACGCGCAGCAGCTTCGCCGAGCGCAGCACCTCGTTCACGGTCTTGGTGACGGAGCGCTCGAAACCGGACACGTGGGTGCCGCCCTTGGGGGTGGCGATGATGTTCACGAAGGACTTGAGGTTGGTCTCGTAGCCCGTGCCCCAGCGCAGGGCGATGTCCACGCCGAGCTCGCGGGTGACCTCGGTGGGCGTCATGTGGCCGCGGTCGTCGAGGACCGGGACGGTCTCCTTGAAGGTGCCCGAGCCCGTCAGGCGCAGCACGTCGCAGACGGCCTTGTCCTGGGCGAGGTAGTCGCAGAACTCGCTGATGCCCCCGTCGTAGCGGAAGACCTCCTCCGTCTTGCCGGCCCCGTCGATGCCGCGCTCGTCGCGGACGACCAGGGTCAGGCCGGGGACGAGGAAGGCGGTCTGGCGGGCGCGCTGGTAGAGCGTCTCCAGGGAGAGCCGGGCGTCCTTGAGGAAGATCTGGCGGTCGGCCCAGTAGCGGATCCGGGTGCCGGTCTTGCCCTTGGCGATCCGCTTGACCTTGCGCAGGCCGTTGGCCGGATCGAAGGGGCTGTCGGGGCCCTGCTCCGTGAACATGCCGGGGACGCCGCGGCGGAAGCTGATGGCGTGCGTCGAGCTGCCCCGGTCGACCTCGACGTCCAGCCGGGCGGAGAGGGCGTTGACCACGGAGGCGCCGACGCCGTGCAGGCCGCCGGAGGCCGCGTAGGAGCCGCCTCCGAACTTTCCGCCGGCGTGCAGCTTGGTCATGACGACCTCGACGCCGGACAGGCCGGTCTTGGGCTCGACGTCCACGGGGATGCCGCGGCCGTTGTCCCGGACCTCCACGGAGGCGTCCTCGTGGAGGATCACCTCGATGTGGTCGCAGTAGCCGCCCAGGGCCTCGTCGACGGAATTGTCGATGATCTCCCAGAGGCAGTGCATGAGGCCCCGGCTGTCGGTCGAGCCGATATACATGCCGGGACGCTTGCGGACGGCCTCCAGCCCTTCGAGGACGAGCAGGTGCCGCGCGGTGTAGTTGGAACCGTCCCGGTCTGCTCCGGACAGCAGCGCGCTGGAAGGCACGGACGTGTCGGCGGTCACGCAGTTCGCTCCTCGCTGAATTTCTTTTCTGGCCCGGTAGGGCGCAGGGGTGGCTCGGGTGCCGGTGGAAGGGTACCGAGGCCAGGTAGAGCCGATGCAACGCCACCCTCGCGCATTCCTCAGCCTAGTCCAGATCCGCACGGATGTTCGATCCCCCGTGCGGGTGAAGCAAACATCACGTTCCCTTCCGCGCATGAACCATTTAGGGTTCGGGCACGTCCTCATGAACAACCTGGCGCTCAGCCGGGGGAGGATGGAACTGCGACAAGCGCACGACTGACAACGCGAAACCGTAAAGCAACGCAATACGGCTCCTTCGCCGCCAACCGGCAGCAGCCGGCCAGCTTCGGAAGGAAGTTTCGAGGAAAAGCCGCGAGCGGGAACGTTTTCGGCCTGGTTGGATGTTGACCCTGGTACGACAGCTCGTCGAGCTAGAGAAGAGGCGACGTGACTACTGTTCTGACACCCGCGACCCCGCTGACGGCCGCTGACCGATGCGACCGTTGCGGCGCCCAGGCATATCTGCGCGTCGTCCTGCTGAGCGGCGGTGAACTGCTCTTCTGCGCCCACCACGGGCGTAAGTTCGAGCCGGAACTCAAGAAGATCGCCGCGGAAATACAGGATGAGACCGAGCGGCTCACGTCCGCTCCGGCTGCCAATGCCGACACCGAGGACCGCTGACACAGGCCTGTACCTCGCATCCGACGAGCCAGGACCGGCCACGCCGGTCGACGGGCGGCACCCCTGAGACCCAGGGGTGGCCGCCCGTCCTCACGTGAGCGCCCGTCCAGGCCCGGAGGCCGGCGTCCCGGATCAGGGGCCGCCGGCCTCCGGCGCTTCCTCCCGGACCGGCTCATCCGTTCGATGCCCCTCCACGGGCCCTGCCGGCGGTACGGAGCGCCTCGGGGCACCGCCCGCGACGTCCTGGACCCCGCCCGGCTGCGCGCCCGTCACCGGGGCCGTCACGAACTCCGCCAGCGGAGCGATCCGCGTGTACACGCCGGGACTGTCGGCCCGCCCGCAGCCGCGCCCCCACGACACCAGCCCGATGAGCCTGCCCTTCGCCACCAGCGGTCCCCCGCTGTCGCCCTGGCAGGCGTCCTTGCCGCCCCTGCCGTCCCCGGCGCACACCATGGACTCCGCGCGGTACTGCCCGTCGGCGTCCCCCGGGTAGGCCCGCCCGCAGACCTCGTCCGCCAGTACGGTCACCCGCGCGGCACGCAGCGCGTACGCGTAGTCACCGAAGCCGCTGGTGTCGCCCCAGCCGTACACGGCGGCCTCCGTGCCCGCCGCGTACGCGGTGTCCCCCGGCCCGGCCATCGGGATCACGTGCTGCGCCGGAACCGCCTCGACGAGCTCCAGCACGGCGAGGTCCCCGGCATTGCTCCCCGGGTCGTACGCCGGGTTCACCCGGGCCGCACGCACCGCGATCTCCCTGCCGTCCGTCGCACGCAGCTCCGTACGCCCGGCGATCACCCGGAGGTCGGGGACGGATTCGACGGGGCCGCCCAGCACCTGGCTGCCCAGGCAGTGCGCCGCGGTCACGACCGTGGTCGGGGCCACGACGACGCCCCCGCAGAACTGCCCGCCCCGCGTACCCCCGAACCGGTCACGGCTGGCGAGGGCCACCACCCAGGGGCTGTCCGCCACCTTCACCGGCTTGCCCCCGATCACCACGCTGTCTGCGGCTGCCCGGGGCGCCTGGGCCAGCGGCGCCGCGACCGCTCCCGCCGCCAGGGTCAGCGCTCCCGCCAGAGCACGGGCAATGGGACGACGCATGAGGCCTCCTGACTCCGAGTGTGCATGACTCCACCCAGAGTGGGATGACCAGTGGCCGTGCGCACCCGCGCACGGCCACTCACGTACGGTCCCCGGCGTCGCCCGCCGGTCAGTCCAGGTAGTCGCGCAGCACCTGCGAACGCGACGGGTGGCGCAGCTTCGACATGGTCTTGGACTCGATCTGACGGATCCGCTCGCGCGTGACGCCGTAGACCTTGCCGATCTCGTCGAGGGTCTTGGGCTGGCCGTCCGTGAGGCCGAAGCGCATCGAGACCACGCCGGCCTCGCGCTCGCTCAGGGTGTCCAGCACCGAGTGCAGCTGCTCCTGCAGGAGCGTGAAGCTCACGGCGTCGGCCGGCACGACGGCCTCGGAGTCCTCGATGAGGTCGCCGAACTCGCTGTCGCCGTCCTCGCCGAGCGGGGTGTGCAGGGAGATCGGCTCGCGGCCGTACTTCTGGACCTCGATGACCTTCTCGGGGGTCATGTCGAGTTCCTTGGCCAGCTCCTCCGGGGTGGGCTCGCGGCCCAGGTCCTGGAGCATCTGGCGCTGCACGCGGGCGAGCTTGTTGATGACCTCGACCATGTGCACCGGGATGCGGATGGTGCGGGCCTGGTCGGCCATGGCGCGGGTGATCGCCTGCCGGATCCACCACGTCGCGTAGGTGGAGAACTTGTAGCCCTTGGTGTAGTCGAACTTCTCGACCGCACGGATCAGACCCAGGTTGCCCTCCTGGATCAGGTCGAGGAAGAGCATGCCGCGGCCGGTGTAGCGCTTGGCCAGGGAGACCACGAGGCGGAGGTTGGCCTCCAGCAGGTGGTTCTTCGCGCGGCGGCCGTCCTCGGAGATGATCTCCAGCTCGCGCTTGAGCTTGGGCGCCAGCTTGTCCGAGTTCGCCAGCTTGTCCTCGGCGAAGAGACCCGCCTCGATGCGCTTGGCGAGCTCGACCTCCTGCTCGGCGTTGAGGAGGGGGACCTTGCCGATCTGCTTGAGGTAGTCCTTGACCGGGTCCGCGGTGGCACCTGCGACCACGACCTGCTGGGCGGGGGCGTCGTCCTCGTCGTCGGAGATGACGAAGCCCTTGTTCTCGCCGCCCTCCTCTTCCTCGTCGGCCTCGGCCTTCGCGGCGTCGGGACCCTCCTCGGGGGCCTCCTCGCCACCGGCCTCGTCGGCGTCCTTCTTGGCTGCGGTCTTCTTCGCCGCGGTCTTCTTCGCGGCGGTCTTCCGTGCGGGCGCGGCCTTCTTCGCCGCCGTCCTCTTCGCCGCCGTCTTCTTCGCGGCGGGCTCGGTTCCGGGCTCCTCCGCCGCGAGGGCGTCCGCCGCCTCCGGGTCCACGGTCCCGGCCGCCGGGGCCGCGGCGTCGGCGGTGCTCGCCGTCGTCTTCGCCGCCGTCTTCCTGGCTACGGGTTCGGTGGCCGTCCGCTTGGCCGGGCTCTTCGCTGCGACGCTCTTGCGGGTGGTGCGCTTGGGCGACTCCGCGGCACTGACCATCAGCGTCACACCCTCTTCCTCGAGGATCTGGTTGAGGCTGCGCAGAACATTCTTCCACTGGGTCGCAGGAATCTGGTCAGCCTCGAAGGCCCGACGCACGTCATCGCCGGCGATCTGCCCCTCGGCCTTGCCCCGCTCGATGAGCGCCATCACAGACTCGGAATCGGCGATCTCCGGCGGGAGCGTACGGGATGTGCTGGCCGACACGAACAACCTCTCGGAACGATGGAAACGGCTTCCGACCCCGGGCCTCGTGGTGCTGGACCGGAGCCGACGACCACCGACTGGGGATGGGCCGGGGGCGCGGGCAGGGGCCGGGGAGCTGCACAGCACCCACAAGGGCTGCTGTTCCCTCCGTCGGCCATCACCTCTTAGGTCATCGCGGGACCTCGCAGAGCGTTACGCCCAATCTTCGTGGCCCAAGTCACACCTCGTATGGATTGATGCCGGTCATAGGTCCATACGTCCGGGCGCGGCTCGGCCCGGGCGCCCGGAGGGGCCGCACACCGGTGTCGCCGGACCCGACCGGGCCCGGCGACAGCTCGTGCACCCCCGCGCGTCCGCCCCTCAGTGCTCGCGCGGGGCGGGGACCACGCGCTCGACCTCCGGATGCACTGTCAGGAGCTGACGCATCGCGTTCTCCGCGCCCGTCGCGTCACCGGACGCGAGGGCCTCGACCATGCGGGCGTGGTGCGCGACGCAGGTCTCGCTCGGCCGGTCGCAGGCGGTGACCGGGCTGCCGGAGACCTGGAGGGCGGCGGACACGATGCCGGAGAGGTGTTCCAGCATGCGGTTGCCCGCGACCTGGATCAGCAGCGCGTGGAACTCGTTGTCGGCGCGCGCGAAGGTGATCGCGTCGCCCTGGCCGAGGGCGTGGCCCATGATCTCGACCATGTCGGCGAGCCGCTGCTGGATGTCGGGGCGGCCGTGGCCCGCGGCGAGGCGGGCGGCGAGCGGTTCGATGGTCCAGCGGAGTTCGTTCAGCTCGCGGCGCTGGTCGTCGCGCTGGGGGCCGAAGGCCCGCCACTCGATGATGTCGGGGTCGAGCAGGTTCCAGTCGGCGACGGGCCGGACCCGGGTGCCCACGTTGGGGCGGGCGCTGACGAGGCCCTTGGCCTCCAGGACCCGCAGCGATTCGCGGACGACCGTGCGGGAGACCTCGAAGCGCTGGCCGATCTCCTCGGGGACCAGGGGGCGGTCCGCGCCGAGGTCGCCGGAGACGATCATCTGGCCGAGCTGCTGGACGAGTTGGCCGTGCAGGCCGCGGCCGCGGCTGCCGGCCGCGCGCCGGCCCACGCGGCTCAACTCGACGTCGGCACCGTCCCATTGGGGCGCTCCGGCGCGGTCGGACCCGGGGGCCTCCGCGTAGGGGTAGCGGTCGAGTTCGCCCGGGCCGGCGAGGCCGGAGTCGGCATGGCGGGCGGCGGTCATCATGGTGTGCGCAAGGGTACTCACGAATCCTTTGTCGGCCGCGCCTCCATCACCCTTGAGGTCTTTGGTGAAAAGCACACGAAAGGGTGATCGGTGCCACCTACGCAATTGACGACTTATCGTAAAGAACCGGGCCTTTTATGGGGAGTTGCGGTCTGCTTGACGCGAGGCGGAACGCAACGGTCCCGGACAGGACTCCTCCTGCTCCTGAACGATCACCAACGGACTCTGCTGCGCAGTCCGGTGAACCCATAGGCGCACAACAGGACCATCAGCGACAGCACGAGCGCGGTTCCGACGGGCTGTGCCATCACCCGCAAGGCCCCGAGGAGCAGGCGGTCGGCCTCCGGCGGCCACTGCACCCAGGCCAGACCCCGCAGCCGGGGGCCGAGTCCGGTCATCGGGTACGCGGACGAGCCTTCCAGCGCCCGGCGTACCAGCGGGACCACGATCACCGGTACGGCGAGCACCGCGGCCAGGCCGGCGGTGGCGGACCGGAAGACGCCCGAGGCCAGGACGCCGGCCCAGGCGCAGCCGATGAGCAGGCCGGCCCAGCTGGCGGCCGGGGCGAGCCACTCCGCCGGAGTGCGCAGCGGGCCGCTGTCGAACACGAGGGCCAGCGCGGCGGCGTCCGCCGTGACGGCCAGGGTGCCCAGCAGGAGGGCGAGGGCTGCGGCGACGCCGAGTTTGGCGGCGAGCAGCCCCATCCGGCGGGGCACGGTGCCGCGGTCCGCGGCGAGCGCCGGATAGCGGTACTCCTCACCGAAGGCCAGGGCGCCGAGCAGCCCCGCCCCGAGCGCGGCGGGCGGCAGCGGCAGCAGCTCCGGCCAGGCGGCGAGCAGCCGGTTCTGCGGGGTGTGCCCGGCCCTGGCCAGCACCAGGGTGGTGAGGACGGAGACGGCGACGACGAGCGCGGCGGTGAGGACGGGCGTGGCGGTGCCGAAGACGCGCAGCAGCTCGTAGCGCAGCGGCCGGAGCGGTCCGCCCACGCGGCGCACCGCGGAGACGGGACGCTGTGCCCGGGCATGCCGCGGATGCCCGCCCGCCGCTTCTTCGGCGGCCTCACCGGCTGCCGTTCCCGCGGCCTCGCCCGGCACCTCGGCGGAGGCCGCACCGGCGCCCGGGACCGCATCCGGGGCCGGGCCGGAGAAAGGCGCGGATCCGGCCGCGGGGCGGGCGTGCGGGAGCGGTGGCGTCGGCGCGCCGGCATCGCCCGTCTCATCGGCGAGGCGGTGGACCAGCACGCCGTGCCGGAAGGCCGCTTCGCCGACCTCGGCGCAGTTGCTCCCGTACACCGACAGGCGGCTGCCGCTCTCCTCGACGATCTCCACCGCGCGGTGCGCCGCCCGGGCCTCGCGGCCCAGCACATCGGCCAGCCGGGCCGCGTGCGGGGTGCGCACGGCGACCCTCGGCCGCAGCCGGGTCCGGGCGAACTCGGCGGCGTCCTGGTCGGCGACGAGCCGGCCCCCCGCGATGCTGACGACCCGGTCTGCGCTGCGGGCGGCTTCCTTGGCGTCGTCCGTGGTGAACAGCACCGCTCCGCCGAGGGAGGCGTGGCCGCGCAGCAGCCCGTGCAGCCAGCCGCGTTCACGGGGGGAGAGTCCGGCGCCCGGTTCGTCGAGGAGCAGGGTGCACGGATCGGCGATGAGCGCTGCGGCCAGGGCGACCCGGCGCTCCATCCCGAGGGAGAGCGATCCGAGCCGCTGGTCGCGCAGCCCGGCCACCCCGACGACCTCCAGCATGGTGTCGGCCCGTGAGGCCGGCACGCCGGAGGCTGCGCAGAGCATTCGCAGCTGGTTGCGGACGGTCCGTGCGGGATTGCCGGGGACGTCGCCGAGCAGCACGCCGACCTCACGGCCGGGGTGCGGGATCCGGTGCAGCGGCCGGCCGCGGAAGTAGGTGACGCCGCGCCCCGGCTCGAGTTCGAGCATGAGCCGCAGCGCGGTGGTCTTGCCCGATCCCGGCTCGCCGAGCAGGGCGGTCACGGCCCCCGGGCGGGCCTCGAAGGTGAGGTCGTCCACACGGGGCGGGGCGTTGTGGCGGGAGGTGCTGGTGAGTCCGATGGCCTGGAGCATCGCTTCTCTCGCGGGGGGTGAGACCGCTCTGCGGCAGGGTGAGTACCGCAAACAAGATAACGCGATATGTCCGATTTTCGGCGCAACCGGCCCTTCGGAGCGTCAGACTTCCGGGCGCAGCATCGGCGGGTTGAGCAGTGTGGCCCCGCCTGCCCGGAACAGCTGTGCCGGGCGCCCGCCCTGACGGGTCGTCGTCCCTCCGGCCGGCACGAGGAATCCGGGTGTGCCGGTGACCTTGCGGTGGAAGTTGCGCGGGTCCAGAGCGACGCCCCAGACGGCCTCGTAGACCCTGCGCAGCTCGCCGACGGTGAACTCGGGCGGGCAGAAGGCGGTGGCCAGCGAGGAGTACTCGATCTTCGAGCGGGCGCGCTCCACGCCGTCGGCGAGGATCCGGGCGTGGTCGAAGGCGAGCCCCGCGGACGCCTGGTCCAAGGGGGCCAGCAGCTCGTCGACCGGGGCCCAGCGGGCGCTGTTGGCGTCCCCGCCGGCGCGCGGCGCAGGCAGGTCCGGAGCCAGCACCAGGTGCGCCACGCTGACGACACGCATCCGCGGATCCCGCTTCGGGTCGCCGTAGGTCGCCAGCTGTTCGAGGTGCGCCCCGTTGCCCGCGCCCGGTACGGCGGGGTCGTGGGCGCAGAGCCCGGTTTCCTCGGAGAGCTCCCGGGCCGCGGCCGCGCCCAGGTCCTCGTCTCCTCGGACGAATCCTCCGGGCAGCGCCCAGCGTCCCTGGAACGGTGACTCACCCCTGCGGACCACCAGCGCGCAGAGCGCGTGGCGCCGCACGGTGAGCACGACCAGGTCGACGGTGACGGCGAAGGGCGGAAAGGCCGACGGGTCGTAGGGCGACATGCCGCGATCATAGTCGTCTGCCTGACGATAAACAGCTCTTTGGTGACCTTGGAACCACTGTTCTGCGCGCTAGCCTCCCAGTTGGAGCGCATCGGCCGCCTCCTCCACCATGGCCAGGCCCAGCCTGCTGATCCGGACGGCGAACGGCTCGCCCGCCACCCTCAGGCCCGAGAGCCGGAGCTCCCCGAGGGGAGCGCCGGGGAGGGGAACGAGGGCGACCGTGCCGGCGGGGGCGTCCGGGCGGATTCCGGCGAGGGCGGTCAGCGCGTGGACCCCCGCCGCCGCGGCCACGGCCGCCGGCCGGCAGGCCGCCGGGTGCGGGAGCGGGACGCCTGCCGTGGTGCGCTGCTCGGACGCGAACATCTCGGGCAGCCGGTACCCGAAGGCCTCGGCCGCGTCGAGCAGGCCGCCGAGCAGGCCGGTGGCCTCCTTCTCGAAGCCCGCCTGGGCCAGACCTGCCACCGCCACCGCGCTCTCGTACGCGCGCACCGCCCCGGAGCGGTGGCCGAACGGGTTGTGCCCCGGCTCCTTGACTGCCATGCTCCGCAGCCCCCATCCGCAGTCCATGGCGGGGGCTCCGAGCAGCCGGGCCAGCTGCTCGGTGCACGTCCGGTCCAGGAGCCCCGGGGCGAGGCGCCCGCCGCCGAGCAGTCCGGTGTCGAGGAGGTGGGCGGCGGCCCCCGTGAGCCGGGGCAGCGGCCGTCCGTCGGGGTGCAGGGCCGCCGCGGGCCGGCCCCCGTCCGGGCCGTCGATCCAGAACCCGGCCCGGAACCGCTCCCGCAGCCGAGCCGCGCGCTCCCGCCACTCCTCGGCCCCGGGGCGCCCGCAGGCGGCAAGGAGGTCGGCCCCCAGCAGGGCGGCCCGGTGGGCGTGGGCCTGGGTCTCGCAGCGCCGCGGCCCGGGATCGGGGTCGGCCAGGAAGCCGTCCTCCCCGAGCGCCGCGCGCAGCCACTCCAGACACCGCTCGGCGGCCGGAAGCAGCTTGGCCAGCTCCTCCTCCGGCATCCCCCAGAGCCGGGCTTCGGCGAGCACCGCGGGGAAGGCCAGCGTCGCCTCCGTGCCGGTGCACCCCGGGGGGAGCTGCGGGCCCGCTCCCCGCAGGGGACCAGGGATCTTCCCGGCCTCGGGCCCACGCCCGCCGGTCTGGGTGCGGGCCAGGACGCGCAAGGTGGCCGCCGCGAGCCCGGTACCGAGGGGCAGTGCCATCCTGGCGGCCCAGAGCGCTTCGGCCGGAGCCAGCCCCAGCCGCCAGGGCGCGCCCGCCGCGGCGAAGCAGTCCCCCGGCTGCTCCGGGTCCCGCAGCAGCAGCGCGCCCAGGTCGGCGACGCTGCTCCCGAACCACGCCTCGGCCCTCGGGTCGTCCCCCTCGGCCCGGGCCCCGGCCAGCGGGTTGGCCACCTGTCCGGCGGGTGCCCGCGCCGAGCGGTCCTGCGTGGTCCGCAGCTCGATGGTGCGGGCCTCGCCGGGGCCCAGTTCGAGCTGCCAGCGCAGCAGCCCGGCCGAGGCCAGCGCGTCGTCGGGCGGCGGATCGGCGGCGGTGACGGCCTGGGCCCCGCCCGTGCTCCAGCGCAGCCCGGCCGCGTGCACCCCGGCGGGCAGTTCCGGCCCGGTCGCACCGGCGGCCACCGCGGCCAGTTCGGCCAGGTCGGTACCGAGCAGCACCTCCACCGGAAGCCGGACCGGGCGGACGGCGAAGCTGCGCAGGGTGATCCGCTCGGTGCCGTCCGCGTGCCGGACCCGTTCCACCCCGATGTCCGGGTCGGGTCCGGGCTCGGCCCCGGTCCGCACCGTCGCGGTGAAGGCCGCCCGGTCGGCTCCGAGGCTGCGCCCCCGGACCGCGACCGGGTCGCGGCCGCCGACCCGCAGGATGCAGCGGGACAGCAGCCGCCGCCCCGAGCGGTAGATCCCGTCGATCCCCCGCCCGGTCAGCTGCCCGTGCTCCGGGGAGATGACCAGGCAGGGCGCGGCGACGCAGATGACGGCTCCGTGCACAGGCGGCAGTTCGGACCTGCGGGCGCCGGGAACCGCGGCGGGGCGGGGAGGTGCGGGGTGGGACATGTGTCGCCTTGTCTGCGCTCCGGTCGGTTCGGCTGGGCGGCGGCGCGGCCGGGTCCCCGCCACCCTCCGTGGGAACGCCCCCACCCCCGCGCGGGTCACGGTCCCCGGCGCCGGGCGGGTCACGGGCCCCGGCGCCGGGCCGGGAAGCCCGGGCCGGAGGCCGCGCCGCAGGATCAGGCCGAGGGTGGTCCGCAGGAGGCCCGCCCGCGTGCGGCACGGGGTCTGCCGGCGCGGGCTCACCGGTCGCTCCTCACGGTGCGGCGGGACTCGCGGCGGGTGGCGCTCCGCTTGCGGCGGCCGGGCGGGCGGGTCCCCGCCTTCGCACGTGCGCGCCGTGGCTCGCGGCGGCCGCGCTCTTCCCGCAGGCACTGCCTGAGCCCCTCGGGGTCGATGCCCTCGTTGCAGGCGTGGTGGAGGAGCTGGGCGAAGCGGTACTCGGCGTCCGCCCGCAGGGCGAGGCCGAGGGCGATGCGGGCAGTCGGTTCGTCGCCGGTGGACCAGCAGACCCAGCCGGCGAGGGTGAGGGGGGCCGCCGCGTGCTCGCCGTAGGCCCCGACGCAGCGCCGGGCCAGGGCACGCCAGAGCCTCAGGGCGGGAGCCGCCTCCTCGCCCTCCATCCATTCCGCGGCGACGTCCCGGATCTGGCGGTCCTGGAGGCCGAGGATCAGCGCCGCGGCCTCGTCGTGGGTCAGCAGCGCGTCGTCCCGGTCGTCGGCGAGCGGCCCGCCCTCGGCCGGAAGGGCGAGGGCCATGCGCCGCATCAGGCTCCCGGCGAGCGAGATGGTCTCGGCGCCGACCTCCTCCCTGGTCGCCCCGTCGAGGATCTTCGGGACCAGGGCCCCGGCCGCCCGGTCGAGGGCCCGCTCCATCTCTTCGGCGACGGGCCCGGTCAGCGGAGCGAGCCGCCGTTCGATCTCCTTCAGGGAGCCCCGGACCCGGAGCCCCGCGAACGTGGCCTCGGCGGCCAGCACCGAGGTCCCGGCGGCGGGCATCGGACTGCCTTCGGCCGGGCAGCAGGGGCCGTCGGGGCAGACGTAGGACCAGTAGCGGCCCGCGGAGAGGCACAGGGCCTCCAGTACGGGCACGTCCAGCGCGCCGCAGGCCCGCCTGATGCGCTGGGCGAGCGGGCGCAGCCGGGTCATCACCCGCTGCCCGCTCTCCTCCCCGCGCGGCTCCTGGCAGAGGAAGACGACGATGCCGTCGGGCTTGCCTCCGCGCCGTGCGCTGCCGCGGATCAGGCAGTCCGCGACCTGCCGTGCGGTGTCCTCCCATTCGGCGGTGGCGGTGGGGATGCCGACGCGGAGCCGGCCGCCGAAGCGGCCGCCCTCACCGTGCACGGCGACCATGACGAGGGAATCGGTCGGGTGGAACCCGAGCATGTAGGGCAGCGCGTCGGCCAGTTCGGCCGGGCTGCGCAGGGTGATCTGCGGTTCGGTCGCGGCTCCGGCCGTATCCACGGAGGGCCGCTCGGACGGGTCGTGTGATGCGTGGCTGTTCGTCATGCCCCGAAGATCCCGTGGGCCGTCCGATCCCGAAAGGCCTGTGGATAACTCCGTTCGAGTTTCAACATTCACAGGGCCGGAGCCGCATTGGCGCGATGTCAGAGGCATCGGGTTGCATGGGGGCATGAACGCAGACCTGAGGTCCTCGGCCGACTCCGTACTGGCCCGTCTCGTGGGCGACCCCACGGGCACCGCCCGGCTGCGCGAGGACCAGTGGCTCGCGATCGAGGCCCTCGTCGCGCACAAGCGGCGGGCGCTGGTGGTGCAGCGCACGGGCTGGGGCAAGTCCGCCGTCTACTTCGTCGCCACGTCTCTGCTCCGGGCGGCCGGGGCCGGCCCCACCGTGATCGTCTCCCCGCTCCTCGCGCTGATGCGCAACCAGGTCGAGGCCGCGGCCCGCGCCGGGATCCGCGCACACACCATCAATTCGGCCAACCCCGAGGAGTGGGAGGGGATCCAGGCGGAGGTCGCGGCGGGCGAGGTCGACGTCCTGCTGGTGAGCCCGGAACGGCTCAACAACCCGGACTTCCGGGACCAGGTGCTCCCCAAGCTGTCCGCAGCGACCGGCCTGCTCGTGGTCGACGAGGCGCACTGCATCTCCGACTGGGGACACGACTTCCGCCCCGACTACCGCCGACTGCGCACCATGCTCGCGGACCTCCCGCCGGGCGTCCCGGTCCTGGCCACCACCGCCACGGCCAATGCGCGCGTGACCGCCGACGTCGCCGAACAACTGGGCACCGGGGCGGGTACGGACGCGCTGGTGCTCCGCGGCCCGCTGGACCGCGAGAGCCTGAGCCTGGCCGTGCTGACCCTCCCCGACGCCGCGCACCGGCTGGCCTGGCTGGCCGACCACCTCGGCGAGCTCCCCGGCTCCGGGATCATCTACACGCTGACGGT
Source organism: Streptomyces sp. NPDC085524 (assembly GCF_044541755.1). Lineage (NCBI taxonomy): Bacteria > Bacillati > Actinomycetota > Actinomycetes > Kitasatosporales > Streptomycetaceae > Streptomyces > Streptomyces sp. NPDC085524. The sequence goes on from NZ_JBITTH010000024.1 coordinate 72,815, forward strand.
GGCGGCGGCCGAAGAGGTCACCGCGTACCTGCGCCACCGCGGGCACACCGTCGCCTCGTACACCGGCAAGACGGAGAACGCCGACCGGCAGCAGGCCGAGGAGGACCTCCAGGCCAACCGGGTCAAGGCCCTGGTGGCCACCTCCGCTCTCGGCATGGGCTTCGACAAGCCCGACCTCGGCTTCGTCGTGCACCTGGGCTCGCCCTCCTCCCCCATCGCCTACTACCAGCAGGTGGGCCGTGCGGGCCGCGGCGTGGAGCACGCGGAGGTGCTGCTGCTGCCGGGCCGCGAGGACGAGGCGATCTGGCAGTACTTCGCCTCCGTGGCCTTCCCGCCGGAGGAGCAGGTGCGCCGCACCCTCGACGTCCTCGCCCAGGCCGGCCGGCCGATGTCGCTGCCCGCCCTGGAGCCGCTGGTCGACCTGCGCCGCACCCGCCTGGAGACGATGCTCAAGGTGCTCGACGTGGACGGCGCCGTGCACCGCGTCAAGGGCGGCTGGACCTCGACGGGCGAGCCGTGGGTGTACGACGCCGAGCGCTATGCCTGGGTGGCCCGCCAACGGGCCGCCGAGCAGCAGGCGATGCGCGACTACGCGGCCGCCACCGGATGCCGGATGGAGTTCCTGCGCCGCCAGCTCGACGACGAGGAGGCCGCGGCCTGTGGCCGCTGCGACAACTGCGCCGGGGCCCGGTTCACCGCGGACGTCTCCACGACCGCGCTGGACACCGCCCGCGGCGAGCTCGGCCGGCCCGGCGTGGAGCTGGAGCCCCGCAAGATGTGGCCGACCGGCCTCGCAGCGGTCGGCGTGGACCTCAAGGGGCGCATCCCGGCCGGGGAACAGGCATCGACGGGCCGGGCGTTGGGCCGGCTGTCCGACATCGGCTGGGGCAACCGGCTGCGCCCGATGCTCGCCCCGCACACGGCGGACCAGCCGATTCCGGACGATGTGACGCAGGCCGTGGTGGCGGTTCTGGCCGACTGGGCCAAGGGCCCGGGCGGTTGGGCCTCGGGAGATCCGGAAGCCCCCGCGCGGCCGGTGGGCGTGGTCGCCCTGCCCTCCCGCTCCCGGCCCCTGCTGGTCGGTTCGCTCGCAGCGCGGATCGCGGAGATCGGGCGGATGCCCCTGCTCGGGACGATGGAGTACACGGACCAGGCCCCGGAGTTCGGGCTGCCGTCCTCCAACAGCGCTCAGCGAGTGCGCGGACTCCACCAGGCCTTGACCGTGCCACCCGCCCTGGCCGCGACACTGGCGGAAACAGCAGGTCCCGTGCTCCTCGTGGACGACCGTGCGGAGAGCGGCTGGACCCTGGCCGTGGCCGCCCGGCTGCTCCGACGGGCGGGTGCGCGCGAGGTGTTCCCCCTGGTGCTGGCGCTCCAGGGGTAGCCGGATGCGTCATCTTCGGCGTGGCGGGGCAAGGATATGAACGGCATACCGTTGGATTCCGGTCGGCGGCGGCAATTGCTCGTTGCCGCATGCTCGGAGGCCACGCGAGAATTGCACTGCTCCCGCTCGGCTCCCCGGCGCTCTCCTGGGCCGTGCTGCGGCGTGCCCGAACTCCAGCAGTGCCCGTCCGCGGGCGGTACCCGAAGGGAGGACCGTGACCTTCGGATCCGCCCCGCCCTCGACCACGTCACTGACCATGGCCACCGGCGGCACCAGCCGGCACGGCAGACTGCTGGAACCTGCCGAATGGACGGCGGCGGGCATTCCCCTGCTCCGTAGTCCGCGCGAGGTCGTCAGCGGTCTGCACTCCCGGCACGCCCCGACGCCGTCGACCGCGGTCATCGCCGTCCTCGGCCCGGAGGAGGAACTCGTGGCGAGCGCTTCCTTCGTACAGCGGTCCGGTTCGGCCGACGGCTGGGAATACCGCAACGCGCTGCTCTCCCGGCTGCGCCGCGTCCTCCCGCACGACCTGCGGCGGCGCACCCCTGTGCGGACCGCGGTGCTCCTGTACTGCCGCGAGGGCGACGAGCGGTGGACCGAGGAGGACGGGGCCTGGATGTGGGGGCTGCGGGACGCCTGCACCCTGCACGGACTGCGGTGCGGCGCGTACATCACGCTGACCCGCGACGGCTGGCAGGTACTGGGCGACGGCCGGGGCGGCCGACGGCCCACCTCCGACTCACTGCCGCAGCGCCTCGGTGACACCGTGGCCGAGTTCGCCCCCCTCGCCCTGCACACGGGCGGCGGCGCTGCCGAGGCCCTGCGCCGGACCGCGGCACGCTGACCACCCCGCGCGGGCCTCTCCTAGGAGGCGGATGCGCACGGGTGCGTCGCGCACGGGAGGGTGTGTCATGGGCAGGCCTAACGGCCGTACACCCTGGAGCGGGCGTACGGCGGATCAGGCCTCGGGCTTCAGCGGGGCGGGCTCACGCCCCGCCCCGCCCCACGCCCGTACCCGGGTACGGGGCGTCAGACGCCCGCACCCAGAACGGAGTTGATCTGCTGCGGGTCGCCGCACACGATCAGCAGCGCACCGGCCCGCGCGAGCGCGACCGGCAGGGTTCCGGCGAGCACGCCGTCCGCTCCGCCGTTGGCCGCGAGGACCACGACGGGGCGTCCGGCGGCGCGCTGGACCTGCGCCGCGTCCGCGTAGAAGACGTCGTCCCCGGCGTCGTGGAGGGCCCAGTACGCGGCCTCGCCGAAGGACAGCTCGTGCGCGGCCCACGGGTGCGGGTCGCCGGTCGTGAGCACCAGGATGTCGCCGGGCGCACGCCCGGTGTCGAGCAGCAGGTCGACGGCCTCTTCGGCCGCGTCCAGCGCACCCTCGGCGGAGGCCGGGATCAGCTGGACCTGCGGCACCGCGGCCGAGACGGACGGAGCGGCGGGGGCTGCGGGAACGGGTCCGGGGGTGGCCTGCGGGGCGCGCTGCGCGGGCGGTGCGGGCCGGACGGGACCGGGGCGTCCGGGCCGCGGGACGGCTACGGGACGCGGACCAGGTACGGGACGGGGGGTCGGCGCGGTGCGGCTGGCGGCCGGCGTGACGCGGGGACCCTGGGCACTCTCGTGAATCTGAGGCTCCTCGATGGCGGGTGTGAGAGGCGAGTTGATGTCTATCAAACACCGGTACGAAACGTACCGGCTGGTGGCACATGGGTGCGATCAGAAATCGAAGCCGAGTTGGCCTCCGTTTTCCAGCTCCATCGCTTCCTCGCTGCGTCGCACCTTCTTCAAGTGACGCCACCGGGGCAGCGCGTCGAGGTACGACCACGAGAGCCGGTGGTACGGGGTGGGCCCCCGTTCCTCAAGTGCCGCCCGGTGTACGGGCGAGGGATATCCGGCGTTGGCGGCGAAACCGAAGTCTGCGATTCCGTCACCCTGTTGGCCGAGTTCGGCCATCATCCGGTCACGCCTCACCTTGGCGATGACCGAGGCCGCCGCGACGGCGACGCAGGACTGGTCGCCCTTGATCACCGTCCGAACCCGCCAGGGCGGGCCGAGATAGTCGTGCTTGCCGTCGAGTATCACCGCGTCGGGCCGTACGGGGAGGGCCTCCAGGGCCCGCTCCGCCGCCAGCCTCAGGGCCGCGGTCATGCCCAGCTCGTCGATCTCCTCCGGGGAGGCGTCCCCGAGGGCGTACGCCGTGACCCAGCCCTCCAGGACCTCGAGGAGGGCGTCGCGCCGCTTGGGCGTGAGCAGTTTGGAGTCGGTGAGCCCCGCGGGCGGCCGACGCAGACCGGTGACCGCCGCGCACACGGTGACGGGACCGGCCCAGGCCCCTCGTCCGACTTCGTCGACCCCGGCGATGACCTTGGCGCCGGTGGTTGCACGGAGGGAGCGTTCAACGGTGTGGGTGGGTGCTTCGTACGGCATGGCGCCAGCAAGGTTACGCCGCCCCGCGCCGCCTGCACACCCCGGCCCGCCTCCCGCTCCGGCGCGGCCCGCGGAGGGACCCGTTCCGGGCCGCCGCGCGACCCCCTCCCGGACCATCGCGAGGGCGCCGGGAGGCCGCCCACCAGGGCGCTTCCGCCCAGGCCCCGCCTCGCTCCCGGGGCACTTCCGGCCGCTCCCGTGCCCCTTCCGCGCGGCTCCCGCGCCGTTTCCGCTCCTCCTCCGCACCTCGCGCCCCGTCTCACACTCTGAGCGCCGGCACCATCACCTCGTCGATCATCGCCCCGATGTCCGGGTCACTCCATTCGCTGCCGCGCATCTTTGCCCCGTACATCAGCAGCGCCGGGATGACGTCCACGACGTACGGACTGATCGCGTCCGGCCGGACGTCGCCCCGCTCGATGCCGCGCGCCAGAAGCTCCCTGATCAGCTGCTGCGCCGGCTCGTGCAGCCCCGACTGGATGACTCCCTGGAAGCGTCCGGCATGCGCGTGGTCACATTCGTGAAGCACCGACCGCAGGGCCAGGCCGGCCCGCGAGGCCATGACGTCGCGCATCCGCACGCACAGGAGGAAGAGGTCCTCCCGGATCGATCCGCGGTCGGGAATCACACCGATGGGCGGCAGGCCGGACCGCAGGACATCGGCCACCAGGTCCGCCTTCGAGGCCCAGCGCCGGTAGACCGCGGCCTTGCCCGTCTGCGCACCCGCCGCGACGCCCTCCATCGTGAGCGCGTTCCAGCCGACCGTGCTCAGCTGCTCCAACGCGGCGTCGAGAATCGCCCGTTCGAGTTCGGGACCACGCCTGCGCCCCGATGGCGCCTCCGACCAGCGCGAACCCACCATCATCCGAACCTCCCACCGGCCTGCACGCCCATCGCGCGCCCCTCGCACGCATTTTCAGCCTTAGTGAACGCTTGCGTTCCCTAAGGCTGGACTCCTACCGTAGGCCGAAGTGAACGAATGCGTTCACTATTTCACTTTGGTGGGGGATCCTCAGTGACAAGTTCTCAACTCGCCACACCCCGAATACCGGGAGCGGCCCGCCGCGAAGGGCGCCCCGGAGTGGCGCTCACCGTCATCGCCGCCTGTCAGCTGATGGTCGTCCTCGACGCGACCATCGTGAACATCGCACTCCCGCACATCCAGACCGCCCTCGAGTTCAGCACGACCGACCTCTCGTGGGTGCTCAGCGCCTACACCCTGACCTTCGGCGGCCTCCTCCTGCTGGGCGGCCGGGCCGGCGACATCCTGGGCCGGCGCCGCGTCTTCATGGCCGGAATCCTGCTCTTCACGCTGGCCTCGCTCCTCGGCGGATTCGCCCAGGAGCCCTGGCACCTGCTCGCCGCGCGCGCCCTCCAGGGCGTCGGCGGTGCCATCGCCTCGCCGACCTCGCTCGCACTGATCACCACCACCTTCCCTGAAGGACCCGAACGCAACAGGGCCTTCGGGGTGTTCGCCGCCGTCTCGGCCGGCGGCGGCGCGATCGGCCTGCTCGCGGGCGGCATGCTGACCGAGTGGCTCGACTGGCGCTGGGTGCTCTTCGTCAACGTGCCGATCGGTGTGCTGATCGCGGTGCTCGCCCCGCTCTACATCAACGAGTCCGAGCGCCACCCCGGACGTTTCGACGTCGCCGGAGCACTCACCTCCACCGGCGGCATGGCCTCGCTCGTCTACGGATTCATCCGCGCCTCCGAGGACGGCTGGCGCGACTCGCTCACCCTCGGCTCGTTCTTCGCGGCCGTCGTCCTGCTCACGCTGTTCGTGGCCATCGAGTCCAAGGCCCGCGAACCGATCATCCCGCTGCGGATGTTCGCCGACCGCAACCGCGCCGGCACCTACCTGATCATGCTCAGCCTCGCCGCGGCGATGTTCGGCATGTTCTTCTTCATCGTCCAGTTCGTGCAGAACGTGCTGGGCTTCACCCCGATCCAGTCCGGGCTCGGCTTCCTGCCCGTGACCGCGGCCATCATCACGGCGGCCGGCCTCTCGCAGCGCTTCCTTCCGCGCCTCGGCCCCAAGCCGTTCATGGTCACCGGCACGGCCCTCGTCGGTACCGGTCTGGCCTGGCTGACCTTCATCCGGACGGACTCCTCGTACGTCTCCGGGGTCCTCGGGCCCATGCTGCTGTTCGGCTTCGGCATGGGCCTCAACTTCGTGACGCTCACCCTCACCGCCGTCTCGGGCGTCGCACCCAGGGAGGCCGGTGCGGCCTCCGGGCTGCTCAACGCCAGCCAGCAGGTCGGCGGCTCCCTCGGCCTGTCCATCCTGGTCACCGTCTTCGGCACGGCCACCCGCGAGGAGGCCGGCAAGCAGACGCAGGCCTTCATCGCGCAGGCCGATCCCGGTCAGCTGGCCGCGGCCAAGGAGTCCGGCCGGCTGCCCGACCCCTGGGGCGACCTCGTGCTCGCCCACGGCATCTCCACCGCGTTCTTCGCCGCCGTGGCGATGGCGGGTCTGGCCCTGGCCACCGCCCTGCTGGTGATCCGGGTGCGCAAGAGCGACCTGGACGCCCTGAACGGCGCGGCCCAGAAGGCCGGTCCGGCCGCCTGAGCACCGCCCGGCCGTACGAGGGCCCGGGCGCGGGATCGCTCCCGCGCCCGGGCCCTCGTAACACCGGCTCCTAGTACTCGATCCGGCTGCCGAAGGCGCCGAGCCGCGAGCACTCCGCGTACGAAGCGGTCACCGGCCGCTCCCGCAGGATCTTCCGGGCGCGGTACTCGCCCAGGCTCATCGCGTACCAAGGGACGTCTCCGGCCCTCGACATCTCGTCGTTGATCCCCCGCAGGGCGCAGGACCGCTGCGGTTCGGGCAGCCCGTCGAGGGCGGGCACCGCGTCCGCCGACAGGGACTGGAAGTAGGCGAGGTCGATCTTGCCGTCGGCCTTGTAGCGGGCCACGTTGCTCTCGGCGACCATCCCGTCCGGAGACAGCAGGCCGAAGGCCAGGACGCCTGCGGCGGCACTCCCCGCGACCGCGCGCGGCAGCCAACGGGCACCGAACACCCCTGCCGCCATGATCAGTACGATGACCAGCCCGAGCCACAGCTCCATCGCGGAGACCGACACGCGCAGCCTGGTCAGCCCGTACGCGTCCACGTAGAGGTCCATGCGGCGCAGCGCGGAGGCCACGACCACCAGCGTCATCGCGCACAGCACCCCGAGGACGGCGCGCACGAAGCGGCGGTCGCCCGCTCCGTCGCGCGGGGCCCAGCGCAGGGCGAGCGCGATCACGACGAGGGTGAGCACGGTGGCCCAGAGCAGCTGCCAGAAGCCCTGCCGGGCGTACTCCGAGTAGGTGAGCCCGGTGCTGCTCAGGACCTTGTCGTAGCCTCCGAACAGGACGGCCAGCTGGACGGCGTTGAAGCCTGCGAAGAGCAGGTCGAGCACGATGAGCGGGAGCGCCCATTCGACGCGGGAGCGCGGCTTGCCCGGGGCGACCTCGATCCGGTCCCAGCGCAGCGGGGCCGCGGCGGTGCGGGCGGCGGCGAGCGCGAGGACGGCGCCGAGGACGAAGAGCACGGTCCGGAAGGGGCCCTCCCCGACGGAAACGTCGGGCATGAGGTCACCCACCAGATCGGCGAAGGCCGCGTCGGCGGAGGCGAAGAGCGTGCCGAAGAGCACCAGCAGTGCGGCGGCGACGACGGTCGCCTTCAGCACGGGCAGCCAGCGCTCCTTGCTGATGCCCCCGCTGCGCGACCGCAGGCCCGCCCAGGCCCAGCCGGTGCCGGTCACGGCGGACCCGAAGAGGCCGAGCGGGCTGAGCAGCACCCCGTGCCAGGTGCGGCTGCCGTGCAGGGCGAGTGCGCCGAGCAGGACGGCGGCCAGGATCGCGAGCGTGGCCGGCCAGGCGGAGTCGCGCAGGGCCGGTACGACGAGGAGCGCGAGGCAGCCGACCGCCCAGACCAGGGTCCAGGGGCGGGGCGCCCGGCCCGCAGCGCGGGCGGCGAAGTACGCGGCGACGACCGCGGGCAGCACCGCGAGGGGCAGGCCGGGGCCGAGGCCGTCGCCGAGCAGCAGCGCGGTGGCGAGGCCGGCCACGAGGGCGGCGACGAGCGTCGCGGCCCGCACGGGAGCGGCTTCGGCGGGGCGTATCCGTACGGCCCACGCGGGCGGGCCGGAGGCCTTGGCGAGGGCTGCTGCGCGCGCCCGCTGCTGGTGCGTCTGCCAGACCATCTGCGCGGCGGCCTCGGGGGACATCCCGGGCTGCGGCCCTGCCGGCGCGCCGACGGCACCGGGCCGCGCCCCTGACGGGGCACCGGGAACCGGAGCGCCGGGCGCCGGAGTGCCGGGCGCCGCGTCACCAGGCGCCGGGGCACCGGACCCCGAGGCGCCCGGAACCGGGGCACCGGGCCCCGCCCCGGCCTGCGGACCGGTCGCCGGAGCCGGAGCTCCGCCCGGCTTCGCCGCCCCACCGGCGGACTCGGACGCGGTTTCATCCACGCCGTCGGTGTTCTCTGGCATCGGGTTCCCCTCCCTGCAGGCCTCCCCGGCATTTCGGTTCGGGGCGGCTGAGCGGACAGCGTAGGCCGGGGCAGAGAGGTTTTGAACAGGATCAAAAGAGCCTGTGTCAGGACCGTGACAAACGGAAGGGGCACCCCAACGGGGGTGCCCCCGGCCCGACTCGGTCAGGACCTAGCTCGCGGCAGCCTCCGGCAGCCACGCCGGCAGGGCCTCGGTGCGCGCCAGCCACGCGGCGGGCAGCACCTCGTCGCCGCGGGCGCCGAGCACGCCGCCGACGATGGCACAGGTCGTGTCGACGTCGCCGCCCACCTGCGCGGTGGTCCAGAACGCCCGCTCGTAGTCCTCCAGCGAACGCGCCGCCGACCACAGGGCGAAGGGCACCGTGTCGTGGGCGCTCGTGCGCCGCCCGCAGCCCAGGACCGCCGCGACCGTGGTCGCGTCGCCGTAGTCCAGCATGTCCCGCGCCCGCCGCAGCCCGGCACCCACCGCGCTGCGCGGCACCAGGGCGATCACCCCGTCCAGCAGGTCGGAGGCCTTCGGCGGGCCGGCCGGGGCCGCCGCGAGCGCGGCCGCCGCGGCCACGGCCATGGCCCCGCACACCGCCTCGCGGTGCTGGTGGGTGGTGTAGGCGGAGATCTCCGCCTGATGCGTGGCCTGCTCGGGGTCGTCCGCGTACCAGGCGCCGAGCGGGGCGATCCGCATGGCGGCGCCGTTGCCCCAGGAGCCCTGCCCGTTGAACAGCTCGGCGGCCAGCGTGCGCCAGTCCTCGCCCTCCCGGATCAGCCGCAGCATCCGGTTCACCGCGGGCCCGTAGCCCCGGTCGAAGTCGTGGTGGTGCGCGAAGGAGCCGGCTAGCGCGTCCTGGTCGATGCGGCCGTGCTCGGCCAGCACGGCCACGACCGAGCAGGCCATCTCGGTGTCGTCGGTCCACTGCCACGTCTCGGTACCGGCGGGCAGTTCACGCCGCTTGAGCAGCGGGTAATTCACGGGGACGAAGTACTGGGAGCCCAGGGCGTCACCCAGAGCCAGCCCTCTGAGGCTGGACATGGCGCGTGCATAGCGCCGTTCGGGAGTGGAGTCAGGGGTCATTGCGGGCCACTCTAGCCGTCGAGGTCGTAAGGCTCGGGTGTGGTCCACCGCTCAAACGGGCGGTCCATCCGGTACCGGCCGTCCGGGCCGCGCATGAGGACGCGGAATTCGCCGTTGCCGGGATTGGACAGTGACTCGAACTCGGCGACCGACCAGTGGAACCACCGCATGCAGAACAGCCGCATCGTCAGCCCGTGCGTCACGAGGAGCACGTTCTCTGGGTGGTCCGGGGCCTCGAAACTGCGGTAGAGGCTCTCCAGGAAGGACCCGACCCGGTCGTAGACGTCGGCGCCCGACTCCCCCTGCGCGAAGCGGTAGAAGAAGTGCCCGTACGCGTCCCGGTACGCCTTCTGGAGCCGTACGTCCTCCCGGTCCTGCCAGTTCCCCCAGTCCTGCTCGCGCAGCCTCGGCTCTTCGCGCATCCGGACGCGGGTCGGGTCCAGCCGCAGTTCCCGGAAGGTCTGCAGGGTCCGCCGGTAGGGGGAGACGTACGCGCTGATCGTCTCGTCGCCGAAGAGCTCACGCAGCCGCTCCCCGGCCGCCGCGCCCTGTTCGTGGCCCTTCTTGGTCAGCCGCAGCGCGTGGTCGGGCTCGCGCTCGTACACCGAGTCGTCGGTGTTGCCCTCCGATTCCCCGTGCCGGACAAGGACGATGCGACGTGGTCGAGACATCCCACGACCCTATTCGGCCACCGGCGGGCCGAACGACGGGCACGCCGGTCAGGGCTCCGCCGGTCAGGCGATCATCGCATTTCCGTACCGCCGTACCGGCCTGCCGCCGGGCCTGCACACGATCAGACGAGCACACGATCAGGCGAGCACGCGTCACACCGTCCAGGACGGTTCCAGGTCGACGACGTCACCGGTGAGGGCCTCGACGTCGGCCTGGATCTGGGCGCGCAAGGAGAGCCGCTCCACACGCTCCTGGCGGTACTTGCCGTGCTCGGCCGCCGCGTGCCACATCGACAGCACCAGGAACTCCCGGCCGGGGGCCTCTCCGAAGAGGCCCCGGATCATCCCGGGCGAGCCCGCCATGGCCGGGTTCCACACCTTCTCCTGCATGAGGGCGAAGTGGTCGACCCGGCCCTCGCGGACCCTCGTGTGCGCGACGCGCACGACGTCGGCGTCGGTGAACCGGGGCTCGAACCCCGTCTTCACGTCGAAGCGGTGGTCGAACAGGGTGACGCGCAGGTCGGTGTAGGTACCGTTCTGCGAAGCGGCCAGCCGGTCATGGCTGCGGGCCATGAAGGAGTCGTAGAAGGAACGGCTCTCCCAGAACGCGAAGACATGCGCGACCCCCTGCCGGCCCCGGCTCCAGCCGCCGCCCTGCCCCCGGAATCCCGGCTCACCAGGCAGCCCCGCCCATTTTCGCTGACCGCGCTCGAACCCCCGTCGGTCCGTCACCGTGCAGCGAATCCACTTGACCAGCACCGAGCCATCGTACGGTCCCGGCGCCGCCCGGGTCAGTCCCCGGCGCGGTGGATCCGAACCACTTCCGCCTCGTCCCGCCCGGACAGCCGAAGCCCGAACTCCCTGTCGAGCACCGCGATCAGCTCCTGCGGCCCCACGTTCTGCCGCTCGGTCCGCCCGTCCGGAGTGAGCCGGGTGAGCTCCCGCCCGACCAGCGCCGTGCGGACCTCGTCGCCCGGCCGCTGCGCGATGACGCGGGAGACGAAGGCGGAGCGGGGGTGCGTGGAGCTGTAGTGGTTGAGCACCACGTAGTCGACGGGGTGGTAGCGCTGCGGGGAGAAGGCGTACAAGTCCCGCCAGACTCCCCCGCGCAGGACGCACAGCACGAGGACGCCCTCCGCCTCCTCCCGGACGCGGTAGGTCCACTCCCCCTGCCGCACCTCGGCACCGGGCCGCGCGAGCGGGACGGGCTCGCAGGGCCCCTGGTAGCCGAACCCGGCGTCGCACAGCCACGGTTCGCCCTCGACCGTGACGACGAGGACGGCGTGCGTCACGGCCGTCAGGGAGTCTCCCCGGGTCCGGTTGCGGGCACCCCGCCCGGAGACCTCGAAGCCGATCCGCTCCAGGGCAGCGGCCAGCAGCGAGTTCTGCTCGTAGCAGTACCCGCCGCGGCGTGCGTGCACGAGCTTGCCCTCGATCGCCTTCACGTCCAGCTCGACGGGGCGGCCGAGCAGGATGTCCAGGTTCTCGAAGGTGATGGCGGCGGTGTGGGCGCGGTGCACCTCGTACAACGTCGCAAGGTCCGGCCGAAGTTCCCCGCTCCCGTCCGGATCCGGCCGCACTCCGATCCGCGCCAGGTACGCGTCCAGATCCAGCTCGTCACCGCTCCACATGGCTCCCACTTCCGCTTCCACCCTCGATCGCGTCCCGGCCTGGTCCGGCCTCATCCGGCGGCCCACCCCGGGGCCGCGGGCAGCACCTGCTCCGCGACGCGGAACAGTGCCGCGTCCTCGGGGGAGACGGTCTTCCTGCCGTCGGTACGGGTGAACTCGCCGCCCTTCCCCGAGGCGTTGCGCACCATGTCCTGCGGAGTCCCCAGGAGCGCCGGCAGGTCCGGCCGGTTGAGGGCACGGCACAGCTGCGCCCCGGTCCGCTCCGCCTCCGGCCCGCCCTCCTCCCCGGCCGGGCAGACCGCCGGCTCCCGGTCCGCGGCCTTCGTATCGAAGGAGTCCCTGGTCACCCATGCCGCAGCGGCCAGCCCTCCGACCAGCACCACCGCCATGACGGCCTGCGCCGCCGCGTTCACACCCGCCCCGGATCCGGCCCCGTTCCCGGCCACGCCCCCGCCCTTCCCCCGCTGATCACACGTGCGGGCTGGAGACTAACCGGTGATCGTTTGAGCGGGAAACGAGTATCCGGCCCCGGGTGCGGACATGCCGAAGGGGACCGGCCACCGGCCGGTCCCCTTCGTTGCACTGCTGGTCAGCAGCCCCTGGGGGCTACCGGCCTACTGGCGTCAGCTGCAGCCGCTGGTGGAGCCGCAGCCCTCGCAGATGTAGCAGGAGCCGGCGCGCTGCATCTTCGTACCGCAGGAGAAGCAGAGCGGGGCGTCGGCGGAGACGCCGAGCTGCATCTCGACCAGTTCGGCGTTGCTGTGCGCCGTCTTCGGAGCCGGGACCGGAACGGTGACCGCGGCCGGCTTCGGGGCCGAAGGCACCGCGGCGAGCGGGGCCGACTGGGCCAGCGACTCGGTGTCCAGCTCCTCGTCGAGCGGCTCGTAGGAGCCGGTCTCCAGGTGGCGCTGACGCTCCTCGGCGGTGTGGATGCCGAGGGCCGAGCGGGTCTCGAAGGGCAGGAAGTCCAGCGCCAGGCGGCGGAAGATGTAGTCGACGATCGACTGCGCCATCCGCACGTCCGGGTCGTCCGTCATACCGGCCGGCTCGAAGCGCATGTTGGTGAACTTCGAGACGTAGGTCTCCAGCGGCACGCCGTACTGGAGGCCGACGGAGACGGCGATCGAGAAGGCGTCCATCATGCCCGCGAGCGTCGAGCCCTGCTTGGACATCTTCAGGAAGACCTCGCCGAGACCGTCGTCCGGGTAGGAGTTGGCGGTCATGTAGCCCTCGGCGCCACCCACCGTGAAGGAGGTGGTGATGCCCGGGCGGCCCTTGGGGAGGCGCTTGCGGACGGGGCGGTATTCGATGACCTTCTCGACGGCGGCGCGGATGGTCTCCTCCGTCTTGGCGGTGACCTCCTCCTTCTCCTCCTCCTTCTTCTTGGCGGAGAGGGGCTGACCGACCTTGCAGTTGTCGCGGTAGATCGCGAGCGCCTTGACGCCCATCTTCCACGCCTCGAAGTAGATCTCCTCGATCTCCTCGACGGTCGCCGTCTCCGGCATGTTGACCGTCTTCGAGATCGCGCCGGAGATCCAGGGCTGGATCGCGGCCATCATGCGGACGTGGCCCATCGCGGAGATGGAACGCTCGCCCATGGCGCAGTCGAAGACCTCGTAGTGCTCGGTCTTCAGGCCCGGGGCGTCGACGACCACGCCGTGCTCGGCGATGTGGGCGACGATCGCCTCGATCTGCTCCTCCTGGTAGCCCAGGCGGCGCAGGGCCTGCGGAACGGTGCCGTTGACGATCTGCATCGAGCCGCCGCCGACGAGCTTCTTGAACTTGACCAGGGCCAGGTCCGGCTCGACACCGGTGGTGTCGCAGGACATCGCGAGACCGATGGTGCCGGTCGGCGCGAGGACGGAGGCCTGGGAGTTGCGGAAGCCGTTCTTCTCGCCGAGGCGCAGGACGTCCTGCCAGGCCTCGGTGGCCGCGGCCCAGATCGCGTTGTCCAGGTCCTCGGTGCGCGGGGCTGCGGTGTTGGCGTCGGCGTGCTGCTTCATGACGCGCTTGTGCGACTCGGCGTTGCGGGCGTAGCCGTCGTACGGGCCGACGATCGCGGCCAGCTCGGCGGAGCGCTTGTACGCCGTACCGGTCATGAGGGAGGTGATCGACGCGGCGAGGGTGCGGCCGCCGTCCGAGTCGTACGCGTGGCCGGTGGCCATCAGCAGGGCGCCGAGGTTGGCGTAGCCGATGCCCAGCTGGCGGAAGGCGCGGGTGTTCTCGCCGATCTTCTGCGTCGGGAAGTCCGCGAAGCAGATGGAGATGTCCATCGCGGTGATGACGAGCTCGACGACCTTGGCGAAGCGCTCGGCGTCGAAGGACTGGTTGCCCTTGCCGTCGTCGTTCAGGAACTTCATCAGGTTGAGCGAGGCGAGGTTGCAGGACGTGTTGTCCAGGTGCATGTACTCGCTGCAGGGGTTGGACGCGGTGATGCGGCCGGACTCGGGGCAGGTGTGCCAGTTGTTGATCACACCGTCGTACTGGATGCCCGGGTCGGCGCACGCCCACGCGGCCTCGGCCAGCTTGCGGAAGAGCGCCTTGGCGTCGACCTTCTCGATGACCTCACCGGTCATGCGGGCGCGCAGGCCGAACTCGGTGCCGTTCTCGACGGCCGTCATGAACTCGTCGTTCACGCGGACGGAGTTGTTGGCGTTCTGGTACTGGACGGACGTGATGTCGTCGCCGCCCAGGTCCATGTCGAAGCCCGCGTCGCGCAGGGCGCGGATCTTCTCCTCTTCCTTCACCTTGGTCTCGATGAAGGCCTCGACGTCCGGGTGGTCCACGTCCAGGACGACCATCTTGGCCGCGCGGCGGGTGGCGCCGCCCGACTTGATCGTTCCTGCGGACGCGTCGGCGCCTCGCATGAAGGAGACCGGACCCGAGGCGTTGCCGCCGGAGGAGAGGAGCTCCTTGGAGGAGCGGATGCGGGAGAGGTTCAGGCCGGCGCCGGAGCCGCCCTTGAAGATCATTCCCTCTTCCTTGTACCAGTCGAGGATCGACTCCATGGAGTCGTCGACGGCCAGGATGAAGCAGGCGGAGACCTGCTGCGGCTGGGGGGTGCCGACGTTGAACCACACCGGGGAGTTGAAGCTGAAGATCTGGTGCAGGAGGGCGTAGGTCAGCTCGTGCTCGAAGATCTCCGCGTCGGCGGGCGACGAGAAGTAGTCGTAGTCCTCGCCGGCCTTCGTGTAGGTCTTCACGATCCGGTCGATCAGCTGCTTCAGACCGGTCTCGCGCTGCGGGGTGCCGACCGCGCCGCGGAAGTACTTGCTGGTGACGATGTTGACCGCGTTCACCGACCAGAAGTCGGGGAACTCGACGCCGCGCTGCTCGAAGTTGACCGAGCCGTCGCGCCAGTTGGTCATGACGACGTCACGACGCTCCCAGCTCACCTCGTCGTAAGGGTGCACGCCGGGGGTGGTGTGGATGCGCTCGATACGCAGGCCGCCCTTGGCGGCCTTGGTCCCCTTGGCGCGGGAACCACGTGCCGAGCTGCTCGCCGTCTCTGTCATGCCGCCTCCCAATGCGGGCAAAACGCCCTAAAGTGCCAGCGCTATTCCGCGGCACGGTGCTGTGTATCTGTATCTACGTCTCTTCGCTCGACTGACCGGCCACACCGCGACGCCTGGGCTCCGCGGCGAGGGCCGTCCGGTCAGTCGGCGGCGGAGGCGGGCACGGGGACCGAACCGGTCCCCCCGTGCTCGCACTCTTCGGGATGAGGCCGCGGCTCGCGCAGTTCCGCGATGGCGGTCTCGAAGTCTTCAAGGGTGTCGAAAGCTTTGTAAACGGATGCGAACCGCAGGTACGCGACCAGGTCGAGCTCCTGCAACGGGCCGAGGATGGCCAGACCCACGTCGTGGGTGGTCAGCTCGGCACTCCCGGTGGCGCGCACCGCCTCCTCGACCCGCTGGCCGAGCTTGGCGAGGGCGTCCTCGGTGACCGGCCGTCCCTGGCACGCCTTGCGCACGCCGGAGATGACCTTGGTACGACTGAAGGGTTCGGTCACCCCGCTGCGCTTGATCACCATCAGCGAGGCCGTCTCCACCGTCGTGAAACGACGGGAGCAGTCGGGGCACTGACGGCGCCTGCGGATCGACGTGCCGTCGTCCGTGGTGCGGCTGTCGACGACGCGGCTGTCGGGGTGCCTGCAGAAGGGGCAGTGCATGGTTCCCTCACCCTCCCTTTTGGCACGACTGAATCACCCCACGGAGCCCCTGAACGACAGGGACAAGCTCTGTCGGGGGCCCGCGAAGCAGCCACAAGCATATGCGATGCCGAGACCCCCGGCAGACCGAGGACCACAACTTCTGGGTGGCAGCGCCCATCCAACCACTAGATCTTGGGTTGGGGTGGATTCACCCCACTCCGCGTGTCGCACCGTCCGATAGCCGGATACGGGGCTCCGCGGTGCCACACTGGGGACAGCCCCACCGGCGGCGACCCGACCGGGAAGGGTACCGTAAGCAGCGGATGCCGAGCCGAACCCGCGTTCGGCCGACCGAGCGTCTATACACCTCTTGAAATGCCCACGCGGGACGATCTGCGTTTTTTCACTCGAACGTGTGTTTGGCGCAACCTTTCGAAAGCTACTACCGTTGTCCAGCTAGGGAGAACATTTCGAGAGGGGCCGACGTGACCACGACCGCAGACAGTGCCACCATCACTGCCCAGAACCGCTCCCAGAGCCGACTCGAGCCGGTGCATGCCATGAACGACGCAAACCTGAATCCGGAGGCGGAGCCCGTCGTACGCCCCGCACGCTCGCTGCCAGGTCGACCTCCAGGCATCCGCGCCGACAGCTCCGGGCTCACGGACCGGCAGCGGCGGGTCATCGAGGTCATCCGCGACTCCGTGCAGCGCCGGGGTTACCCGCCGTCGATGCGGGAGATCGGCCAGGCCGTCGGTCTGTCGAGCACGTCGTCCGTCGCCCACCAGCTGATGGCCCTGGAGCGGAAGGGCTTCCTGCGGCGCGACCCGCACCGCCCCCGCGCGTACGAGGTGCGCGGCTCCGACCAGCCGAGCTCGCAGCCCACGGACACCACGGGCAAGCCCGCCGCGTCGTACGTTCCCCTGGTCGGCCGGATCGCGGCCGGCGGCCCGATCCTCGCCGAGGAATCGGTCGAGGACGTGTTCCCGCTCCCCCGCCAGCTCGTCGGAGACGGTGAGCTGTTCGTCCTCAAGGTCGTCGGCGACTCGATGATCGAGGCCGCCATCTGCGACGGCGACTGGGTCACGGTGCGTCGACAGCCCGTCGCGGAGAACGGCGACATCGTCGCCGCGATGCTGGACGGCGAGGCCACCGTCAAGCGCTTCAAGCGCGAGGACGGCCATGTCTGGCTCCTCCCGCACAACTCCGCCTACCAGCCGATTCCCGGTGACGAGGCGACCATCCTCGGCAAGGTCGTCGCAGTACTGCGTCGGGTCTGACGCCCGCCGCCTCCATCCAGCCCCCGGGACCCACTGCGCCGGTCCCGGGGGTTGCTGTATGCCGTTTTCCGCGGCTGAGCCGCTGCCGCTCCGTGCCTCTCGTGCTCCCGGAGGGCTACTTGCCTTCGGCCTGTGCCGAGGCGTCGATGGCGGCCAAGGAGCGGCGGACCTGGTTGCGGTCCGTGGTGTACCAGAAGTCCGGCAGCGTGGCCCGCAGGAAGCTCCCGTAGCGGGCCGTGGCCAGCCGGGGGTCCAGTACGGCGACGACCCCGCGGTCGCCGCCGGCCCGTACGAGGCGACCGGCGCCCTGTGCCATCAGCAGGGCGGCGTGCGTGGCCGCGACGGCCATGAAGCCGTTGCCCCCGTGCTCCTCCACCGACTTCTGGCGGGCGCTCATCAGCGGGTCGTCGGGGCGAGGGAAGGGGATCCGGTCCATCACCACGAGCTGGCAACTCGGACCGGGCACGTCCACGCCCTGCCAGAGCGACAGCGTCCCGAACAGGCAGGTCTTCGGATCGGCCGCGAAAGACTTGATCAGCTCGCCGAGCGTCTCCTCGCCCTGGAGCAGGATCGGGTTGTCGAGCCGGCCGCGCAGCTCCTCGGCAGCCGCCTTGGCGCCCCGCATGGAGGAGAACAGCCCGAGCGTGCGGCCTCCGGCCGCCTCGATCAGCTCGGCGAGCTCGTCCATCATGTCGCCGCGGGTGCCCTCCCGGCCCGGCGTGGCCAGGTGTTTGGCGACGTAGAGGATGCCCTGCTTCGGGTAGTCGAAGGGCGAGCCGACGTCCAGGCCCTTCCAGGCCGGTACGTCGTCCCCCTCGACCCCCTCGGGGGAGAGCCCCAGCGAGGCCGCGACGCCGTTGAAGTCGCCGCCGAGCTTGAGGGTGGCCGAGGTCAGGACCACGGAGCGGTCCTCGAACAGCTTCTCGCGGAGCAGGCCGGACACCGACAGCGGGGCGACCCGGACGGTGGCGCCGAAGCGGTCATGGCGCTCGTACCAGACGACGTCGTACTCGGAGCCGTTGGTGATCCGCTCCGCCACCGTGTGGATGCCTTCCACGCCGGCGAGGGCCTGCTTGCGGACCGCGTCCTCGTCGTGGACGGACTTGTCGCGGGTCGCGCCGATCGCGGAGATGACGTTGCGCGAGGCGTCCCGCAGGGCCATCAGCGCGTAGCCGAGGTCCTCGGGGATCACTTCGAGGCGGCCCGGGAGCGCCAGCTCCATGACCCGTTCGAAGGTCTCCGCAGCCGTCTGCAGGGAGTCCGCGATCTTCTCGTCGACCAGCTTGGCCGCACGCTTCACGGCCCGGTTGACCTGCCCCGGGGTGAGCTCGCCGGTGGCGACCCCGGTCACGCGGGAGACCAGCTCGTGCGCCTCGTCCACGATCAGCACCTCGTGCTGGGGCAGCACCGGGGCGCCCTCGATGGCGTCGATGGCGAGCAGCGCGTGGTTGGTGACGACCACGTCCGCGAGCTTGGCCCGCTCGCGGGCGGCCTCGGCGAAGCACTCGGCCCCGTACGCGCACTTCGTCGCGCCCAGGCACTCGCGGGAGGAGACGGAGATCTGCCCCCAGGCCTTGTCGGAGACGCCCGGGGTCAGATCGTCGCGGTCGCCGGTCTCCGTCTCGTCGGCCCAGTCGCGCAGGCGCAGCAGGTCCTTGCCGAGCTTGCTCGTGGGGGTGGCCGCCTCGAACTGGTCGAAGAGGCCCTCCTCCTCGTCCTGCGGCGCACCCTCGTGCAGGCGGTGCAGGCACAGGTAATTGGACCGGCCCTTGAGCATGGCGAACTGCGGGCGGCGGCGCAGCTGCGGGTGCAGCGCCTCCACCGTCCGCGGCAGGTCGCGCTCGACGAGCTGCCGCTGGAGGGCCAGGGTCGCGGTGGCCACGACCACGCGCTCCCCGTGGGCGAGGGCCGGCACCAGGTAGCCGAGGGACTTGCCGGTGCCGGTGCCGGCCTGGATGAGCCGGTGGGAGTTGTCGTCGATCGCTTCGGCGACGGCTTCGGCCATGGCCACCTGGCCGGGGCGCTCCGTACCGCCGACGGCGGAGACGGCGGCGTGCAGCAGGTCGGGGAGGGAGGGCTTCGTCATAGCACTGCCAACCCTACGGGTCCGCACCGACAGTGAGCGCACCGGCGAGGAATCACGGCCGGTACAAGGGGTTGGGTACGGTGCCGTGCTGCACGGCGTGCGGGCGGTCGGGGCGGTCGCGGTAGCCGTCCTCGTAGAGCCGGTTCCGGTTCAGGCAGAGCCGTCCGATGCGTTCTCCGAGCAGGTCGAAGAGCTCGTAGCGGTCCTTCAGCTCGGGGAAGCGGGCCTGGTGGCGCACGATCTCCGCCCGTACGAGGGACCAGAACTCGCGCTCCGGGACGTCCAGGCGGTCCTCGCAGAGGGCGGAGAGGTAGCGGAAGACGCCCACGAAGAGACCTGAGTGGATGAACTGGGGCAGGAAGTCGGCGGGCTCCGTCAGCAGGACGGCCCGGACCTCGTCCGGCAGCGAGGCCAGCTCGGGGAGCGGCTCGTCGCTGATGTTGATGTCGTCCACGAAGTCCTTCACCGCCAGCCGGACCGGCACCTCGTGCTCGTCGAAGATCACGACGGCGTTCTCCCCGTGCGGGGAGAAGACGGTGCCGTAGCGGTAGAGGAAGTGGAGCAGTGGGGGCAGCACGGCGGCGAAGAGGCGCTGGAGCCAGACCTCCGGGGCCAGACCGGACCGGGCCACGAGTTCGGCGGTGAAGGAACGGCCCCGGGCGTCGGTGTGCAGGAGGGAGGCCAGCGTGCGGGCGCGCTCGCCGGGGGCGAGGCGGCCGGTCAGGGGCTCGCGCCAGATCGCGCCGAGGAGCTCCTTGTACTGGTACGGGACCTCGGGGAGCTCGTCGTAGACGGGATGGCGGACGGTGACGGAGGCGACTTCGCCGAGGAGGATCACCCCGCATTCGTCGCGGAGGAAGGGGTCGCCGTCGCGCAGCGAGTGGATCCAGGCGGTGACGGCGGGGGCGGCCAGGGCGAGGTCGGAGGGCAGGCCGCGCCAGACCATGGTGTTGAAGACGGAGAGCGGCAGCTTGACGCTGTGCCGGTCGGGTCGGGTGAGGTTGAGGAAGGTGCGGATCGACTGCTGGGGCAGCCGCACGTCGGGGTCGGCGGGCAGCGGGACGAGGGTGCCCGCGGCGAGGGCCGGGGCGAAGAGCGGGAGCACCACCTCGTCCCACTGCCAGGGGTGGACCGGGAAGTAGAGGTAGCCGAGCGGGTCCAGGCCCCGGTCGCGCAGGCTCTGGTCGAAGGCGGCGCGGGTGACGGGATCGAGCTCCGCGGAGTAGAGGCGCGCGGGATCCTCCAGGCCGGCGGTGCCCCGGTAGACGGCGAGCGAGGTGTGGGCGGCGAGCCAGGGCAGCCGCTGGCGGGTGCGGGCCTCGGGGGCCCAGGCCGTGGTGTCGGCGGCGGAGAGTCCGATGCGGCCCTTGTTGAGGACGAGCCAGGGGTGCCCCGTCTGGTGGCCTTCCAGGGAGGCGTAGTCCAGATCCGCGAGGACGTCGGCGGTCAGCGCGGTGTGGTCGATCCTGGCGTCGGCGGCGAGGGTGGCGCTGAGCTCGCGGATCAGGTGGCCGAGGGTGGCCCCGTCGAGTCCGAGGAGGGTTCGGGCACGGACGAGGAAGGCGTACGGGTCCCCGAAGGCGACGGGCGGCTCGGTGGAGGGCGGCGCCGGGGTGAGGGTGATGGTGTCCGGGGTGACGTGCCAGCTGCCGTAGACGCGGCGGCGGGCGCGGAAGCCGAGGCTGCTGCCGTCGTCGAGGGTGAGGGTCCATGCGTCGCCCGCCGGGGCAGGGGCCGGGACGGGGCTGATGATCTCCTCGTACGCGAACTCGGCGAGCATCTTGGCGAGCAGTCGGCGGGCCGCGAAGTCCCAGGTCGAGCGGTTGAGTTCGGGGGGCGTACAGGGGTGCTGGGGCGAGGGCGGCACGGGCGGTTCCGTGGCGTCGTGGGGCGTCGGGAAATTCTGCACGGGTCTCCTCGGAGCTCGGGAACTTTGCCGCGTGGCGCGGAGTTTTCGAAGGGAGAGGTGCGAAGCGGCGGGGCGGTCGGGGCCTGCGGGGCGGCAGTCAGAGGAGATTGCGCAGCGCCCGCTCCCGGATCATCAGGGCGGCGCGCTTCTCCGGAAGGTCGATTTCCGCGAAACAGCGGAAACCCGAGCCCAGGAAGGCTGATACGGAGGGGGTGTTTCGGATGTCCGGTTCGGCGATGACGCGTGTGCAGCGAGGTCGGTTGTCGAGCACCAGGTCGGCGACGGCGCGCAGCAGTGTGGTGCCCAGGCCCCGGCCGCGGTTCGTTCCGTCTCCGATCAGCAGGTGGATACCCGTGTCGTGGGGGCGCGCCGGGTAGTGCCGGGACAGCGGGTCGAGATCGGCCCGGTAGATCTCCCAGTAGCTCATCGGGGTGCCGTCGAGTAGGCCGAGGCAGGGGATGCTGCGTCCGTCGGCGTCGAGCTGGGCCCGCAGATGGGCTTCGGTGACGGTTTCGGGGCCGGCGAGTTCCCAGTAGGCGTCGACCTCGGGATCGTTCATCCAGCCTGTGAGCAGGCCCAGGTCCCGCTCGGGTCGCACGGGGTCGAGGCGGAAGGTGCCGACGGGTGTGTCCGTGCTGCCCCAGAGTGCCGGGGAATCGAGCAGGTCCGCCTCGGCGAGCAGGGGCAACCGGTGCACGGGAAGCCGTAGTTCGACCGTGTCGCCGAGGGTGCGGAGGCTGCCGAACGCACGGGTTGCGGAGCCTGCGGGATCGGCAGGGGTTTCGGTGGAGGGCATCGGGGCTCTTCTCCGTCTCGGCGCTGGCGTGTCAGTCGTGGAGGGGGTTGGCGATGGTGACGTAGACGGACTGGGTGTCGACGGGACCGACCAGCTCGTCGAGGCCGCCCAGGCGGGTGAGCAGATTCGCCTTGCAGCGCAGGGTGGGTGAGTCGAGGAGTCGCGTGGGGAGCGGGCCGAGGTGGGCCGCCTTGCCCAGGAACCGGCGGAAGGCGGCGAGCAGTACGCGCTCGTCGGCGAGGCGCTGGGAGCCGAAGGCGCCGATGAGGCCGAGCACGTTGTTGATGCCGAGGTAGTAGGCGAAGCGTTCGTCGGTGACGGCGTCGGAGACGAAGGTGTCGCTGACGCTGCCGATGCCCGGGAGCCGGTGTTCCAGTTCCGCGCGGCGGGATGCGCGGAAGTAGTAGCCCTGGTTGTCGCGGAACCGGCCGCCGACCGGCCAGCCGGCCGGGTCGAGGAGGACCAGGGTGTTCTGCTGGTGGGCTTCGAGGGCGATGCCGGCGAGCGCGTCGAAGGCGAGGACCGGCAGGACCACGTGGTCGAGGTAGCGCAGGAACCACTCGGCGGCGACGGCGGAGGTGGGGCGTCCGGTGTCGGCGGCGAGGCGGGAAACGGTCTCGGCGAGCCGGGAGGTCATCCCGGTCCGGCCGGGCCACGGGCGGGGCGAGGTCAGAGCGGCGACGCAGACGGCGTCGTCGGAGGAGCGGAAGGGGTTGTGGCGCAGCAGGGCGTCGAGTCCGGGGACGGGGGTTCCGTCCGGGGCGTCGACGGCGACCCAGGCGGGGTCGCGGACGATGTCGAAGCCGGGGTGGCCCGTCTGCCACTGCTCGGCGAGACCGGTGCGCAGCAGCCGGTGGACCTCGACGCCGCGGTGGAGTTCCTTGCGGAGGTTCTCACGGCGGGAGTTGGTGATGCGCAGGCCCAGGGAGAGCTTGAGCATCGCGGGCGCACCGGGTCGGTGGACGGTCCGGACGGAGGAGGTGGGGTACCAGGGGGCGCCGTGGGGGCCCAGGTCGTGGAGGAGTCCAGCTTCGCGGAGGGCGGCGACGGCGGGGCGTTGAAGCAGGTCGCGGGCCTGCCAGGGGTGCAGGGGAAGGGGGGTGGCGCCGTCGGGCACCGGCAGGTCCGGGGCGAGGCGGCCGAGGAGCCGGGCGGCGGAGACGGGGCGGCCCCGTTCCGTCCAGGCCGATTGGGTGGCGAGGGCGGCGGGTGCGACCGCGAACCAGTGCAGGGGGAAGGAGCCGTGCAGTTCGGGTGAGTAGCGGCGGAGTTCGGTCTCCGAGAGTCCTTCGCGGCTCTTCGGGTCCGGTTGGAGGGGGTGGCCCAGGAGGAGGGACTGTTCGGCGGTGAGGAAGCGGTCCGCGCTGACGGGGGCCGGGGCGGTGGGGCGTTCACGCCGGTCGGCGATGAACTCGGCGGTGCGGCGGACCGAGTCGGCCACCCGGGCCACCAGGTCGGCGGAGCCGTGGTCGTGGTCGTCGCCGGTGGAGGTGCGCGTACGAGTGCCTTCGCGGGCGAGGAGGGCGGCGAGCGTGACGGCGTCGAGGGCGGGGGCAGTGGTGGGCGCGGCTTCCAGTCGCGCCGGGCCGAAGCGGTGCCAGCCGGCCGGGGACCAGTGGCGGACGGCGACGGTCAGGGCGGCGCCGGAAGCGGGAAGGGGGATGCGCAGCGGCGTCCCGGCGGGACCGTCGGGGCGGCGGAGTCCGGCTTCGCGGACCCAGCAGCGGAGCAGGTTCTCGACCGTCGCGGCCTCGGCTGCGGCCGTTGGGTCGGGGTGGTCCAGGAGCTCGGGCGGCCCGGCCTGCTCCGGCCGGGCCATGTCTCTGCGGCCTGCGCGGGGCGCGGCCGTGCCGTCCTTCTGCCGCGGCACGGTGGCCGCCGGCGGGCTCTGCGGCGCCGGGTCCTCGGGCTCCGGGGCCCGGTGAGCCGGTTCGCCGGAGGGGGCGCACACCCCGTCGGCCCCGTCGCCCGACACGGCCTCGGGGCGTGCGGCCGCGGGCTCGGGGGACGCGGCCCGGGGCTGGGAGGGCTCGCCAGGCGCGGCCCAGGGTTGCGCCGGCCCCGGGTGCGTGGGCTGCGGGTGCGCGGGCGCGCCCCAGGGCCGGGCGGGGTCGGTGGGCGATGGCTGCGGATGGTCGGGCCCGAGGGACGTGGCCCTGGGCTGGGCCGGCGCCGCAGGTGCGGGCGCGGGCTGCGGACGGGCCGGCTCGGCAGGGGCCGCCCAGGGCTGGGCGGGTGCCGGGGGCGCGGGCTGGGGGCGGGGCGGCTCGGCAGGGGCGGTCCAGAGCTGGGCGGCTTCGGGGGGCGTGACCTGCGGGTGGTCGGGCCCGAGGGGGGCGGCCCACGGCCGGGTGAGGGGTGTCGGCGCGGGGGTGGCCGGCCGGTAGGCCTGGGCGGGGCGGGGCTCCGGCGCGCGGTGCTCGGCGGAGTCGAGGCCCCCGGGGTCGGCGCTGTCGGCAGGGTCGGCGGTGGCGGCCTGGGGCGCCGTCGGGTGCCCGGTGGAGGCCTGGGGCGCTGTCGGGTGCCCGGTGGGGGCGGGCGGTTGCTGCTGTGCCCTGGGGGGCAGGGCCGGTCGCAGCCGGTCGTCCCCGCCGGAGCCGGGGGTGGGGGTGGAATGGTGCGCGTCGGGCATCGCGGGTCCTCGGGGTACGGGTCAGTGGGGCCGGCGGGCGGCTGCCGGGATGGCGTCGGC
The DNA here is from genome assembly GCF_044541755.1 of Streptomyces sp. NPDC085524. Classification (NCBI taxonomy): domain Bacteria; kingdom Bacillati; phylum Actinomycetota; class Actinomycetes; order Kitasatosporales; family Streptomycetaceae; genus Streptomyces; species Streptomyces sp. NPDC085524. The sequence goes on from NZ_JBITTH010000024.1 coordinate 97,411, forward strand.
CAGGCGGTCGAGGACCGCTCCGGCCTGTTCGTCGGTCAGGGTCAGCGGGGGTAGCAGGCGGACGACGGCGGAATGGCGGCCGCCGAGTTCGACGATCAGCCCGCGGTCCAGGCACTCCTGGCGGACGGCCGCGGCGAGGGCGGGGGCGCTGTCCCCGGTCTCGGGGTCGACGAGTTCGACGCCGATCATCAGGCCCCGGCCCCGTACGTCCCCGATGCAGGGGTGGTCGGAGGCAAGGCCGCGCAAGGCCGTGAGCATCCGTTCGCCCAGGACGGCGGCACGCTCGGCCAGCCGGTTCTCGCGGACGTAGGCGAGGGTGGCGGTGCCGGCCGCCATGGCCAGCTGGTTCCCGCGGAAGGTCCCGGCATGCGCCCCGGGGGCCCAGACGTCGAGGCCCGCCCGGTACACGATCACCGCGAGGGGCAGGCTGCCGCCGATCGCCTTGGACAGGACCAGCACGTCGGGCACCACCCCGGCATGGCCCACTCCCCAGAAGGCGCCGGTCCGGCCCACGCCCGTCTGCACTTCGTCCGCGATCAGCGGGATCCCCCGCGCCTCGGTGATCTCCCGCATCCGCCGCAGCCAGCCGTCGGGTGCCGGGAGGACACCACCCTCGCCCTGGACGGGTTCGACGATCATCCCTGCGGGCGCGGGGACCCCGCCCTTGGGGTCGTCCAGGAGGTTCTCGGTCCAGCGGGCGCCCAGCTCGGCTCCCTCGGCGCCGCCGACGCCGAACGGGCAGCGGAAGTCCTGCGGGTACGGCAGCCGGGTCACCCGTACGTCCGCCGCTCCGCCCGAGGCGTCCAGGGCGCCGGCGGTCATCCCGTGGTAGGCCCCGGTGAAGGCGAGCAGCCCGGATCGCCCGGTGGCGGTGCGGACCAGTTTGAGGGCCGCCTCCACCGCGTCCGTCCCGGCCGGCCCGCAGAACTGGATCCGGGCGTCGGCGGCCAGCTCCGGCGGCAGGTTGGCGAACAGCTCGGTGGTGAAGGCGTCCTTGACCGGCGTCGCGAGGTCCAGCACGTGCAACGGCGCCCCGGAGTCGAGCACGCTCCGGACGGCTTCGAGCACCACGGGGTGGTTGTGCCCGAGGGCGAGGGTGCCGGCACCGGAGAGGCAGTCGAGGTAGCGCCGCCCGTCGGCGCCCTCGATGGTCAACCCGCGGGCCCGCACGGGGACGATGGGCAGCGAGCGGGCGTACGTCCGTGCGGCGGACTCCCGTTGGGACTGCCTGCGCAGGATCCCTGCGGCGGAGACGGGGGCACCGGGGACATCGGGGGAGCCGGGCCGTCGTGCCCGGCTCCCCTGGGGCGGTACCTGTGCCTCGGCTGCGGCGGATGCGGCATCCTCCGCCGCAGCCGGCTCGGTCAAAGCCACGAGTGTCGGACCTCCCGCACTGATTGCTCTTCCGGATTGCGCCTCGAACATGAACGCTGCTCCCCCATCCCCCGTACGTACCAACGACGGTGACGCCGCCGGATCACGGGTGGGCGCAAGATCCTTGCCCGTCGGGAGGAGAGACACCGCCCGGACCAGGAACCACGACCCCGGCTGTGCCGTCCCCAACCTCGACGGCATAGTGGGTTGCTGCACTCGACGCCTCGAATCCACCAGGGGGACGAACCGACATGCGACCGAACCGACCGGTCACTGCGATCCTGTGCGCAGCCGCGCTCGCGCTGACCGCCGCCGCGTGCGGCCCCGGCGACGACGAGGCCGGCGGCGACGCCAAGCCGACCGTGGCCCAGGCCAGTCCGGTCCCGGGCTCGGGCGGGCTCAAGATCCCCGACCACCTCAAGGACAAGCTCAAGGAACACGGCATCGACATGGAGAAGTGGAAGGGGGGTGCGTGGAAGAACTGGAAGAAGGAGGACTGGCTCCGCGAGGCGGGCGACTACATCAACCCGATCATCGAGGGCCTGTGGGACCCCGACCGCATGCGTGACGCCGAGCAGCCGAAGCAGCCGGCCGTCGACCCGGACGCGGGCAAGGACCAGGGCGTGACCGACCCGACCCCGGCTCCGGTGACGGCCAAGGCGGCGGCCCCGCCCTACCACCAGAGTGTTCCGACTTCCGGCAAGGTCTTCTTCGACGGGCCCGAGGGTTCGATGGTCTGCTCGGCGACGGTGGTGAAGGACCCGGCGCACCCCGGCAAGTCCAACATGGTCTGGACTGCGGGCCACTGCGTGCACGCGGGCAAGTCCGGCGGCTGGTACCGCAACATCGCGTTCGTGCCGTCCTACAACAACGCGGGCAAGCCGACGGCGCAGCTCAAGGGCGCACCGCGCGAGCAGGTGGCCCCGTACGGCGTGTGGTGGAGCGACTGGGCGCAGACCTCCGACCAGTGGATCGCGACGGGCGGTCCGACCGGCGGTGCGGGTGCCCCGTACGACTTCGCGGTGCTGCACGTGACGCCCGAGCAGGGCGGCGGGAAGTCGCTGGAGGAGACGGTCGGTTCGGCGCTCCCGGTGGAGTTCAACGCTCCGGCCGTGCCGAAGGTGGCGGGCATCACCGCGACCGGATACCCGGCGGCGCCTCCCTTCGACGGCCAGAAGGCCTACCAGTGCGCGGACAAGCCGGGCCGTCTCTCGCTGAACGCGAGCGACCCGGTGATGTACCGCATCGGCTGCACCATGACCGGTGGCGCCTCCGGCGGCGGCTGGGTCGCGTCGGGCGCCGACGGCAAGCCGGCGCTGGTGTCGAACACCTCGATCGGCCCGTCGAAGGCGGGCTGGCTGGCCGGTCCCCGGCTGGGGCCCGAGGCGAAGGGTGTCTTCGACGCCGTGAGCGGCAAGTTCAAGTAGCCCGAGCCGAAGTGGGTACGAGCGGATGACGGAGGGCCCCCTGCACATGGCGCAGGGGGCCCTCGGTCGTTCGGCGCGCCGGTCCGACGTTCAGTTCAGAACGCCGGACCGGCGTCCGGGCGGTTCAGCTCTTCGCGAGCACGTACGGAGCCAGGTCCGCCGCCAGTTCCTGGTGGACGCGGGCCTTGAGCAGGGTCCCCTCGGCCGTGTGCTCCTCGGAGATCACCTCGCCCTCGGCGTGCGCCTTGGCCACCAGCGAGCCGAGCGTGTAGGGCACCAGGGCCTCCACCTCGACCTCGGGCCGCGGCAGCTCGGCGTCGATGAGTGCGAGCAGCTCGTCGATGCCGATGCCGGTCCGCGCCGAGACGGCGATGGAGTGCCGCTCGATCCGCAGCAGCCGCTGCAGGACGAGCGGGTCCGCCGCATCCGCCTTGTTGATCACGACGATCTCGGGCACGTTGACCGCGCCGACCTCGCGGATCACCTCGCGCACCGCCGCCAGCTGCTCCTCCGGCGCCGGGTGCGAGCCGTCCACGATGTGCAGGATGAGGTCGGAGTCACCGACCTCCTCCATCGTGGAGCGGAACGCCTCGACGAGGTGGTGGGGCAGGTGCCGGACGAAGCCGACCGTGTCGGCCAGGGTGTAGATCCGGCCGCTGGGGGTCTCGGCCCGGCGCACGGTCGGGTCGAGGGTGGCGAACAGTGCGTTCTCCACCAGCACGCCCGCGCCCGTGAGGCGGTTGAGCAGGGAGGACTTTCCGGCGTTGGTGTAACCGGCGATGGCGACCGAGGGCACCTTGTTGCGGCGCCGTTCCTGCCGCTTGATGTCGCGGCCGGTCTTCATCTCCGCGATCTCCCGGCGCATCTTCGCCATCTTCTCGCGGATCCGGCGCCGGTCGGTCTCGATCTTGGTCTCACCGGGGCCTCGGGTGGCCATGCCGCCACCGCCGCCGCCACCCATCTGGCGGGACAGCGACTGACCCCAGCCTCGCAGTCGCGGCAGCATGTACTGCATCTGCGCGAGCGCGACCTGCGCCTTGCCCTCTCGGGACTTGGCGTGCTGGGCGAAGATGTCGAGGATGAGGGCGGTCCGGTCGACCACCTTCACCTTGACGACGTCTTCGAGCGCGATGAGCTGGCCGGGGCTGAGCTCGCCGTCGCACACGACCGTGTCGGCGCCGCTCTCCATGACGATGTCACGCAGCTCGCGCGCCTTGCCCGAACCGATGAAGGTGGCCGGGTCCGGCTTGTCGCGGCGCTGGATCACGCCGTCGAGTACGAGAGCACCTGCCGTCTCGGCGAGCGCCGCGAGCTCCGCGAGCGAGTTCTCCGCGTCGTTCACCGTGCCGGAGGTCCAGACACCGACGAGTACGACGCGCTCCAGGCGGAGCTGTCGGTACTCGACCTCGGTGACGTCTTCGAGTTCGGTGGAGAGGCCGGCCACGCGGCGCAGGGCCGCGCGCTCGGAGCGTTCGAACTGCTCGCCGTCCCGGTCTCCGTCGATCTCGTGGCTCCAGGCGACGTCCTCTTCCATCAGGGCATCGGCCCGAAGGCTCTCGGTGAAGCTCTGCGAGTCCCGCACGTCCCGTGCGTCCCGCTCGTCCTGGGAAGGGGAAGAAGAGGAGGTCATTGGATCCTTACGTCGATTCGAATAGCAGTGTCACGCCCAGCAGGGACACGTTAGCTGTCACGTCCAACGTGTCACACCGCCCGGGGATTCCCCGGAGGGACCCGTCGATGGTGACATGCCCGTTCCGCCGGGGTCACACGCTTTTCCCGCTCCACTCCGGGTGCCCCGGCATCGCCGGAGTCGTCTTCCCGTACAGCCACGGCTCCAGGAAGGCGGTGAGGTCCCGGCCCGCCTCCTGCGAGGCCAGGCGGACGAAGTCCGCGGTGCCCGCGACGGAGTCCCGGTGCTCGGAAACCCAGCGCCGCTCGAGCCGGTCGAAGGCCTGGACGCCGATCTCCTGGCGCAGTGCGTAGAGGATCAGCGCAGACCCGTCGTAGACCACCGGCCGGAACAGTCCGATCTTCTCGCCGGGGGCGGCGGCCTTCGGGGCGGCCGGGGGTCCGCCCGCGGCCCGCCACTGGTCGGAGCGCTGGTACGCCTCGCGCATGCGCCGCTCCAGGGAGTACTTGCCGAGCCCGTCCGCGTACAGGGCCTCGTACCAGGTGGCGTGGCCCTCGTTCAGCCACAGGTCGGACCAGGTCCGGGGGCTGACGCTGTCGCCGAACCACTGGTGGGCGAGCTCGTGCACCATCACGGATTCCACGTACCACTCGGGGTAGCCCTCGCCGGAGAACAGGCTGTTCTCGAACAGGGAGAGGGTCTGTGTCTCCAGCTCGAAACCGGTGGTCGCCCGCGCGATCAGGACCCCGTAGTTCTCGAAGGGGTAGCGGCCGACCCTCTCCTCCATCCACGCGACGTGGCCGGCGGTCTTCTTCAGCCAGGGGGCCAGTCGCTCCCGGTCGGCCGCGGGCACCACGTCGCGCAGCGGCAGCCCGTGCGGTCCGGTCCCGTGGACGACCGCGGAGCTGCCGACGGAGACCTGGGCCAGCTCGGTGGCCATGGGGTGCAGGGTCCGGTACGTCCAGGTCGTCGCGCCGGCCGCGCCGGGGACGGGCAATGCGCCGGGCACCCCGTTGGCGACGACCGTGAGCCCCGCCGGGGCGGTGACCCGGAAGGTGAAGAACGCCTTGTCGGCGGGGTGGTCGTTGCAGGGGAAGACCCGGTGGGCGGCGTCCGCCTGGTTGGCCATGGCCAGGCCGTCCGTCGTGGGCACCCAGCCGCCGTCCGCGCGGCCGCGCGGGTCGCTGGTGTGCCGGACGGTGATGTGCAGCGGCACGTGCGCCGCGACGGGGCGCGCGGGGGTCAGTACGAGGTCCTCGCCCGCGCTCTCGAACCGGGCCGGCTCCCCGTTGACCTCGACGGACGCCACCTTGCCGTGGGTGAAGTCGAGGTTGATCAGCTCCAGCGGCCGCAGGGCGCGCGCATCGATGACGGTGACCGCGTCGAGCGGGCTCTTGTTGTCCTTGTACGTGAACGACAGGTCGTACGAGAGCACGTCGTACCCGGGGTTCCCGAGCTCCGGGAACAGCCGGTCGCCGATGCCGAGCGGCTTCGGCGGGGGCAGGACGGCTGCGACGAGGGTGAGGGAGGCCGCGGCGAGCAGGGCGGCGCGCAGGCGCGGGGAGGTGAGCTGCATCCACCACCGCTTACCAGCGCCCGCCGCACGACCGCCCGCGACGCGCGACGGGGCCACCCGAACGGGACCTTCCGGGCCCGCCCGCTGACACGCCGGGAGAGCCTCCGGCCCGGCGGCAGAGACGGCCTGTGCGCTAGGCGCGGCTGACGTCGTAGACGCCGGGCACGTCCCGCATCGCGCGCATCAGTGCGGGCAGGCCTCCCGCGTCGGGCAGCTGGAGGGTGTAGGTGTGCCGGACACGCTGCTCGACCGGGGGTTCCACGGTCGCGGAGACCACCTCGACGCCCTCGCGGGCGATGGCCTCGGTCAGGTCGGCCAGCAGATGCGGGCGGCCGAACGATTCGGCGACCAGGGTGACCCGGCAGTCCGCGGTGGCCCGCCAGTGCACGGCGACCGAGGTGCGCCCCACGGCACGCATCTGTGCCACCGCCGCGCAGTGGATGCGGTGCACGGTGACGGCCCCGCCGCGGACCACGAATCCCGCGACGGCGTCCGGCGGCACCGGCGTGCAGCACCCGGCCAGCCGTACGGGGGCGTCCGGCAGGTCGGCGACCGCGTTGGCCCCGCCGCCCCGGGCGCCGACCACCGACAGGGGCGCCCGCGCGGCGGAGGTGGTGGACAGGGCCCGGTCGGGGTGGGCTTCGAGCCAGCTGCTGATGGCGATCCGGGCGGCGGGGGTCTTCGCGTGGTCGAGCCACTCGGCAGCCGGGCCCGAGGAAGCGTCCTGCGCGAGCAGCAACTGCACGGTGTCGCCGTCGGCGAGCGGGGAGGAGAGGGAGGTGAGGCGCCCGTTGACCCGGGCGCCGATACAGCCGTGGGCCGCCTCGCCGTGCTGCGCGTAGGCGGCGTCGATACAGCTGGCGCCGGCCGGCAGGCCCAGCGTGCCGCCGTCCGCGCGGAAGACGGTGATCTCCCTGTCCTGGGCCAGCTCCGCACGGAGCACGCTCCAGAAGGTGTCCGGGTCGGGCGCGGACTGCTGCCAGTCGAGCAGCCGGGACAGCCAGCCGGGGCGGGTCGGGTCCACCCGCTCCTCGTCGGCTTCGGCGGCGTCGGCCGCGGCGGTGGCGGTGGCGTACGGGTTGCCGAGGGCGACGACGCCCGCCTCCGCGACGCGGTGCATCTGCCGGGTCCGCACGATGACCTCGGCGACGTACCCCTCGGGGGTGGCGACGGCGGTGTGCAGGGACTGGTAGAGGTTGAACTTGGGGGCGGCGATGAAGTCCTTGAACTCCGATACGACCGGGGTGAAGCAGGTGTGCAGCTCGCCCAGCACGGCGTAGCAGTCGGCGTTCTCGCCGACGAGGACGAGGACGCGTCCGAAGTCGGAGCCGCGCAGTTCGCCTCGTTTGAGGGCGACGCGGTGGACGGAGACGAAGTGCCGGGGGCGTACCTGTACCTCGGCGGCGATGCCCGCCTCGCGCAGCACGGTCCGTACGGAGTCGGCGATGGCGGGCAGCGGGTCGTTCTCGCCGGCGTGGGCCGCGATGAGCGCGCGGGTGTGCTCGTACTCCTCGGGGTGCAGGATCGCGAAGACGAGGTCTTCCAGCTCGGTCTTGAGGGCCTGGACGCCGAGCCGCTCGGCGAGCGGGATGAGGACGTCGCGGGTGACCTTGGCGATGCGGGCCTGTTTCTCGGGGCGCATCACGCCGAGGGTGCGCATGTTGTGCAGCCGGTCGGCGAGCTTGATGGACATCACGCGGACGTCGTTGCCGGTGGCGACGAGCATCTTGCGGAAGGTCTCGGGTTCGGCGGCGGCACCGTAGTCGATCTTCTCCACCTTCGTGACGCCGTCGACGATGAAGCAGACCTCGTCGCCGAACTCGGCGCGGACCTGATCGAGGGTCACATCGGTGTCCTCGACGGTGTCGTGGAGGAGAGAGGCCGTCAGGGTCGTTGTCTCGGCGCCCAGTTCGGCGAGGATCAGGGTGACGGCGAGCGGATGTGTGATGTACGGCTCACCACTTTTTCGCATCTGACCGCGGTGCGAGGTCTCCGCGAGCAGATACGCCCGCCGCAAAACGGACAGATCGGCGTCCGGATGGTGGGCGCGGTGCGCCTCGGCGACGTGCCCGATGGCGTCCGGGAGGCGGTCGCGGGACGTCGGCCCGAGCAGCGCCGCTCGGCCGAGCCGGCGCAGATCGAGCCTGGTCCGGCCACGTCTGCGGAGCTCAGGGCGCACTTCGGGGTGTGCTTCGGGGTTCGTGGCCTCTGCACTCATGGGCACCTCCGGCGGCTTCGACCGGCGGTGGCGGGCATGGGGTGAGCCCTCAGGGCCGGTGCCTGATGTTACCGACCCCACCACGTGGCGCAGTCCACCTCTCGCCGAGCGTGAAACGGATCACCCATTAGAGGGAAGCTTCAGGCGAAAACCGTTTCGGTGAGCCAGGCCGCATCGAACTCTCCCGCGGCCACGATCACGGCCGGCCCGGTCATCTCGATCCGGCCGTCGGGGTGTTCCGTGATGACGAGCGTTCCGCCCGGGAGGTCGACGGTGTAAGTGGCCGGTTCGCCGGTGGCGGCCGGGTCCACGCCCTCGCGGCGGATGGCGGCCACGGCGACGGCGCAGGCACCGGTGCCGCAGGATCGGGTCTCGCCGGAGCCGCGCTCGTGGACGCGCATGGCGACGTGCCGGGGGCCGCGGTCGACGACGAACTCGACGTTGACTCCCGTCGGGTAGGCGGACGCCGGGCTGAAGTCGGGGGCGTCGTACAGCTTCCCGGCGTCGTCGAGGCTTTCAACGAACGCCACCGCGTGCGGGTTCCCCATGTTGACGTTCCGCGCGGGCCAGCTCTTGGCGCCGACGGCGACGGTGACCTCCCCCTCCGGGAGTTCGGCGCGGCCCATGGAGACCGTGACGTCGCCCGCCTTGTCGAGGTGGACGCGCTTGACGCCGCCCCGGGTGGCGACGGCGAGGTCGCCCGCCTCGACGTGGCCGGCGTGCTGGAGGTAGCGGGCGAAGACGCGTACGCCGTTGCCGCACATCTCGGCGATGGAGCCGTCGCTGTTGCGGTAGTCCATGAACCACTCCGCCTCGTCGGCCAGGTGGGCCGCCTCGGGGTGCGCGGCGGACCGGACGACGTGCAGGACGCCGTCCGCACCGATCCCGGCCCGCCGGTCGCACAGCTTCGCGACGGCGGCCGCCGGCAGCTCGATGGCGTTGTCCGGGTCCGGGACGATCACGAAGTCGTTCTCGGTGCCGTGGCCCTTGAGGAAGGGGAGGGTGGTCTGCGTCACGGGCCCATCGTACCGATCCCCTGGTCAGGGGTGCGGGGCTGTCCGAGGGGCGGTCGGCGGGCGGCTGCCGGACGGCCTAGCGGAGCCGGGCCACCCGGTACACGGCGAGCGCTACGACGGCCAGCGCGACCGCGGCGTACAGCGCGGCCATGCGCCAGTCGGGGCGGCGGCCGCTCCCGCGGGCCGGGAGCCCGGGCCAGCTGTAGCCGACGCGGCGGGCGGCCATCATCCCCCAGCCGCCGGCGCAGCAGCTGATGAGGAACCCGAGCATGGCGACCACGGCTCCGCCGTCGCCGAACTCGAAGGCGAGCGGGAAGGCGAACATGAGCGAACCGGCGGCGGCCAGCACCGCGATGGGGATGATCTGCCACACGCGCAGGCGCCGCTGGGGGCGCAGCTCGACCTCGACCTCGGGTCCGGCGGCGGCCTCGGCCTCCGTGGAATCCGGGGTGTCCGGGCCGTCGGGGGTCAGCCGCGCGGGGCCCGAGGGCAGCCCGAGGGCGCCGGGGACGTCCGGGCCGTCGGACCGCTGCGGTCCGCCGGGTCCGGCCGGCGGGTCGAGAAGCGTCGGGTCCGCTTCCCGCCGGGTGTCGTCCCGCCCGGTGTCACGAGGGCCGGCCTCCATCGCCACGCGCCCTCCCCACTCGGATTCAGTACGCCGCCATTCACTGCGGGTGACGCACCCGCTGGAGTTTGATGATGGCACGCCCCCAGGCCCCGGACGGGCCCGCGGGGCGTCCCGATGCCATCACGTGATCAGGCTGTGACCGCTCGTTCGACCAACGACTGCGCGAGTCCGGTGAGTTCCCCGCGGTCGGCGACGGCCCCGCTGAGCCAGTGGACGCGCGGGTCGCGCCGGAACCAGGAGTCCTGGCGGCGGGCGAAGCGCTTGGTCGCCCGGACGGTCTCGGCCCTGGCCTCGTCCTCGGTGCACTCGCCGGCCAGCGCGGCGAGCACCTGCTGGTAGCCGAGCGCCCTGGAGGCGGTGATTCCGTCACGCAGTCCGCGGGCCTCCAGCTCGCGGACCTCGTCCACGAGTCCGGCTTCCCACATCCGGTCCACGCGCAGCGCGATCCGCTCGTCGAGCTCCGGCCTGGCCACGTCGACGCCGATCTGGACGGTGTCGTAGACGGACTCGTGGCCGGGGAGGTTGGCGGTGAAGGGGCGGCCGGTGATCTCGATGACCTCCAGCGCGCGCACGATCCGGCGGCCGTTGCTGGGCAGGATCGCGGCGGCGGCGGCCGGGTCGGCGGCGGCGAGGCGGACGTGCAGGGCGCCGGAGCCGCCCAGGGCGAGCTCGGCCTCCAGCCGGGCGCGGACCTCGGGGTCGGTGCCGGGGAACTCCATGACGTCCAGGGCGCCCCTGACGTAGAGGCCGGAGCCGCCGACGAGGACCGGGGTGCGGCCCTCGGCGAGCAGTTTGTCGATCTCGGCGCGGGCCAGGCGCTGGTACTCGGCCACGTTGGCCGTGTCGGTGACGTCCCAGATGTCGAGGAGGTGGTGCGGGACCCCGCCGCGTTCCTCGGTCGTCAGCTTGGCGGTACCGATGTCCATCCCCCGGTACAGCTGCATGGAGTCGGCGTTGACGACCTCGCCGTCGAAATGGCGGGCCAGGGCGACGCCCAGGTCGGACTTTCCGGCCGCGGTGGGACCGACGACGGCGATGACCCGCTGGGCGGGGGCTGCTTTCCTCACCGCCCCAGTCTCTCAGCCCCTGGTCAAGACGCGGCCATGTACCCGATCGGGGGACGTGACGGCGTGGGGGCGGGGTCGTTGCCCTGACGTGGTTCAGCCCGGCGGAGGCGCCTGCGGAGGCGCTGGCAGAGGCCCTTGCCGAGGCCTGATCGGCCAAGGCGGAACTTCACTCACACGAGTAACGTTATAGGAGGAGAAATGGGCGTTTTTGATCGGCTTTTCCGCCGTAAGGGCGCGGTCGTGACCGAGGAGGTCGCCGCCGAAGCCGCGACGGCGGAGTCCGGTGCGGCCGAGGAGACCGAGGAGACCGAGGCCGGGGCGGCTGCAGCGGAGGCCCCGGCGGCGGAAGCCGTGGAGATCCCCAAGCAGCAGTCGGCCGAACCGGCCGTGGACAGCGAGGCCGGCGAGGGCGCCCGTACGTAGCGATCGCCAATGGAAGGTGACCCATGGGCCTGCTGGACAATCTGAAGGCCAAGCTCGCGCCGGCGAAGGAGAAGGTCGGCGACCTCGCCCAGCGGAACGAAGGCAAGATCACCGGGAGTCTGGACAAGATGGCCAGGGCCGTGGACGCCAAGACCCATGGCAAGTACAGCGACCGGATCACGAGCGGGACGGGCAAGGCGAAGGACGCCCTGGGCAAGATCGCGCACAAGGACGCTCCCGGCGGCGGGCCGAAGCCGCCGACGGCTTCCTGACGCGGTAGCGGAAAGGGGCGCGGCACCGGCGTACGGCCGGTCCCGCGCCCCTTCCTCGTCTGCGCGGCGCCCTGCGCGTTTCAGGACCAGGCGGCGACGAAGTAGCCGACGCCGTACGGCGCGTCCTCGTACAGCAGCCGGCCGTCGAGGCCCGCGCCCTCGGCGGCGCCGGCCAGCACCTGCCAGGGGGCCCGGCCGGCGGCCTGGAGTTCGGCGGCGAGCGCGGGGTCCAGCGCGGCGAGCGCGGCGACGTCGGCGGCGGCGAGCGCGCGGCCGGCGGCCGCGTCGAAGGCGGCGGCCCGCTCGTCGAGGTAGCCGGGCGCCTTCAGGGTCCGCTTGGCACTGCCGTCACCCATCACGAGCAGGGCGACCCGCTCGTGCCGTGCGGCGAGTTCCCGGCCGGCCTGCAGGCAGTGCGCGGTGTCGTCCAGCGGCTCCGCGATCCCGAACCCCTCGACGGGGGCGGCGCCCCACCGCGCGTGGTCCAGCAGCCAGGCGCCGACGGCGAGCGGGGCCGGCAGCATGCGCGGCCCCTCGTCGCCCTCGCCCAGCTGTACGTCGGCCTCGACCCCGAATCCGCGGAAGCTGCCGCGGGCGCCCTGCGGGTAGGGCCCGCCGTGGTCCCGGTCGGCGGCTCCGACGACGACGAGCAGGTCGGGCCGGGACGCGGCGAGCACCGCCAGCGCGTCGGAGCAGGCGGTACGGGCGTCGCCGAGTTCGGCGGCGGCCCCCGCGGCGACCTCCGGCACGAGAAGCGGCGGGGCGGGGCAGACGGCAGCGGCTACGAGCATGATCCGCAGCCTAGCGCCAAGCGCGCTCCGGGCCGGGGGTGTGCGGGTGCCGGTGCCGCTCGCGCGGGGGCCGTGCGAGTGTGGCGCGGGTGCCGGTTCAGGACCCGGGGCTCCGCCCCGGAGCCCGCGCCTCGAACGCCGGCGGGGCTGGGACTGCCCTCAGCCCTGCGGGGCCGCGCAGCCCGACGTTGCCGCGGGGAGGGGGGCCGGAACGCCCAGGGTCGGGATGCCCAGCATCACGCCCGCCGGCTGGGCCGGGGCGGCGTTGCGCTTCTCCCACGCGTCGCCGGCACGGGTGCGGCGTACGGCCGTGGTCGGGCCCTCGGCCAGCAGGTGGTGCGGGGCCGCGTAGGTGATGTCCACGGTGACCACGTCACCCGGGCGGACCTCCGCCTCCGGCTTCGTGAAGTGCACCAGGCGGTTGTCGGCGGCGCGGCCGGACAGGCGGTGCGTCGCGCCGTCCTTGCGGCCCTCGCCCTCCGCGACCATGACCTCGAGGGTGCGGCCGACCTGCTTCTTGTTCTCCTCCCAGGAGATCTCCTCCTGGAGGGCGACCAGGCGCATGTAGCGGTCCTGCACGACCTCCTTGGGGATCTGCCCCTCCATCTCGGCCGCCGGGGTGCCGGGGCGCTTGGAGTACTGGAAGGTGAAGGCGCTGGCGAAGCGGGCCTCGCGGACCACGTGCATCGTCTGCTGGAAGTCCTCCTCCGTCTCGCCGGGGAAGCCCACGATGATGTCGGTGGAGATCGCGGCGTGCGGGATGGAGGCGCGGACCTTCTCGATGATCCCGAGGAAACGCTCCTGCCGGTAGGACCGGCGCATCGCCCGCAGGATCGGGTCCGAGCCGGACTGCAGCGGCATGTGCAGCTGCGGCATCACGTTCGGGGTCTCGGCCATGGCGGCGATGACGTCGTCGGTGAAGTCCTTCGGGTGCGGGGAGGTGAAGCGGACCCGCTCCAGGCCCTCGATCTCGCCGCAGGCGCGCAGCAGCTTGCTGAAGGCCTCGCGGTCACCGAGGTCGGAACCGTACGCGTTCACGTTCTGGCCGAGCAGGGTGATCTCGGAGACGCCCTCGCCGACCAGGGCCTCCACCTCCGCGAGGATGTCGCCGGGGCGGCGGTCCTCCTCCTTGCCGCGCAGCGCCGGGACGATGCAGAAGGTGCAGGTGTTGTTGCAGCCGACGGAGATCGAGACCCAGGCGGCGTAGGCGGACTCGCGGCGGGTCGGGAGCGCGGAGGGGAACGCCTCCAGCGACTCGGCGATCTCGACCTGCGCCTCTTCCTGGATGCGGGCGCGCTCCAGCAGCACGGGCAGCTTGCCGATGTTGTGCGTACCGAAGACGACGTCGACCCAGGGGGCCTTCTTGACGATGGTCTCGCGGTCCTTCTGGGCGAGGCAGCCGCCGACGGCGATCTGCATGCCGGGGCGCTTCGTCTTCATCGGCGCCAGCCGGCCGAGGTTGCCGTAGAGCTTGTTGTCGGCGTTCTCGCGGACCGCGCAGGTGTTGAAGACGACGACGTCGGCATCGCCGTCGGAGCCCTCGGGCGCCCGGACGTACCCGGCGTCCTCCAGCAGACCGGAGAGCCGCTCCGAGTCGTGCACGTTCATCTGGCACCCGTAGGTGCGCACCTCGTAGCTTCGCTTCACGTCCACTGCCTGGCTCCGGTCGCTGCTGGTCATGCAACAAGGGTAGGCGGTGCCGGAGAGCCCTCCGGTCCGCCGTGGGGCGGGGCCGGCGCCCGGCCGCGGAGCCGGGTCGCGGAGCCGCAGGCCGGGGCGGGTGGGACGGCCGGGGCGTGACAGGGCGGCAGGGGGGTGGCAGGATCGCCGGCATGCCTCTCGTACCGCCCCGGATCAGCAGGCGCCACGCCCTGCGGGCCCTGGTGGCCGTACTTGCCGTGCTCGGGGTCCTCGTGTGGTGGCTGCGGCCCTTCGGAGAGCCCGAGCTCAAGGGCGAGCTGACCCTCAGCACCGGTGTCCGGACCGGCGTCTACCACCTCTACGGGGAACTGCTGGAGCAGGCCCTGAAGCGGGACATGCCCGGGGTGAAGGTGCGGCTGGAGCCCAGCGAGGGCTCGCAGCAGAACCTCCAGCGGGTGGCCGCCGGTGAGGCGGACTTCACGGTGGCGACGGCCGACGCGGTCGCCAAGTACCAGCTCGACGGGAAGCCCGGCGCGGCCTACCTGCGCGGGTGCGCCCGCCTCTACGACGACTACGTGCAGCTGGTGGTGCCGGCCGGCTCGCCGGTGCAGTCGGCACGGGACCTGCGGGGCAAGCGGGTCGCGGTCGGCCAGCCCGGTTCCGGGGTGCGGCTGATATCGGAGCGGCTGCTGGCAGCGGCCAAGCTGAACCCGGCGCGCGACGTCACCGCCGTGTCCATCGGCATCGACACCATGCCGGCCGAGCTGGAGGCCGGGCGGATCGACGCGTTCTTCTGGTCGGGCGGCCTGCCGACCAACGCGGTGCGCGAGCTGTCAGAGCGCTTCGAGATCCGGCTCGTACAGCTCGGCGACCTCGTGGAGCAGCTGCAGGGCAGCGGAAGCCCGGCGCGCTACTACCGGGCGGCGGTGATGCCGCAGGACGCGTACACGCGGGCGCGGAACACCAGCTCGGTGGCGACCCTGGCGGTGCCGAACCTGCTGGTCACCACCGAGGGCATGGACCCCGAGCTGACGGAGCAGTTCACCCGGACCGTGATCCTCAGCCGTGACCGCATCGGGCACGAGGTGCACGCGGCGCAGCTGGTGGACCTCCGGACGGCCATCTACACCGATCCGCTGGACCTGCACGAGGGCGCGCGCCGGTACTACCGGTCCGTGAAGCCCTAGCTCCGGGCTCAGGGCTCCGGGTTCCGGGCTCAGGACGGCAGCAGCATCGTCGCCGCCGCGGCCGCGCCGATCAGCCCCGCGTGGGTGCCGAGGGCGGCCGGGACCACCTCGAGGTCCTGGACGAAGGACAGGGCCGCGTACGAGGCCAGATGCCGCCGGATCGGCTCGAACAGGGTGTCCCCGCTGGCGGCGACCCCGCCGCCGACGACCGCGATGTCCGTCTCGACCAGCGTGGCCGTGGCCGCGATCGCGGCGGCCAGGGCGCGGCCCGCACGGTCGAAGGCCGCCAGCGCGACCGGGTCTCCGGCCCGGGCGGCGACGGCCACTCCCGCGGCGGAGGCGTCCTCGGCCGGGGTCCAGCCCTGTGCCAGCGCCCAGCGGGCGATGGCCGTGCCGGAGGCGATGGATTCCACGCAGCCGTGACCGCCGCAGGCGCACGGCTCTCCGTCGAAGGCCACGCTGATGTGGCCGATGTGGCCCGCGTTGCCCGTGGGGCCGGGGTGGAGCTGGTTGTTCAGGATGAGGCCGCCGCCCACGCCCGTGGAGACGACCATGCACAGCGCGTTCGGGTGCCCCTGGGCGGCGCCCAGCCAGTGTTCGGCGGCTGTCATGGCCACGCCGTCCCCGGCGAGCACCGTCGGCAGCCCGGCCCCGCGCGCCGCGAGCTCCGCCTCGACCCGGGCCTGCACGGGGAACTGGCGCCAGGCGCCGATGTTGACCGGGCTGACCGTGCCCCGCGAGGTGTCCACGGGGCCGGCGCTGCCGATCCCGCAGCGGACCGCCGTGGGCCACAGCGGCGACTCCGACAGCTCCGCGACGACCTCGGTCACGGCCGCCATGACCGCCTCCGCGTCGGTCCCGCGCGGGGTCGGGCGGCGGGTCGTGGCCGTCATGGTGCCGTCGGGGTGCACGAGCGCCCCTGCGATCTTCGTACCGCCGATGTCGATGGCCACCGTCAGGCCAGCGGCCGCCGCGGCGGCTCGCGGTGCGGGGAACGGGGCGGTGGGGATGATCACTGTGGCGGCTCCAGGAAGGGGTCAGGATTCAGTATGCGCCGGACGGCGGCGCCGTACTCCCGCGCGGCTCTGCCCACGGGCGCCCTCCCGTCCGGGCCCGGGGCGGCCCGGACGCGGCGGGCACGGTGCGTACGGCGAGGAGAGCCTCCCCGCGGGCCGCCCCTGCACACCCGGACCGGACGGCTCAGCCGCCGTGCGGTTCGGTGCGCGGGACGCTGACCGTCACCCGCAGCCCGTGCGGCGGGTTCGTCTCGTACGCGAGGGATCCGCCGCCGGCGGCGAGCAGCGCGCGGGAGATGGACAGCCCGAGCCCGGAGCCCTTCACGTTCTGGTGGCGGCCGCTGCGCCAGAACCGGTCGCCGACGCGGAGCAGCTCCTCCTCGGTGAGGCCCGGCCCGCGGTCGGCGACGACCACCCGGACGAAGCTCCCGGCCGCGGCGACCGACACCTCGACCTCCTCGTCCGCGGGCGTGAACTTCAGGGCGTTGTCGATGACGGCGTCGAGGGCGCTGGACAGGGCGACGGGGTCCGCCCAGCCGGTGACGGCGCT
The DNA here is from genome assembly GCF_044541755.1 of Streptomyces sp. NPDC085524. Classification (NCBI taxonomy): domain Bacteria; kingdom Bacillati; phylum Actinomycetota; class Actinomycetes; order Kitasatosporales; family Streptomycetaceae; genus Streptomyces; species Streptomyces sp. NPDC085524. The sequence continues at coordinate 114,227 of NZ_JBITTH010000024.1, forward strand.
GAGGCCCGTGCCGGTGAGCCGGACGCCCTTCTCCTCCGCGTACGGGCGCCACGCCGTCACCCGTTCGGCCGTGAGCGCGCCGACGTCGGTGAGGCTGATCTCGGCGGAGGCGTGCTCGGCCAGCGCCAGGTCCAGCAGGTCGTCCAGCACCCGGGTCAGGCGCTTGCCCTCGGTGCGCACGGAGGCGATCTCCTCGTTGCCCTCGGGCAGTTCGAGGGCGAGCAGCTCGATCCGCAGGAGCAGCGCCGCGAGGGGGTTGCGCAGCTGGTGGGAGGCGTCGGCGACGAACGCCCGCTGCTGCTCCAGCACCTCTTCGACGTTGTCCGCCATCTCGTTGAACGAGTGGGCCAGGCGCTGGAGTTCCGGAGGTCCGCCGGCGGCCGCGACCCTGGACTGCATGCGGCCGGTGGCGATGCCGTGGGCGGCCGCGTCGAGGGTCCGTACGGGCTTGAGCACCCAGCTGGTGAGCCTCAGGGCCGCGCCGAAGGCGAGCAGCATGGCGGCGGCGAGCCCGGCCGCGATGAGCAGCCAGCCCCGCAGGATCCGGCCGCGCATCTGGTCGGTGGGTGATTCGGTGGCGACGACGGCGACCACGTCGCCGTCGAGGACGACCGGGGAGGCGACGAGCAGCTTCCCGTGGGTCTGCCAGGGCCACACCTGCGGCGGGTCGTGGCTGCGCCGCCCGGCCAGCGCCTCGTCGAAGGCCTTCCGGCCCTCGCCGGTCTCGGGGAGCTGCCACCAGCCGGGGGCCCGGACCATGGCGTTGTCGTCGCGGTAGAAGATGCCGACCCGGATGCCGTAGAGCTCCTGGTAGCGGGCCAGTTCGAGCTGGAGGGTCTCGCGCCGCTCGTCGGCGCCGGTGGCCCGGGAGCCCTCGGCGTCGATGACGAACTGGGCGAGGGCCGCGAAGCGGGCGCTGTCGTCGATGCGGTCGACGACGACCCGCTGCTGCTGCGCGGCGGCCAGGCTCACGGCCAGCGGCAGGCCGAGGGCGAGCAGTACGCCCGCCATGAGGATGACGAGCAGGGGGAGGAGTCTGGCGCGCACGGAGCGTTACCCGTCAGGGGGCGGCCGGGGCGACGAGCCGGTAGCCCACCCCGCGGACGGTCTCGATGAGTGCGGGCATGCGCAGCTTCGAGCGCAGCGAGGCCACGTGGACCTCCAGGGTGCGCCCGGTCCCCTCCCAGCTGGTGCGCCACACCTCGCTGATGATCTGCTCGCGGCGGAAGACGACCCCGGGCCGCTGGGCGAGCAGGGCCAGCAGGTCGAACTCCTTGCGGGTGAGCGGTACGTCCGCGCCGTCCACGCTGACCCGGCGGGTGGGCAGCTCGATGCTGACGGGTCCGAGGCGGACCAGTCCGGGGGTGCCGCTGCCGGCGGTCTCCTCGGCGGCACCGGTGCCGGTGCGCCGGGCCACGGCGTGGATGCGGGCGAGGAGTTCACCGGTGTCGTACGGCTTGACCACGTAGTCGTCGGCCCCCATGTTCAGGCCGTGGATGCGGGAGCGCACGTCGGCCCGCGCGGTGACCATGATGACGGGCGTGGAGGTGCGCTTGCGGATCTTGCCGCAGACCTCGTAGCCGTCCTGGTCCGGCAGTCCGAGGTCGAGCAGCACGACGCCGAACGGCGGGGCTCCCGCGGGCAGCAGCGCCTGCAGCGCCTCCTCGCCGTTGCGGGCGTGGGTGACCTTGAAGCCGTGCCGGGCGAGGATCGCGGACAGGGCGGCGGCGACGTGATCGTCGTCTTCGACGAGCAGCAGTCTCATGTCGTCCCCCTCTCCTTCTCTCGATCTTCACTTTCCGTAATGGCCACCCTGCATCCCATGCGGATGCGGAGGTCCGCGTCAAGGGGGTTCCGCCCCGGCGCGCCTTCCGTTATCCACCCGGTACGAGCACACCGGCGGCCACGCCGGTACGACACACGGAGCGTATTCGGGCGAGGCCGGATCGTTATGCTCAATTCTCCCTCAGATGTGATGACGGTGTGCGCGCGACGTCACTACTGTCCTCCCAACCGAGGAGGACGGAGCAAGAAGCCGATGAGCGGAGTATCAGTGGCCAAGGACGTGCAGGACGCGGTCGGCGCCGCGGACGACCTGGTCGTACTGAGCAACGTCAACAAGCACTTCGGCGCGCTGCACGTGCTTCAGGACATCGATCTGAGCATTGCCCGCGGTGAGGTCGTCGTGGTGATCGGTCCTTCGGGATCGGGCAAGTCCACGCTGTGCCGGACCATCAACCGCCTGGAGACGATCGACTCCGGCACCATCACGCTCGACGGCAAGGAACTGCCCTCGGAGGGCAAGGAGCTGGCCCGGCTGCGCGCCGATGTCGGCATGGTCTTCCAGTCGTTCAACCTGTTCGCGCACAAGACGGTGCTGCAGAACGTGATGCTCGGTCAGATGAAGGTCCGCAAGACCAAGGCGGACGCGGCCGAGAAGAAGGCCCGTGAGCTGCTGGACCGCGTGGGTGTCGGCTCGCAGGCCGACAAGTTCCCGGCGCAGCTGTCGGGTGGTCAGCAGCAGCGCGTGGCGATCGCCCGGGCCCTGGCCATGGAGCCGAAGGTGATGCTCTTCGACGAGCCGACCTCTGCGCTCGACCCGGAGATGATCAACGAGGTGCTGGAGGCCATGCAGCAGCTCGCCCGGGAGGGGATGACGATGGTCGTCGTCACGCACGAGATGGGCTTCGCCCGCTCCGCGGCCAACCGGGTCGTCTTCATGGCGGACGGAAAGATCATCGAAGAGGCCGCGCCCGAGCAGTTCTTCAGCAACCCGCGCAGCGACCGGGCCAAGGACTTCCTGTCCAAGATCCTGCACCACTGAGGGTCTTCTCTGGTAGGCATCCCTAGGCGGATCCCTGCCGGAACAGATCCTGACCGGCCGTCATGCGCCGTTCGCGTCGCTCGTCGTTCAACAACGTCTCATCCGAGGGAAGTTCACATGAAGATTTCCAAGGCCGTTGCGGCCGCGGCCGCAGCCGTCGCTCTCGCCCTGACCGCGACCGCCTGTGGCGGCGGCAGCGACAAGGCCGCCAGTGACGGCGGGGCGTCCGGTGGCGCCAAGAAGGACAAGATCGTCATCGGCATCAAGTTCGACCAGCCGGGCATGGGCCTCAAGACGCCCGACGGCAAGTTCTCGGGCTTCGACGTCGACGTGGCCAAGTACGTGGCCAAGGAGCTCGGCTACGAGCCCGACCAGATCGAGTTCAAGCAGGCCGTCAGCGCCGAGCGCGAGAACCTGATCTCCAACGGTGACGTGAAGCTGGTCGTCGCGACCTACACGATCAACGACAAGCGCAAGGCGAAGGTCGACTTCGCCGGCCCGTACTTCCTGGCCCACCAGGACCTGCTGGTCCGCGCCGACGACACCTCGATCACCAAGGCCGAGGACCTCAACAAGAAGAAGCTCTGCTCGGTCACCGGCTCGACCTCCGCGCAGAACGTCAAGACCAAGCTGGCCCCCGAGGCCGACCTGCAGGAGTTCCCCGGCTACTCCGAGTGCCTCACCGGCCTGGAGAACAAGGCCGTGGACGCGCTGACCACGGACGACTCGATCCTGGCCGGCTACGCCTCGCAGGAGAAGAACAAGGGCAAGTTCAAGCTGACCGGTCTGAAGCTCAGCAACGAGCCCTACGGCATCGGCCTGAAGAAGGGCGACACCGAGCTCCAGACCAAGGTCAACGCCGCCCTCAAGAAGATGGTCGCGGACGGCGCCTGGCAGAAGGCCGTGGACGCCAACCTCGGCCCGGCCGGCTACAAGGCCGAGCCTGCCCCGCAGATCACCGAAGGCAGCTGATTCACCGGTGAGGAGCGTCGCCGCCCGCCTGTCACGGGCGGCGGCGCACCTCGCCGGCCATCCTGGGGAGAGCGCAGGGCAACGTGTTCGATTTTCTTGAATCCGGGCAGTACGACGTGCTCGGAGCCTTCTGGGTGACGGTTCAGCTCACCCTCTACTCGGCCGTCGGGTCCCTGATCTGGGGCGTGATGCTGGCCGGCATGCGGGTCAGCCCGGTCCCGCTGATGCGGGCGTTCGGCACCGCGTACGTCAACACCGTGCGCAACACGCCGCTGACCCTGCTGGTCCTCGGCTGCTCGCTGGGCCTGAGCCAGACCCTGGGCATCAACCTGGGCGGCGACACCTTCAAGGAGACCGGCTTCCGCCTCGCGGTCCTGGGCCTGATCGCCTACACCGGCACGTTCGTCTGCGAGGCGCTGCGCTCGGGCATCAACACCGTGCCCGTGGGCCAGGCCGAGGCCGCCCGCGCGCTGGGGCTGAGCTTCTTCCAGGTGCTCACGCTGATCGTGCTCCCCCAGGCGTTCCGGGCGGTCGTCGGACCGCTCGCCAACGCACTGATCGCCCTCACCAAGAACACCACCGTGGCGGCGACCATCGGCGTGGCCGAAGCGGCGCTGCTGATGAAGGAAATGCTGGAGAACGAGGCGCAGGCGATCTTCGCGGTCTTCGCTGTCTTCGCCTTCGGCTTCGTCGTGCTGACCCTGCCCACCGGCCTGCTGCTGGGCTGGGTGGCCAAGCGAGTGGCGGTGAAGCGATGAGCTCCGTTCTGTACGACACCCCCGGCCCCAAGGCCAAGGTCCGCAACTGGATCTACACCGCCGTCTTCGTGGTGATCGTCGGGCTGGTCCTGTGGTGGGCCCTGAGCCTGATGGCCGAGAAGGGCCAGCTCGACGCCGACAAGTGGAGCCCGTTCGTCACCGACAGCGCGATCTGGACGACGTTCCTGCTGCCCGGCCTCGGTGAGACCCTCAAGGCCGGCCTGATCGCCATGGTGATCGCGCTGCCGCTCGGCGCGCTCCTCGGCATCGCCCGGCTCTCCGACCACGCGTGGGTGCGGGTCCCGGTCGGAACGGTCGTGGAGTTCTTCCGCGCCATCCCGGTCCTGATCCTGATGATCTTCAGCTCCGCGCTGTACGTCATGCTCGGCACCGTCAGCTCCGAGCTGCGCCCCCTGTACGCGGTGGTCACCGGCCTTGTCCTGTACAACGCCGCGGTCATCGCCGAGATCGTCCGGGCCGGCATCCTGTCGCTGCCGCGCGGCCAGACCGACGCGGCCAAGGCGATCGGCATGCGCAAGGGCCAGACCATGATGTACGTGCTGGTCCCGCAGGCCGTCACGGCGATGCTGCCCGCGCTGGTCAGCCAGCTCGTGGTGATCCTCAAGGACACGGCGCTCGGCGGCGCGTTCCTGGGCTTCGCCGACCTGATGTCGATGAACCGGCAGATCTCCGCGAACTACAGCAACACCATCGCGACCATGGTCGTGATCGCCCTGATCTACATCGCGGTGAACTTCACCCTGACCACGCTGGCCTCGTGGCTGGAGAAGCGGCTGCGGCAGTCGAAGAAGGGCACGGGCGCCGTGGTCGAGGCCGACGTGGCCGAGGTCGACGCCGGCGGCGCGGCGGGTGTGGGCAAGGCCCCCTGACACCCGGTCAGTACACTGGCGTGACACATGTGGTGCGGCGGGAGTCATCCGCCGCACCACACGGCGTTGTCCCGACCTGTGTCACTTGACGCAGGCACCTCCAGTGGGTTGCATACGTTCTGTGATCACATACCGGACACCGGGAGCCACATCATGGACCCGGTGATCGTCGTCGGCGCGGGCCCCGTCGGGCTGTCCCTGGCCCTCGCCCTGGCGGGCCAGGGCGTGCCCTCCGTCGTACTCGACGAGGGCCCCGGCAAGGACGAGATCCGCCCCGCCCGCACCGTCGTCCTGCACGCGGACACGGCCGCCATGGCGCACCGGCTGGGCTGTACGACGCTGCGCGACGAAGGCGCGTACTACGCCGCCTGGCGCACCGTGCGCCGCGGCCGGCCCGCCCAGCGGGTCACCTTCGAGGAGCACCCGGCGCCCCTGCACGTGCCTCAGCACGCCCTCACGCGGGGACTGCGCGACTCCGCCGCCGCGCACCCGCTCGTCCAGGTGGTCACCGACAGCAAGCTGGACTCCCTGGAGCAGGACGAACGGGGGATCACCGCGCACACCCGGGGTGCCGAAACCACGTGGTGGCGCGGGAGTTACCTGGTCGGCTGCGACGGCGCCCGCTCCACCGTCCGCAAGCTCCTCGGCATCCGCTTCCCGGGCCGCACCGCCGTGGAACGGCACGCCGTGGCCGCGCTGCGCACCGAACTGCCCTGGCCCGGCGAGGCCTTGCTGCACCGCAACCCGCCCTCCGGCCCCGCCGAGGTCACCTCACGGCCGCTCGCCGACGGGGTGTGGCGGCTGGACTGGCTGCTCCCGGCCCGCGGCGAGCTCGTCACCCCCGACGCACTGGTGACCCTGATCCGGGACACCCTCGCGCTGTGGTGCGGGGGCACGACTCCCCCGTACGAACTCCTCGACACCGGCGTCCACACCCTGCACCACCGCCTCGCCCGGCGCTGGCGCGACGGCCGCTCCTTCCTCGCCGGGGACGCCGCGCACCTGCTGGGCGCCCTCGGCACCCAGGGCGTCGAGGAGGGGCTGCGGGACGCGGAGAACCTGGCCTGGAAGCTGTCGCTGGCCTGGCACCAGGGCGCCTCCGAGGAACTCCTCGACAGCTACGAGGGCGAGCGGCGCACCGCGGTCGCAGCCCGGCTGCGCGCCGCCGACCAGGCGATGCCCACCCTGCGGGCGGGGGGCGCCCTGCGCACCTACCTGCCCGGGGCCGCGCGTTCCGCCGAGACCCTGCTCACCGACGGCCACCTGGGGCGGGGGCCCCTGGGCGCGGAGCCGACGTACGCGCCGCCGATGGCCGTACGGGAGGTCCCGACGGCCACGGAGCCGGGGGGCCCGGTGGCCAACGTCCCGGTGACCGCGCCCGACGGCTCGACGGTGCCGCTGCGCGACCTGCTGGGGCAGGGCCGGCTGCTGGTGGTCCTGGTCGCTCCGGGCACCGGGGTCTGGGACCGCCGCCACTGGCTGGGCGCCGGGCTGATGCCCCGGCTCGCGGCGGCGGTGAGCGCCCTGCCGGTCCGTACCGACCTGCTGGTCGCGGACGGCTACCCGGGGGCGCCCGCGCACACCGTGCTCCTCGTACGGCCCGACGGGCACCTGGCCGCGACCTTCGCCGGGGTGCGCCCGGCGGAGCTGTACGAGGCGGCGGACGCGGTCCGGGCGGGTGCGCCCGCAGCGCGGGCGGGTGCACCGGCGCCGCGGCCGGCGCCTCCGACGGCTCCCGCCACAACACCGACATCCGTGATCGATTGACCGTTTCCGGCCGCGCGTGGTTCACTCGCGGAATGACCGGCAACGACGTACGCCTGTGGCGGAGGGTCCATATGGACCTGCTCCGCTATGCGGGCTGCGTGTGTCGCCCTTCCTGCTGATTCGCCCTCACACCCCTGCGCGCCCCGTGCCGTCCACCGGCCTGCGCGCACTTCCGCGAACCCAGGAACGGTCACCCTCCATGTCTGCACCCGCGTTCTCCCCTGCCCTCTCCGCGTCCCCTGCCGCCGCCGTCGCGGCCGGCCCCCCGGCCGCCGAGCTCCTCGCGTTCGCGCTGCGCACCGCGGCCGACCCCGATGTCGTCGCCGCGCTCCCCCTCGACCCCGAGGGCCGCACCTGGATCCGGCTGGACGGGCCGGGCGGCAGCGAGGCCTGGCTGATCGGCTGGCCTCCGGGCACCGGCACCGGCTGGCACGACCACGCCGAGTCGCGGGGCGCGTTCGCCACCGCGCGGGGCCGGCTGACCGAGCACTCGCTGTCCGTACGGCTCCCGTCGGAGGGCTGGCAGTCCCTCCACCTGGCCTCCGGCGTGGACCGCAGTCGGCAGCTGGGCGCGGGCGCCGGGCGCGCGTTCGGGGAGCACCACGTGCACGAGGTCCTCAACGAGTCCGCGACCGAGCACGCGATCTCGGTCCACGCGTACTACCCGCCGCTCCCGCTGATCCGCCGGTACAGCCGCAGCGGCCCGGTGCTGCACCTGGAGGACGTCGAGCGCCCGGCGGACTGGCAGTGAGCGCCCCGGTCGGCATCGACGAGCTGCTGGAGCGGGTCCGCTCGGGCTACACCCGCGTCGACGCGCAGGAGGCGTACGAGGCCTCCCGCGCGGGCGCCCTCCTCGTGGACATCCGCTACCAGGCGCTGCGCGAGCGCGACGGCCTGATCCCGGGGGCGCTGGTGGTGGAGCGCAACGAGCTGGAGTGGCGGCTGGACCCGCAGGGCAGCCACCGTGCGGCCGAGGCGACGGGCCACGACCTCCGGGTCGTCGTGATCTGCAACGAGGGCTACGCGTCCAGTCTCGCGGCGGCCTCCCTGCACGCGCTGGGCCTGCACCGCGCGACGGACCTGGCGGGCGGCTTCCAGGCCTGGCGCGCAGCGGGCCTCCCGGTGGCCCTTCCCTGACCGGCCGTTCGCGCCGGCTCGCCTCTGGCCCGCCGCCGGCCCGGTGGCCGGTGCTTCGGCGACAGGTGCGGGCGCAGGTGCGGGTGCGGGTGCGGGTGCCGCTGCGCGGGGCCTGTCCCCTACCCGCCCTTCCACCGTTCCCTGGGGCTCCGCCCGCGGGGGTCCGGGGGCGGAGCCCCCGGCGGCTATGCCTTGGCCGTGGCCACGTCCACCGGGCGGATCCGGAGTGCCACCCGCCCCGGGAGGGAAGTGGCCGCGAGGGCCAGCAGCCCGGCCACCCCCACCACCACCGCGTAGGCGACCGGCAGGACCGCCGGCGCGGCCACGCCCGTCATGCCCACGCTGAACGCGGTCAGCACGGCCAGCGCGATCCCCGACCCCAGCACCGCCCCGATCAGCAGCACGGACACGGCCTCCGCGCGCAGCATCCGCAGCACCTGCCGCCGCTTCGCCCCCGCGAGCCGCAGCATCGCGAACTCCCTCACCCGTTCGGCGGTGGACATCGCCAGGGTGTTGACCACCGCGATCGCGGTGAAGGCCAGCACCAGCCCCATCGCCAGCAGGTTGATCTCCGCTCCGGCGTCCTGCCGCTCGGCCCGTGCCGCGTCGGCGTCCGCCGCCGAGAGCAGTGCCACCCCCGGGTACGCCTTCACCGCCGCGGCGAGCCGCTCGCGCCCCGCACCCGACCCCGGTTCCGTCGCCACCAGCACGTTGCTCGCGAGCGGGTTGTCGACGTGCGCGGCGACCAGGCCGTGCGGCAGCGTCAGGTCTCCGAAGCCCAGCCCCCGCGCGTACACGGCGGCGACCTTCAGCGTGACCGGGGTCCCGTCGCCGAGCGTGAGCTTCAGCGGGCTGCCCGGCTTCAGGCCGAGCTGGTCGGCGGCGAGTGCGCTGACCGCCGCGTCGCCCTCGCCGAAGCCGGCCAGGCTGCCGCCGGTGACCTCGGGGTCCCAGGTCCGGGTCAGTCCGGCCGGGGTCACGCCCTGCGCGGCGTACTTCGCCAGACCCACCCGTACCGAGGTGTGCACGATCTCGGTGGCCGCCACGACCCCGGGCGTACGTCGGATCGTGTCGGCGGCCCCGGGAGTGACGCCCGGGCCCTGCGCCGCCAGCATCCACTCGGCCCGGATGCCCTCGCGGGCCTGCGTCCGGGCCGCGTCCCCGAGGGTCGGGGTGATGAAGAGCACGGTGCAGGTCATGCCGACCAGCAGGGCGAGCGGGGTGACGGCGGAGGCCATGCGGGTGGCGTTGCCGCGCAGGTTCGCGCCCGCCAGGTGGCCGCCCGCCCCGGTCAGCTTCAGCGGGCCGGAGAGCAGTGCCGTGGCACCTCGTACGAGCAGCGGCCCGAGCAGGGAGACCGCTCCGGCGAGGACCACGACGGCCAGGAAGGTCACCGGGGTCGAGGCCGGTTCGGTGCGCAGCGAGCCGAGTACGACGACCAGCACCGCGCCGCCGGCCAGCAGGAGCAGGCCGAAGGCGGTCCGGAGGCGGCGCGGCCGCCCCGTCTCGACGGCGGCTTCGGCGAGCGCTTCGGCGGGGCGGATCCGGGCGATGCGGCGGCCGGTGATCCGTGCGGCGGCCCAGGCGCCGAGCAGGCTCGCCGCGACGGCGGCGAACATCGGGAAGATTCCGGCGGTGCGCTCCAGGGAGGCGGGGACGACTCCGCTGTCGACGAACCTGCCGTACAGCCAGGCGGCGAGCGGCAGTCCGGCGAAGGCTCCGGCGATACCGGCGGCCAGGCCGACGAGCAGGGCCTCGCGTCCGATCAGCCGACGCAGCTGGCGGGGGGTGGCTGCGATGGCCCGCAGCAGGGCGAGTTCGCGGTAGCGCTGCTGGACGGAGAGGGCGAAGGTGCCGACGACGACGAGGATCGCGACGAGGAGCGAGGTGCCGCCCATCGCGCCGCCCATGGAGACCAGCTTGATGCGGGCCCCGGCGGCGTCGAGGAACTCCACGGGACCCCGTTCGTCCCCGGTGCTGACCTGTGCTCCGGTACCCCGCAGGGCCTGCTCGACCCGTCCGGCCAGCTCGGCTGCGTTCACACCGGGCGCGGGGAGGACCCCGATGGCGCTGATCTGTCCGGCTCGGGCGGCGAGCCGCTGGGCCTCGGTGTCGCCGAAGAAGAGCGCGCTCTGCTGTGCGAGGTCTCCGTGGGCGCCCTGCGCGACCCCGCTGACCTGGTACGTCTTCGGCTCGCCGGTCGACTGCACGGTCAGCTGCGAGCCGGTTCCCAGTCCTGCCCGGGCGGCGAGCGCCCGGTCGACGACCACCTCGCCGCCGTCCTGCGGCGCGCGGCCCTCCACGAGCGTGAAGGGGGTGAGTGCGGCGGAGGTCCAGGCGTGCCCGTACGAGGGCTTCGGCTCGCCGGGGGCCTTGACGAGCGGGACGGCCTGGAAGGTGAGCTCGGGCACGGCCCGCTCGACTCCGGGCACGGCGCGGACCGTGTCCAGGGTGCCGGCGGGGAGCCAGGCCCGCTCGGCGACGGGCTTCGCCTTGTGCTTCGTCTTCGTCTTGCCCTTCTTCTCCTTGACCGTGGTCTCGTGGACGTTCTGGTCGGCGGAGACGAGGACCGGCGTGGCCGCATAGCGCTCGGTGCCGATCTTTCCGCGGAGTCCCGTTTCCAGGAGGGTGCCGCAGGCGGTGACGAGGGCGGCCGCGCAGAGGAGCGCGACGAAGGCGCCGAGGAAACCGGCTTTGCGGTCCCTGATGGTCTGGAGGGCGTAACGCAGCATCATGCGGTCAACTCTGCCGACGGGCCCGCCTCCTGACATTGGCGTACCCCGGCGTCCGCACCCGGGGGTTACCCCCACCCCCGGCGCACCGGCTCACTCCCCCGGGTATCCGAGCTCGTCGGCGTCGTCGCCCTCCGCCTCCAGCGCGCGGCGGACCACCCGCAGGGCCATGCCCTCCGGGTATCCCTTGCGGGCGAGCATCCCGGCGAGACGCCGGATCCGCTTGTCGCGGTCCAGCCCCCGGGTGGCGCGGAGCTTGCGCTCCACGAGCTCCCGGGCGGTCTCCTCCTCCTGCTCGGAGTCCAGCTGCCCCAGCGCTTCCTCCACGAGGGTGGCGTGCACCCCCTTGGTACGGAGTTCCTGCGCGAGGGCCCGGCGGGCCAGGCCCCGGCCGCGGTGCCGGGACTCGACCCAGGCCCCGGCGAAGGCGGCGTCGTCGATCAGGCCCACCTCCTCGTACCGGGAGAGGACCTCCTGCGACACCTCCTCGGGGATGCCCCGCTTGTGCAGGGCGTCCGCGAGCTGGCGCCTGGTACGCGGGCTCCCGGTGAGCAGACGCAGGCAGATGGCCCGCGCCTGCTCCTCGGGGCTCTGGGGCGGCAGCTCCTGGCGGGCCTCACGGCCACCCCGGCTCCCGCCGCCCCTTTCCTGCTCCCGCACGGGTCAGCTCTTGGACGCGGCGGCCTTGGCCGTTGTCTTGGCCTTCGTCGCCGGCGCGGGCACGGCTGCCGAGGCGTCGGTCGGCTCCGCGGCCGGCTCGTCACCCGCGGCGGCGTCCTTGCGCACGCCGACGCCCAGCTTCTCCTTGATCTTCCGCTCGATCTCGTTGGCGAGGTCCGGGTTGTCCTTGAGGAAGTTGCGGGCGTTCTCCTTGCCCTGGCCGAGCTGGTCGCCCTCGTACGTGTACCAGGCGCCGGCCTTACGGATGAAGCCGTGCTCCACGCCCATGTCGATCAGGCCGCCCTCGCGGCTGATGCCCTGGCCGTAGAGGATGTCGAACTCGGCCTGCTTGAAGGGCGGCGCGACCTTGTTCTTCACGACCTTGCAGCGGGTGCGGTTACCGACCGCCTCCGTGCCGTCCTTCAGGGTCTCGATGCGGCGGATGTCGATGCGCACCGAAGCGTAGAACTTCAGCGCGCGACCACCGGTGGTGGTCTCCGGCGAGCCGAACATCACACCGATCTTCTCGCGGAGCTGGTTGATGAAGATCGCGGTGGTCTTGGACTGGTTGAGCGCACCGGTGATCTTCCGGAGCGCCTGGCTCATCAGGCGGGCCTGGAGACCCACGTGCGAGTCGCCCATCTCACCCTCGATCTCGGCGCGCGGCACGAGGGCCGCCACGGAGTCGATGACGATCAGGTCGAGGGCGCCGGAGCGGACGAGCATGTCCACGATCTCCAGCGCCTGCTCGCCGGTGTCCGGCTGCGACAGGATGAGGTTGTCGGTGTCGACGCCGAGGGCCTTCGCGTACTCGGGGTCGAGCGCGTGCTCGGCGTCCACGAAGGCTACGGTGCCGCCGGCCTTCTGCGCGTTGGCCACGGCGTGCAGGGTCAGGGTCGTCTTACCGGAGGACTCCGGGCCGTACACCTCGATGACGCGGCCGCGGGGCAGCCCGCCGACGCCGAGGGCGATGTCCAGCGCGGTCGACCCGGTGGGGATGACCTCGATGGGGTCGTTCGGCTTGTCGCCGAGGCGCATGACCGCACCCTTGCCGAATTGCCGTTCAATCTGTGCGAGCGCGGCGTCGAGAGCCTTCTCGCGGTCGGTGCCTGCCATGGGTTCCACCCGGTTTGCTTGAGTCGATCGCTTCACGCCATTGACGCTAATGCCTGCCACTGACAATGCGCCTCCACGACCGGTTCGGCTGTGGATAACCCATCAGAATGGATGTTCGATTTCCCTGTCAAGCGCGCCACGCCCGCACCGGCGGGGAGCGCCACAGGGCAGAATCCAGGCCTGTGATCATCAGCGCGCGCGAACTCAACCGGGCCACCCTCGGCCGCCAGCTGCTGCTGGAACGCGAACCACTGACCGTCGCCGACGGCCTGCGGCGCGTGGTCGCCCTCCAGGCCCAACACCCTGCCTCGCCGTACGTCGCCCTGTGGAACAGGCTCGCCGGATTCTCTCCTTCCGAGCTCGACGCCGCCTTCTCCGGGGGGTCGGCGGTCAAGGCGACCCTGATGCGGATCACGCTGCACGCCGTGCACGCCGAGGACTACCCGGCCTTCCGCGCGGCGATGCAGCCCACGCTGTACGCCTCCCGGCTCGGCGGCCGCTTCGCCGCCGCCGGGCTGACACCCTCGGACGCCGACGCGCTCCTCCCCGGCCTGCTGGCCTTCGCCGGGCGGCCCCGGACGTCTGCGGAGATGCAGGCGTGGGCCGGGGAGCGGGTCGGCGCGGAGCGCAGGGACGCGGCGTGGTGGGGGCTGAAGGGGTACGCGCCGCTGCACCACGCCCCGACGGGCCCGCCGTGGTCGTTCGGCCACCGCCCGTCCTTCGTCACGGCCGGAACCGCCGGACCCACCGGAACCGCCGGGGCACCCGGGCCCGACTCCCCCACCCCCACCCCCACCCCCACCCCCGTGCCCGTTCCCGCGAGCCGCGCCGTGGACCCGTACGCCCTCCGCACCCTGGTCCTGCGCTACCTGGCGGGGTTCGGCCCCGCCTCCGTCGCCGACGTGGCGCAGTTCGCGATGGTGCAGCGGGCCCCCGTCCGCGCGGCGCTCCGCGCCCTGGACGGTGCCGTCGAGGAGCTCCGGGGGCCGGACGGCGGGACCCTCTACGACCTCCCGGGCGCCCCCCGGCCGGCCGCCGAGACCCCCGCTCCGCCCCGGCTCATGGCCATGTGGGACAGCATCCTGCTGGCCTACGCCGACCGCGGCCGGGTGATACCCCCGGAGTACCGCCCGCTGGTGATCCGGCGCAACGGCGACGTGCTGCCCACCCTGCTGGTGGACGGCCACGTCGCCGGCGTGTGGCGTCCGACGGAACACGGCGTCGAGGCCACGGCGTTCCGCCCCCTCCCGCCCGCCGTCTGGGACGGGCTGGCCGAGGAGGCCCGGTCCCTGACGGCCTTCCTCGGCGACCGCGAGGCGGCGGTGTACAGCCGCTACCACCACTGGTGGGCGAAGTTCCCGGAGGCCGAGGTGCGGATGCTGTGACCGGCCCGGCACGCCGGATCCCGGTCACCTGCCGGGCCGACGGCGGGTCGGAGGGCCGGAGGGAGGGCCGGGGAGAGGGTCAGGGGGAGAGCGCGGTGCCGAGTGAGGCCGCGCCGATGGGTTTCGGTGCGCCCTTCTCGTAGAAGACGTCGAGCCTCGTGAGCGTGAACCCCGCCGCCTTCAGCAGGCCGACGGTCGGCCGGGTGAGGTGACAGCCGCCGAAGAGCCGCATGTTGAGCGGTTCGAGCCGTCGCTGCAGGCTGCGCACCCTCCGGTCCCGCTCCGGGGCGAGGCCGTGTTCGACGAAGTGCAGGGTCCCTCCGGGCTTCAGCACGCGCCGCAGCTCCCGCAGGGCCGCTCCCGGGTCGGGGATGGTGCACAGGGTCCAGGTGCACAGGGCGGAGTCGAAGGTGTCGTCCCCGAAGGGAAGTGACTGTCCGTCGAGTCCGGACCGCCGCACCGGGACCCGCGAGGCCCGTACGCGGTCCGCGGCCAGCTTCCACCCGAGGTCGGAGGGCTCGACGGCGGCCACGCCTGTCACCTCCGGCGGATAGAAGGGGACGTTGTGTCCGGTGCCGAACCCGATCTCGACGACTTCGCCCCGCAGCCCTTCGCAGGCGCGCCGCCGCAACGGCCTCGCCTGTTTGGCCCCGCAGGCGAGGTTGATGATCCGCGGCAGGATCCGGTCGGTGTAGAACCCCATCTCGGCCTCCGTGTCCTGTTTCAGCATGGCACCGCGGGCCCCCGGGCGCCCGCCGCTGCCGCGCGTCCCGCACAATCGTGGCTTCGAACCGGTCTTGAGGGGACGGCAGTACGTGAACTGGGTGGGGGACGGGAAGAGGCGCCGTACGGCAGCGGCCGCGCTCGGCGTGGCGGCAGTGCTCGCCGGCGCCGCGGCCTGCGGCGGCGGCAGCGGGTCGGACGGGGGCGCCGGAGCCACGGCGGCGCCCACGAGCGCGCCCGCGAGCACGCCCGCGACGGCCGGCGGCCCCGCCGGGCCGGGGGCCGAGCGGCTCAAGGCCATGGCGCTCACCGAGGGCGACAAGGCGGGGCGGTACGAGGCCTCGGAGCCGGTCCTGGACGAGCCGATGAGCGAGCTCTACGACACGCAGCCGGCGGCCTGCCGGCCGCTGACGAGCCTCGGCAGGGCGGGCCACACGGCCCAGGCCTACGCCAAGACCGGGGTGCCCGGGGAATGGCAGGCGGTCGGGACCGAGATCCTGCTGCGCTCGTACGAGGGCGGTGGCGCGGCGGCGGCCATGAAGGCCCTGGCCGAGGCCGGCCGGCAGTGCGCGGGCGGGTACACCGAGGAGCGCGGGCTCGCGACGGCGAAGGTCCTCCGGGTGGAGCAGGTCAAGGCTCCCGGCCTGGGCGACGAGGCGCTCGCCTACCGCATCGTGACGCAGGACGTGAAGGACAAGGACATCTCGCTCTACGACTACCTGACGGTGATCCGCTCGGGGTCGGTGACCCTGTCCTTCCGGGCGGACGTCATCGACACGAAGGACTTCGGCGGAGTGCCGGAGGACGTGGTCGCGGCCCAGTGGGAGAAGTTCTCGAAGGCCGGGGGTCCGGGCTCGTAACCGCACACCCGCGCCGCCACGAGGTGACAACCGAAGGTTGACAGTCCCTGGCTGTCAACCTAGGGTTGCACCTATGACGAACCCTTCGGTGGAACCCGTTCGCATGACCAATCCGGTACGCCTCGACGATCTGATCGCGGCCATCAACAAGGTCCACACCGACCCCCTGGAGCAGCTCAGCGACGCCGTCGTCGCCGCCGAGGCGCTCGGGGAGGTCGCCGACCACCTCATCGGCCACTTCGTGGACCAGGCCCGCCGCTCCGGCGCCTCCTGGACCGACATCGGCCGCAGCATGGGCGTCACCCGCCAGGCCGCCCAGAAGCGCTTCGTCCCCAAGGCCGACAAGGAGGGCGACGCGGCGCTCGACCCGAGCGCGGGCTTCGGCCGCTTCACCCCCCGCGCCCGCAACGTCGTCGTGACCGCGCAGAACGAGGCCCGCGCCGCCGGCAGCCCCGAGATCAGCACGGCGCACCTGCTCCTGGGCCTGCTGGCCGAGCCCGAGGGCCTCGCGGCCCTCGCCCTGCGCGGCCAGGGCGTCGCGGAGCAGGACGTGCGCGCCGCCGCGACGGCCGCACTGCCCCCGGGCCAGGAGGACCTGCCCGCCCTCATCCCCTTCGACGCGTCCGCGAAGAAGGCCCTGGAGCTCACCTTCCGCGAGGCCCTGCGCCTGGGCCATTCCTACGTCGGCACCGAGCACGTCCTGCTCGCGCTGCTGGAGCAGGAGAACGGCGAGGGCCCGCTCAGCGGCCTCGGCGTGGAGAAGGACGCCGTCGAGGCGGCCGTCACCGAAGCCCTGGCATCCGTACTCGGCGGCCCGGACGCTCCGTAGCGGCCGCGCCCTCCGTCAGCTCGTACCGCTTCACGTACGCACCGAGGAAGGCCTGCAGCGTGGCGACGGCCGGGATCGCGATGAGCGCCCCGACCGCGCCCAGCAGGGCGGTGCCCGCGATGACCGATCCGAAGGCCACGGCCGGGTGGATGTCCACGGTCCTCGAGGTGAGCTTCGGCTGGAGGACGTAGTTCTCGAACTGCTGGTAGATCACCACGAAGCCGAGGACGTACAGCGCGTACCAGGGATTGACGGTGAAGGCGATCAGCATCGGCAGCGCGCCCGCCAGGTAGGTGCCGATGGTGGGGATGAACTGGGAGACCAGCCCCACCCACACCGCGAGCGCGGGGGCGTACGGCACGCCCAGGACCACCAGCACGATGTAGTGGGCGATGCCGGAGATCAGGGCCATCAGCCCGCGCGAGTAGAGGTAGCCGCCGGTCTTGGCTACGGCGATCTCCCAGGCCCGCAGCACCTCGGACTGCTTCGCGGGCGGCAGTACGGAGCACAGCGCGTGCCGCAGCCGCGGTCCGTCGGCGGCGAAGTAGAAGGAGAAGAGCCCGATCGTCAGCAGCTTGAAGAGTCCGCCGAGCACGGTGGCGGACACGTCGAGCACTCCGGTCGCGCTGTTCTGCACGTACTTGCGCAGCCAGTCGGAGCGCAGGAGGCTCTCCTGGATCTCCAGCCGGGAGAGCTCGGTGTGGAAGGTGGAGTTGATCGTGTCGATCACCGAGTCGAGGTAGCGGGGGAAGCCCTCCACCATCTCGACGATCTGCCCGGCCAGCATGGAGCCGAGCAGGGCGAGGAATCCGACGGCTGCGCCGAACACTCCGAGGAACACCAGGAAGGTGGCGAGCCCGCGCCGCATGCCGCGGGCCGCCATCCGGGCCACGGCGGGTTCGATCGCGAGCGCGAGGAAGAACGCGATCAGGATGTTGACGAGCAGCCCGATCAGCTGGTGGAAGGCCCAGCTGCCGAGCTGGAAGCAGGCGACGAGGGCCAGTACGAGGACCACGGCGCGCGGCAGCCAGCGCGGCATGCGGGCGTCGCCTCCGGCGGGGGTGGCCGGTGGAACCGGGCTCCCGTCCGCGGCGGCGGCGCGGTCGGCTTGCCGGGGCTCCTCCGCGGCCCCGGCGCCACCTGCCGGCCGGGGACCGTCCGCGGGCCCGGCGGCGTCCACCGGTCCGCCCTGCGGGCCCGGGCCGATGCGGCCGGCGGGGCCGGCCTCGGTGCCGGGGCCGGTGGCCTGGGCCGGGGCGCCGGCTGCCGTCGACCGGCTCTGCGCCGCGTCCCGGGGGCCGGCGGTCGGGTCTTCGGTCGTCGTCTCATCACTGGCTGCCACGCGGCCAAGTCTGGCCCACCCGGGGCCCGGACCGCGAAACGGCGGCCGTCACGGCCGCAGGCCCCGCGCCGAGCGGCGGCGCGGGGAGGGGTCTCAGCGCAGGGAGGCGGGAACGTCCATGGCCGAACACACCGCGCGCCACACGTCCTTGGTCTCCCAGCCCGCGTCCAGCGCCTGGTGGACGGTGCGCCCGCCGAGCTCCGTCATGACGTGGTCCCGCGCGAAGGAGTCGGCGTAGCCCTCGCCGAAGTGCTCCGCCATCCGTTCCCAGAAAATCGTCAACCGCATGCCCCCAGTATCCCGCCCCGGGAGAGTGCACCGGCCGCGTTCGTCCCTCGCCTCTGCGTCACGGGGTCCTACGTTGCACGCATGCCCGGAGACGAAGGTCCCTCACCGACCTCACCGACCTCGCCGACCCCACTGGCCCGCGCCGAGCAGTTCATCTGGCTCACGGCCCGGGTCCTGGAGCAGCGGCGGTTCGCGTTCCACTTCCTCGGCGGGGACGCCGACGCGGTGGACACCGCCCTCGGCTCGTACCTGAACGGCGACGGCGGCTACGGCCATGCGCTCGATCCGGATCTGCGCGGCCCGCTCAGCCAGCCCCTGCACACCGCGCACGCCCTGCGGGTGCTGGACGGCCTGGGCCGGTGCGCGGGGCAGCGCATCGAGCGGATCTGCCGCCACCTGACCCGGGTCTCCACTCCGGAGGGTGCGCTTCCGGTGGCCTTCCCGGCCCCCCGCTGCTATCCCGCGGCGCCGTACCACCCGGTGCACGACGACCCGCCGGGCGAGCTGGTGACCACGGGGCCGGTGGTGGGGGTCCTGCACCGCAATCGGGTCTGGCACGCCTGGCTCTTCCGGGCCACGGACTTCTGCTGGGACCGGGTCGAGGGCCTGCGCCACTCGCATCCGTACGAGCTCCAGGGCGCGGTGGCCTTCCTCGACGGCGCCCCCGACCGGGCCCGTGCGGCGGCGGCCGCGGACCGGCTCGGGCGGCTGGTGCGCGAGCGGGGGCTCGCCGTGCTCGATCCGGGGCGGCGCGAGGAGTACCCGCTCGCTCCCGGGTACGCGCCGGGCGAGCGGCTGTTCCCGCAC
This sequence comes from Streptomyces sp. NPDC085524, assembly GCF_044541755.1. Lineage (NCBI taxonomy): Bacteria > Bacillati > Actinomycetota > Actinomycetes > Kitasatosporales > Streptomycetaceae > Streptomyces > Streptomyces sp. NPDC085524. The sequence continues at coordinate 133,317 of NZ_JBITTH010000024.1, forward strand.
GACTACGCGCGGCGGCCCGAGTCCCTGGCGCGGGGCTGGTTCACCGACGAGGAGCTGAGCCGCTCGCTGGACTTCCTGGCCGCCGAGCAGCAGCCGGACGGGGGCTGGCCGGTGCGCCGCAGGGCCTGGGCGCCGGGCAGCTCGCTGGAGCGGCGGCCGATCGCCACGCTGGAGGCCCTGCTGACGCTGCGGGCGTACGGGCGCCTGCCGGCGCCGGTCAGCCGCCCAGGGCCCGGACGCCCGCGGTGACGACGACGGCGGCGGCGACCACGAGCAGGAACGGGGCCCGCAGCAGCAGGGCGAGCCCGGCGGCGGCGAGTCCGGCGGCCCGCGCGTCGAGGACGAGCTCGTGCCCGGTGGCGAAGGTCTGCTGGGCGGTGAGCGCGGCGAGCAGCGCGACCGGCAGCAGCGCGGAGAGCTTGCGCACCAGCGGCCGTTCCAGGGCCCCGGCGGGGACGAGGAGTCCGGCGAGCTTGACGGCGTAGCACCCGGCGACGGTGAGCCCGATGGCGATCCACACGTTCATGCCGTTCACGAGCGGCGTCCCTTCATCCAGAGCACGACGGGGGCGGCGAGGGCCGCGATCAGCACGGGCACCCCGGCGGGGAGCAGGGGCAGGAATCCGAGTCCGAGGACGAGCGCGAGGGCGGCGACGGCCCGCTCGGTGGCGGTCTTCAGCATCGGCGCCAGCAGGGCCAGGAACACGGCGGGGCCGGCGGCGTCCAGCCCCCACGCGCTGGTGTCCCCGATGGCCTCGGCGCCGAGTGCGCCGAGCAGGGTGGTGAGGTTCCACAGCACGTACAGGGCGAGCCCCGTGACGCCGAAGCCGAGCCGGGCCGACCTGCGGTCCTGCTGTGCGAGGGCCACGGCGGTGGTCTCGTCGATCACCCAGTGCGCGGCGAAGGGCCGTAGCGCGCGGGGCAGCGCGAGCAGCTGCGAGAGCCTCAGCCCGTAGAAGGCGTTGCGGGTCCCGAGGAAGAAGGCCCCGGCGGCGGCGGTGAAGGGGTTCCCGCCCGCGGCCAGCGCCCCGACCAGCGCGAACTGGGAGGCGCCGGTGAAGACGAGCAGGCTCAGCACGCAGGCCTGGAGGGTGCTGAGCCCGGCCCCGGCGGCGGTGACCCCGAAAGCGAAGCCGGACAGCCCGACGGCCACTCCGACTCCGAGGGCGTCCCTGACCACGGCGGCCCGCGGCTGCGCGACGGGCGTCGGCGTCCGTCGTGTGTCCTGCTCTTCGATCATCGTTTGCTCTCCCACGCCCCGAAGCTATGCGGGGACCGGTCGAGCGGTCTTGTACGTTCTTGCGCGCCCGGCCGGCTCGCCGCGTCGGGGCTCCGGGGCCGGGGCGGCCGCCTAACCGGCGCGCTCCCGCCGGTACGCCCCCGGCGGGACGCCGACGATGCGGGTGAAGTGCCGGTTGAGGTGAGGCTGGTCGGTGAAGCCGACCGTGACGGCCGCCTCCGCCGGCGGGGTCCCCGCGTCGAGGAGCCGGCGGGCCCGCCGGACCCGGGCGTCGGTCAGCCAGGTGTGCGGCGGCATTCCGTACCGGTCCCGGAAGGCCCGCAGCAGGGCGAAGGGGCTGGTGCCCAGTCCGGCCGCCAGCTGCTCCAGGGAGGGCGGGTCGGCCATGCGGTCCTCCAGGACGGCCCGGGCGGCCTCCGCGTCGGCGCCGCCGGTACCGCGGACCGTACGGGCGGGCAGGGGTCCCGCGTGCCGGGTGAGCATCCGCGCGACGACGCCCCGGAGCATCGTGTCGGCGGCCAGGGCGTTCCCGGCTTCGGCGGCCCGGTGCACTTCGGTGATGGTCCGCGAGGCCTGCGGGTCGGTGATCATGTCGGCCGTGAAGCCGGGGGTGCCGCGCAGGGTGCCGATCTCGGCGGCGACCTCGGCGATCAGGTCGCGGGAGGGGTAGAGGGTGGCGTACGCCCAGCCCTCGGGCACCCCGGCGCGCGCGGTGTGCGCGACCTCGGGGTTGATCAGGACCACGCTGCCGGGTCCGGCGCGCAGCACGTGGCCGGGGAGGCCGATCTCCTCGATGCCGCCGGTGACGGCCGCGATGACGTACCCGTCGTGCGCGTGGCGCGGGAAGGTGTGGCGTACGTAGTGGGCGCGCAGCAGGTCCAGCCCGGGCAGCTCCGGGTACTGCCAGTGCCTGGCCCACTCCCGGCGTCCCTCGTCCGTGCCCATCCCCTCATTCTGCGCCCCGTGCCCGTGGGGTGTTTCCCCAGGTCCGGCCCATTGTCAGTGGCGGGGTGCACGATGGGGGCATGTCCGGCTCCGCGCTCGATGCGTTCTCTTCCGCGACCCGCTCCTGGTTCACGGGGGCCTTCGTCAGGCCGACCTCCGCCCAGGAGGGCGCCTGGCGGGCCATCTCGGAGGGGTCGGACGTGCTCGTGGTCGCGCCCACCGGCTCCGGGAAGACCCTGGCCGCCTTCCTCGCCGCCCTCGACCAGCTGGCCTCGACGCCGCCGCCCGCCGAGCCTCGCAAGCGCTGCCGCGTGCTGTACGTGTCTCCCCTCAAGGCCCTCGCGGTGGACGTGGAGCGCAATCTGCGCAGTCCGCTGACCGGGATCCGCCAGGAGTCGGTCCGGCTGGGGCTGCCCGAGCCGGAGATCAGGGTCGGGATCCGCTCGGGCGACACCCCGCCCGCCGAGCGCCGGGCGCTGGCCAACCGCCCGCCGGACATCCTGATCACCACGCCCGAGTCTCTGTTCCTGATGCTGACGTCGTCGGCGCGCGAGGCGCTCGCCGGGATCGAGACGGTGATCCTGGACGAGGTCCACGCCGTCGCGGGGACGAAGCGCGGGGCGCACCTCGCGCTGTCCCTGGAGCGGCTGGACGAGCTGCTGCCGCGCCCGGCCCGCCGGATCGGGCTGTCGGCGACGGTCCGGCCGGTGGACGAGGTGGCGCGGTACCTGGCGCCGCGCGGCAAGGTGGAGATCGTCCAGCCGCCGTCGGCGAAGGAGTTCGACCTGTCGGTGGTCGTGCCGGTGCAGGACATGGGCGAGTTGGGGGGCTCGCCCGCGAGCGAGGGCAAGGAGGGCGGGGACAAGCCGTCGATCTGGCCGCACGTGGAGGAGCGCATCGCGGATCTGGTGCAGGCGCACCGTTCGACGATCGTGTTCGCCAACTCCCGGCGGCTCGCGGAGCGGCTGTGCAACCGGCTGAACGAGATCGGGTACGAGCGGGCGATGGGCGAGCGCCTGCCGGAGGGCGGGCCTCCCGCCGAGATCATGGCCCAGTCGGGCGCGGCGCACGGCGCCCCGCCGCTGCTGGCCCGCGCGCACCACGGTTCGGTCTCCAAGGAGCAGCGGGCTCTGGTGGAGGAGGACCTGAAGGCGGGCCGGCTGCCGGCCGTGGTGGCGACCTCCAGCCTGGAGCTGGGCATCGACATGGGTGCGGTGGATCTGGTGGTGCAGGTGGAGTCGCCGCCCTCGGTGGCCTCCGGGCTCCAGCGGGTGGGCCGGGCCGGGCACCAGGTCGGCGCGGTCTCCACGGGGGTGGTCTTCCCCAAGTACCGGGGCGACCTGGTGCAGGCGGCCGTGGTCACCGAGCGGATGCGCACCGGCTCGATCGAGTCCCTGCGCATCCCGTCCAATCCGCTCGACGTCCTGGCCCAGCAGCTGGTCGCGATGACGGCGATGGACACCTGGCAGCTGGACGACCTGCTCGCCCTGGTGCGGCGGGCGGCGCCGTTCGCGGCGCTGCCGGAGTCGGCGTTCACGGCGGTCCTGGACATGCTGGCGGGCCGCTATCCGTCGGACGCGTTCGCCGAGCTGAGACCGCGGGTGGTGTGGGACCGCGTCGCGGGGACGGTCACGGGCCGGCCGGGGGCCCAGCGCCTCGCGGTCACGTCCGGCGGCACCATCCCGGACCGCGGGCTCTTCGGGGTGTTCCTCGCCGGATCCGACCCGAAGAAGGGCGGCGGCCGGGTCGGCGAGCTCGATGAGGAGATGGTCTACGAGTCCCGCGTCGGGGACGTCTTCACGCTGGGCACCACCTCCTGGCGGATCGAGGACATCACCCGTGACCGGGTCCTTGTCACCCCGGCTCCCGGGGTGCCGGGGCGGCTGCCGTTCTGGAAGGGCGACCAGCTGGGCCGGCCGCTCGAACTGGGCCGTGCGGTCGGTGCGTTCCTGCGCGAGCTCGGCGGCCTGACGGACGAGGACGCGCGGCTGCGGCTGCTGGCGGCGGGCCTGGACGCCTGGGCCGCGGAGAACGTGCTGGCGTATCTGACCGAGCAGCGCGAGGCGTGCGGGCACGTGCCGGACGACCGGACCATCGTGGTGGAGCGCTTCCGCGACGAGCTGGGCGACTGGCGGGTCGTCGTCCACTCCCCGTTCGGCGCGCAGGTGCACGCCCCGTGGGCGCTGGCGCTGGGCGCCCGCCTCGCCGAGAAGTACGGCATGGACGCGCAGGTGATGCACGCGGACGACGGGATCGTGCTCCGCCTGCCGGATGCGGACCTGCTGTCCATGGACCTGCTGGACCACGATCCTGCCGCGTCGGCCTCGTTCGAGTTCGACGACGAGCAGGCGCCGCTGGGCGCCGCCGACGTCGCCTTCGACCACGGGGACGTCAACCAGATCGTCACCGACCAGGTGGGCGGCTCCGCCCTGTTCGCCTCCCGCTTCCGCGAGTGCGCGGCGCGCGCCCTGCTGCTGCCGCGCCGCAGCCCCGGCAAGCGGACGCCGCTCTGGCAGCAGCGGCAGCGCGCGTCGCAGCTGCTCCAGGTGGCTTCGGAGTTCGGTTCCTTCCCGATCGTGCTGGAAGCCGTACGGGAATGCCTCCAGGACGTCTTCGACGTGCCCGGGCTGACCGAGCTGATGGGCGACATCGAGGCGCGGCGGGTCCGGTTGGTGGAGGTCACCACGCCGGAGCCGTCGCCGTTCGCGCGTTCCCTGCTGTTCGGGTACGTCGCCCAGTTCCTGTACGAGGGTGACTCGCCGCTCGCCGAGCGCAGGGCGGCGGCGCTGTCGCTGGACTCCCGGCTGCTGGCCGAGCTGCTCGGCCAGGCGGAGCTGCGGGAGCTGCTCGACGCTCAGGTGCTGGAGGAGCTGGAGCGGGAGCTGCAGTGGCTCACCGAGGACCGGCGGGCCAAGGACGCCGAGTCGGTGGCGGATCTGCTGCGGCTGCTGGGGCCCCTCACCGATGCCGGGCTGGCCGGGCGCGGCGCTGATCCCGGCTGGGCCCCCGGCCTGGCGGCGGCCCGGCGTGCGATCCGGGTCCGGATCGGCGGCGCCGACCACTGGGCGGCGATCGAGGATGCGGGCCGGCTGCGGGACGCGCTGGGCACGGCGCTGCCGGTGGGCGTCCCGGAGGCCTTCACGGAGCCCGTCAAGGATCCGCTGGGCGATCTGCTGGCCCGGTACGCGCGCACCCACGGGCCGTTCACCACGGCCGCGGTCGCCGCGTGCTTCGGCCTGGGGACGGCGGTGACCGAGGGGGCCCTGCACCGGCTCGCGGCAGCCGGCCGGGTGGTGCAGGGCGAGTTCCATCCGGCGGGCATCGGGCAGGAGTGGTGCGATGCGGCGGTGCTGCGCAGGCTCCGGCGCCGCTCGCTGGCCGCGCTGCGGCAGGAGGTGGAGCCCGTCCCGCCGACCTCGCTGGCCACCTTCCTCCCGCAGTGGCAGCACCTGGGCGGGGGTCTGCGGGGCATCGACGGCCTGGCCCGGGCGGTGGAGCAGCTGCAGGGTGCCCCGGTCCCGGCGTCCGCGCTGGAGCGCCTGGTCCTCCCGTCGCGGGTGTCGGGGTACTCCCCCGCCCTGCTGGACGAGCTGACCACCAGCGGCGAGGTGGTCTGGGCGGGTGCGGGGGCCCTGCCGGGCAAGGACGGCTGGGTCTCCCTCTACCTGGCGGAGGCGGCCCCGCTGCTGCTGCCGCCGCCGCACCCGCTGGAGCTGGGCCCCCTGCACCAGGCCGTGCTGGACGCCCTGGCCGGCGGGTACGGGCTGTTCTTCCGCCAGCTCACCCAGATGGTCCGCGACCGGCATCCCGAGGCCTCGGACCTGGACCTCTCCTCGGCCGTCTGGGACCTGGCCTGGTCGGGCCGGCTCACCAACGACACGCTGGCCCCGCTGCGTTCCCTGCTGGGCTCGGGCCGCACGGCGGGCTCGACCGCCCACCGGGCCCGGCGGACGGTGCCGCGCGGCCGGTACGGCACGCTCAGCGCGACGGTGTCCCGTACCGGCCCGCCCACGGTCTCGGGCCGCTGGTCGCTGCTGCCGTCCCAGGCCCCCGACCCGACGCACCGGGCCCATGCGCTGGCGCGCACCCTGCTGGACCGCCACGGGGTGGTGACCCGCGGCGCGGTTGCGGCGGAGGGCGTGGAAGGGGGTTTCAGCGCGGTGTACCGCATCCTGTCCGCGTTCGAGGACAGCGGGCAGGCCCGGCGCGGGTACGTGGTCGAGGGGCTGGGTGCGGCCCAGTTCGCGATGGACGGTGCGGTGGACCGGCTGCGCGCGGCCGAGCGGACGCCGCCCCCGCTGGCGGCGGTGGTGCTGGCCGCCGCCGATCCGGCGAACGCGTACGGTGCGGCGCTGCCCTGGCCGGAGCCGCCGGCCGGGGCCACGCACAAGCCGGGGCGGAAGGCGGGCTCGCTGGTGGTGCTGGTGGACGGTGAGCTGACGCTGTATCTGGAGCGGGGCGGCAAGACCCTGTTGGCCTGGCCGGAGGCCGCCGACCCCCGTCTGGCAGCCGCGTTGGAGGCGCTCGCGGCCGGCTCCCGCGCGGGCACGCTCCCGGCCCTGACGGTGGAGCGGATCAACGCCGCCGCCTCCCTGACGTCACCGATCGGGCCCGCGCTGGAGGCCGCCGGATTCCACGCCACCCCGAGAGGGCTGCGCATGCGCTCGTGACGGCACCCCGGATGCGGCAGCGGGGTATCGGCTGGGCTTCGAATGTCTTGGGCATGTCACAGGACCGTCGCCGACCGACTCCCGGGCTGGCGACGGCACTTATTCATCCCTTACAAAGATGATCACAGGCATCGCGATGGCGGTGCACAGTCATGGGGGAGAAGAAGAAGTGAGCAGCATCAGCATGCGCAAGTCCACCCTGGTCGCCGTCGGAATCGCAGTCGCCGGCACCATGGCCCTGACGGGCTGCAAGAACGGGAACGAAGACGCGGCTTCGGCCACGCCGAACTCGTCCGCCCCCGCGGGCGCCCCGGCAAGCCCGTCGGCCGGCGGCTACAGCGAGGCCCCGGGCGGTGCGGCCAGCCCCTCCGCCGGCGGCTACAACGAGGGCGCGGGCGGCACGGGCGGTGCGGCCGGCGCCGCGGCGAAGCCGGGCCAGACCTTCAAGATCGGCGAGACCGCCACGGTCCCGTTCGACTCCGGCAACACCAAGGGCGGCACCATCGCCCTCACGGTGACGGCCGTCGAGCAGGGCAACCCCGCCGACCTGGCCCCGCTCAACCTCGGCGACAAGGTCAAGGGGATGGTCCCCTACTACATCCGCTACACGGTCAAGAACGTCGGCACCGTGGACCTGTCGTTCACCTCGGTGAGCCACATCAAGGGCCTCCTCCCGGACGGCAGCGAGGCGCAGGGCGTCTCGGTCATCGGCAAGTTCGAGAAGTGCAAGGAGGAGTCGCTGCCGAAGGGCTTCACCAACGGCCAGACGCAGCAGGAATGCGCCATCGCGCTGGCTCCGTCCGCGCAGACGAAGGTGGCCGGCGCCCAGTACTGGAACAACCCCTACATGAGCAAGGGCAAGGAGCTCAGCTGGAAGTGACGGGGCGGCCCATCAGGCCCTCCGCGTTCCCACCGCGAGCCCCTGCGACGGCACCCCGTCGCAGGGGCTCGCCCCTTGTCCCCGGCCCCTCCCCTCAGCGCATCACCTTGATGCCGAACCGGGCGCCGCCGAGCGCGAACTGGATCGCGCTGTGCATGTGGGAGTACATCTCCATGCCGCGCGAGCAGACGAGCGGGCCGAGATCGAGCACGTCCTGCCAGCCGTAGGCCCGCAGCAGGGCGGTGACCTCCGCCTTGGCGTCCTCGTGGTCGCCCGCGACGAACATCGTGTGGTCGCCGCCCGCCACGGCCCGCGGGTCGACGGCGGTCTGCTGCTCCTGGGTGACACACGCCTTGACCACCCTGACGGCGGGGAGGGCGCGCTGGATCCGCTCCCCCAGGCTGTCGTGGTCCACCGGGTCCAGGGCGGGCATCACCCCCCAGGGGGTGGGCCACGGGTGGGCCTGCTCGGGGTTGTAGACGAACGGGACGGCGTAGTCCATCAGGGTCTTGCCGGCCAGGTGGTCGCCGATCCCGCCGAGCACGCGCACCGCGTTGGCGCCGTCGATCCCGTTGATGACGAAGTCGGCCGCGGCCGCGGCCGCGGCGAAGTCCATGAGCTCGATGTCCGGGTAGTGGGCGGCCCACTGCCCGAAGGGATCGATGCCCATGAAGTCGGGTTCGGAGCGGCCGAGGGTGGCCCGGGTGTCCCGGGTGCCGACGTACACCCGGTGACCGAGCTCCAGCAGCCGGGCCGCGTGGGCGCGACCTCCACCGCCGGTGCCGAGAACTGCGACCTTCATGCGGATGCTCCGTTCTGCGCTGGCGGATCCCCGTACGCAGAGCCTCGCCAGGAACCCGCCCCGGCCGGCGGCGGACGCGCGGACCCGCCCCGAACGGGTCGCCCACCTGGCGGAGCCGGCCCCTGCACCCGGCCCCGCCACGGCACGCCCGCCCGCCCGCCGCGCCGGGGGGCGGACAATGGGGGCATGCCCGAAGGAGACAGCATCCGCCGCGTCGCGGACCGGCTGCACGCGGCCCTCGCCGGGAAGCCCCTCACCCGCAGCGACCTGCGCGTCCCCCGCTTCGCCACGGCCGACCTCACCGGCCGCCTGACCCTCGGCGTCACGCCCCGCGGCAAGCACCTCCTCACCCGCTTCGAGGGCGGCCTCACCCTGCACAGCCACCTCCGGATGGACGGCGCCTGGTACGTGTTCCCCGCGGGCGAGCGCTGGCGCGGCGGCCCCGCCCACGAGATCCGGGCGGTCCTCGGCAACGCCGACCACACCGCCGTCGGCTACCGCCTCCCCGTGCTGGAACTGATCCGCACCGCCGAGGAGGACCACGCCGTGGGCCACCTGGGCCCCGATCTCCTCGGCCCGGACTGGGATCCCGCCCTCGCCGCCGCGAACCTCCTCTCGGCCCCCGGGCGCCCCCTCGGCGAGGCCCTCCTGGACCAGCGCAACCTCGCCGGGATCGGCAACATCTACAAGGCCGAGCTCTGCTTCCTCGCCCAGGTCACCCCCTGGACCCCCGTCGGGGCCCTCCCCGACCCGGAAACCACGCTCCCCCGGCTGGCCGCCGCCGCGCAGCGGCTGCTCGCCGCGAACGTCGGCGACACCCACCGGCGCCGCAACACCACCGGCAGCCGCCGCCCCGGCCAGGAGCTGTTCGTGTACGGGCGCACGCACGCCCCCTGCCTGCGCTGCGGCACCCCCGTCCGCGAGGCCCCGCAGGACGGCCGGCCCACGTACTGGTGCCCGAACTGCCAATCCGGCCCCACCACCTAGTTGACGCACCGTCAGATCCCCTCGTACGGTCCCGGCATGCCCACACCCACAGCCTCGTACGACCTCACCGGCCGCACCGCCCTGGTCACCGGCGCCGCCAGCGGCATAGGCCGCGCCACCGCCGCCCTCCTCGCCGGGGCGGGCGCGCACGTGCACTGCGCGGACCGCGACGAGGAGGGCCTCGCCGAAACGGCCGCCCTCGTCGCCGAGGCCGGCGGCGCGGCCACCGTCCACCCCCTCGACGTCACCGACCGGGCGGCCCTGCGCGCGGCCGTCGCCGCGGCCGGCCCGCTCGACATCGCCGCCGCGATCGCCGGGATCATGCACAGCAGCAGCGTCCTGGAGACGGCCGACGAGGACCTCGACCGGGTCCTCGACATCAACTTCAAGGGGGTCCTGCGCACCTGCCAGGAGGCCGCCCGCGCCATGATCGCGGCAGGCCGGCCCGGTTCCATCGTCACCATGGCCTCCGGCGCCGTGGACGCCGCCCAGCCCGGCCTGCTCTGCTACAGCGCCGCCAAGGCGGCGGTGGTCCAGCTGACGAAGACCCTCGCCACCGAGGCCGGCCCGCACGGGATCCGGGTCAACGCGGTCGCGCCCGGATGGATCCGCACACCGATGACCGGCCGGCACAGCCCCGAGGTGCAGGAGCAGACCGAGGCGGTGATGGTCCGCATGTCCCCGCTGCGCCGGGTCGGCGAGCCCGAGGACATCGCCCAGGCCGTGCTCTACCTGGCGTCGGACGCCTCGTCCTTCATGACGGGCCAGATCCTTCGCCCGAACGGTGGAGTGTCGATGCCGTGGTAGCGGCCCCGGGGAAGGCTCCGGCCGCCGCGCCGGACCCGTCGGCCGGCCGCCGCCGAGCCCTCCGCACCGGGCGCGGTACACAGTGCACCGGCAGCAGGCCCAGCCCCCAGCCGCCCACGGCCACGGCGCCCTCGACGGGCCCGGCCTGCCCCGGTGCGAGCACCAGCCGCAGCACGGCCCACCACCACAGCAGCCCCACTGCGAGGGCCAACGCCACAGGCAGTCGCGGTAACCGCCGCACGGCTGCCTCCCAGGGGCCGGGACCCGGACGGCCCCATCCTCCCGCACCCCCCGCGAGCCCGCACCCAGAACGGCCGGGAGCCCCGGCCGGTGCTCCACGCACCGGCCGGGGCTCCGGCCACACTCACGAACCGACGTGCTCGCTCACGCGGCTACGACATTCACCGCTTCCGCAGGCGCCTTGATGGTCACCCGCTCCGGACCCGTGACCGAGGTCATGGAAACCGAATTGAGCATCGGGCGTACCGGCACACTCACCGGTTCGCTTGCCGCGGCCGACTGTGCCAGCTCGGCCAGCGACAGTTCATCGCTGACTTCGCGCATCAGCTCGGACATCCGTACGTCCAACGCGTCGCAGATCGCGGAGAGCAGCTCGGAGGATGCCTCCTTCTGCCCCCGCTCCACCTCGGAGAGATAGCCGAGCGAAACTCGGGCCGACGAGGAGACTTCGCGCAGAGTACGGCCCTGGCGCTGGCGCTGCCGACGCAGCACGTCACCCAGCAGGCGACGGAGCAGAATCATCGGTGGCTCCCTCCTCTGACCGTGTAGCCGCATCCTTCACGCCCCACCGTACCGCCTCGCGCCGCGGCCGTGCGGGGAGCGATGTCGTGTTCACTCAGGGCTGCAAACATCAAATCCCCCCGTTCTGTTCCGTATCCTGCCTCCGCGCATTCTCACGGAGTTGGCTCGAAAGAAGTTCGAGCACTGTGCGTGCACTCTCCCTACGGATTTCCGCACGGGAGCCGTTCAACCTCAGCCGGGCCGATTTCCTGACCGCCGGGCCGTCCACGGCGACGAAGACGGTGCCCACCGGCTGCCCGTCCTGCGGGTCGGGACCGGCCACTCCGGTGGTCGCGATCCCCCACGAAGCACCGAGCACGCGCCGCACCCCGGCCGCCATCTCCTCCGCGACCTGCGCGTTCACCGCACCTTCGGCCGCAAGCAGCCCCGCGTCCACTCCCAGGACGACGTGCTTGAGCTCGGTGGCGTACGCGGTGACCGAGCCGCGGAAGGACCGGGAGGCCCCGGGGACGGCCGTGAGCTCGGCGGCCACCATGCCGCCGGTCAGGGACTCGGCCACGGCGAGGGTCTCGTCACTCTCCGCGAGCAGCCGCAACACGTCCGTCGCCACCGCGACGGCGCTCGCACCGGATTCCGCCCCCACGGAATTCCCGGCGCTCTCCCCCGTCACCCCTGTCACGCCGCGGCCCGCTCCGCCGCGAGACCCTTGCGGCGCAGTACGACCGCCTGCCTGATGTAGTCCAAACCGGTGAGGACGGTCAGCACCACGGCGAGCGCCATCACCCAGAAGCGCATGGTCGCCAGTGCCCCGGTCAGCGCGAGCACGTACATGCCCACGGCCGTGCCCTGGGCCAGGGTCTTCATCTTGCCGCCCCGGCTGGCCGGAATCACTCCGTAGCGGATCACCCAGAAGCGCATCAGCGTGATCCCGAGCTCACGGCCCAGGATCACCCCGGTCACCCACCAGGGCAGGTCTCCCAGCCACGACAGGCAGATCAGCGCCGACCCCATGATCGCCTTGTCGGCGATCGGGTCGGCGATCTTGCCGAAGTCCGTGACCAGGTTGTACGTCCGGGCCAGGTGCCCGTCGAAGATGTCCGTGATCATGGCGACGGCGAACGCCGCCCACGCCCACGCCCGCCAGGCGGGGTCGTACCCGCCGTCGGCCAGCAGCAGGAGGACGAACCCCGGCACGAGGACGAGCCTGATCATCGTCAGGATGTTGGCGATGTTCCACAGGCTGGCCTGATTCACGGCCGCCGCCCCCAGCTTCGCGCCGGGCGCGGGCCGGCGGCCGGTCCCGCCCGCCGCAGATGCCGGGACTCCGGTCATCCGGCCGCCTCCTCGAGTTCCATGCCCAGCGGCTCGGCGACGAGGTCCACACCCAGGGTGCCGACCACCTTCGCCGTGACGATGCGCCCGGGGACCAGGCCCGTGCTGTCCGTGAAGACGACCTGGCCGTCGGTCTCCGGCGCCTGGTGCGCGGCCCGCCCGTAGGCCCCGACCTCGTCCTCGTCGTCCCCGCCGACGGGGTCGACGGACTCGACGAGCACTTCCAGGGTCTCTCCGATCCGCTCCTCCGCGCGCTGCGAGGTGAGCTCCTCGGCGAGCCGCTGCATGTGCGCGAGACGCTCGGCGATCGTGTCCTCGTCCAGCTTGTTCTCGTACCCGACGGCCTCGGTGCCGTCCTCGTCCGAGTAGCCGAAGACGCCGATGGCGTCGAGGCGGGCGTGGGTGAGGAAACGCTCCAGCTCGGCGAAGTCGCCTTCCGTCTCTCCGGGGAAGCCGACGATGAAGTTGGACCGGACGCCGGCCAGCGGGGCCTTGGAGCGGATGGTGTCCAGCAGCTCCAGGAAGCGGTCGGTGTCACCGAAGCGGCGCATGGCGCGCAGCACGTCGGGGGCGGAGTGCTGGAAGGACAGGTCGAAGTACGGCACGACCTTGGGGGTCGAGGTCAGTACGTCGATCAGGCCCGGGCGCATCTCGGCGGGCTGGAGGTAGCTGACGCGGACGCGCTCGATGCCGTCCACCTCGGCGAGCTCGGGCAGCAGGGTCTCCAGCAGGCGGATGTCGCCGAGGTCCTTGCCGTACGAGGTGTTGTTCTCGGAGACCAGCATGATCTCCTTGACGCCCTGCTCGGCGAGCCAGCGCGTCTCGCCCAGCACGTCGCTGGGGCGGCGGGAGATGAACGAGCCGCGGAAGGACGGGATGGCGCAGAAGGAGCAGCGCCGGTCGCAGCCGGAGGCCAGCTTGACCGAGGCCACGGGGCTCTTGTCCAGGCGGCGGCGCAGCGGCGCGCGCGGCCCGGAGGCGGGCGCGAGGCCCTCGGGGAGGTCCGAGGGGGCGGCCGCAGGCTCCTGGGCGTGGCCGGGCAGGGCCACGGCGGTGTCCTGGCGCTCCGCCGGGCTGATCGGCAGCAGCTTGCGCCGGTCGCGCGGGGTGTGGGCCTCGACGCTGCCACCGTTGAGGATGGTCTGGAGGCGGTTGGAGATGTCGGCGTAGTCGTCGAAACCGAGGACTCCGTCGGCCTCGGGGAGCGCTTCGGCGAGTTCCTTGCCGTAGCGCTCGGCCATACAGCCGACGGCGACGACGGCCTGGGTCTTGCCGTGATCCTTGAGATCGTTGGCTTCCAGGAGGGCGTCTACGGAGTCCTTCTTGGCGGCTTCGACGAAGCCGCAGGTGTTGACGACGGCTACGTCCGCATCGGCGGCGTCCTCGACGAGCTCCCAGCCATCCGCCGCCAAGCGGCCTGCGAGCTCCTCCGAGTCCACCTCGTTACGGGCGCAGCCAAGAGTGACAAGGGCGACGGTACGGCGTTCGGGCATGGACTCAAGACTACTTCGTCCCGGCGCCGACCCCCGCCCCAAGTCCCCTTACATCAAGATCCCCGGGGCGCGGAAGGGCACCCCGGGGATCCGGATCAAAGCATTCCGCCCTAGGGCGGACCGGGCTCAGCCCGCCTGGGGCTGATTCTGGAGCGGGTCCTGCTTGGTGTATGTGAGACGTTCCACCTGTCCCGGCTGGAAGTCGTCCTTGATCTCCTTGCCGTTCACGAACAGCTTCACGGCCCCGGCGTCGCCGAGCACGAGGTCGACGGACTCCTTGTCCGTGAAGGTCTTCGACTCGCCCTGCGCGAGGGTGCCGTCGAAGAGCAGCCGGCCGCTGTGGTCCTTCGCGGAGATCCAGCTCTCGCCCGTCTCGGCAGTCAGGACGACCGTGACGAGGTCCTTCGGGGCCGCCGCGATGGCGCTGTCCGAAGGCTCCGGCTTGGGCGCCTGCGGGGCCTGGGGGGTCTGCTGGGGCTGCGCGGCGGGCTTTCCGCCGCTCTGCTTGGGTGCGGGCTTCGGTGAGGCGGAACCTTCCGCCACCGGCCGCTTGCCCTTCTCGTCGCCGCCGCTGAAAGCGGTGAAGCCGACGAAGCCGATCACGGCGACGATGGCGGCGACCATGGCGGCGGTCCAGTTGGGCCGCTGCCGCTCGGGGCGGATCCGCTCGGCTTCGAACATCGGCGCGGCGGGGGTGGGTGCCGGCCGGCCGCCGTGGGCCGCGTCGTAGCTCTCGATCAGGGGTGCCGGATCGAGGTGCACGGCGCGGGCGAGCGTACGGATGTGACCGCGGGCGTAGACGTCGCCGCCGCACCGCGTGAAGTCGTCCTCTTCGATGGCGTGCACGATCGGGATGCGCACGCGGGTGGTGGAACTGACCTCGTCGACTGTCAGCCCGGCGGCGATCCGGGCCTTCTTGAGGGCCGTCCCGATGGACGGTCCTTCGACGACGGGTTCGACGATGCGGTCCTCGGACCGGTCGTCGGTCGAAGGCCGCTTCTCTTCGGGGGAGTTGGAGTTGCCGATGGACACGAGGGCGCCTTTCGAGCGTGTAGCCACCTGCTGGATGTCCAGTCTAGGGGGGTTACGAAAGGGTGGAGCAACCGGAGGGTGCACTTCCTACGCCATCCGAATGGCGAGGGAAGCTCCCCTCCGTTCAACTTGACGCGGGCCCAAGGGAAACGGTTGCCCCGGGTTTGCTTACGGTCCGGTCTCGCCGCGGATGACGGCGAGCACGGCGTCCAGCTCGTCCGCCTTGAGCAGGACGTCGCGCGCTTTCGAACCCTCGCTCGGGCCGACGATCCCGCGCGATTCCATCAGGTCCATGAGCCGGCCGGCCTTGGCGAAACCCACCCGCAGCTTGCGCTGGAGCATCGAGGTGGAACCGAACTGGGTCGAGACCACCAGCTCCGCCGCCTGGCACAGCAGGTCCAGGTCGTCGCCGATGTCCTCGTCGATCTCCTTCTTCTGCTTCTGCCCGACGGTGACGTCGTCGCGGAAGACGGGCGCCATCTGGTCCTTGCAGTGCTGCACGATCCCGGCGATCTCGTCCTCGGTGACGAAGGCGCCCTGCAGGCGGACGGGCTTGTTCGCGCCCATCGGCAGGAACAGGCCGTCGCCCTTGCCGATGAGCTTCTCCGCGCCCGGCTGGTCGAGGATGACCCGGCTGTCGGCGAGCGAGGAGGTCGCGAAGGCGAGCCTCGAGGGCACGTTCGCCTTGATCAGACCGGTCACCACGTCCACCGAGGGCCGCTGGGTGGCGAGCACCAGGTGGATGCCGGCCGCGCGGGCCAGCTGGGTGATGCGGACGATCGAGTCCTCGACGTCGCGCGGGGCCACCATCATCAGGTCGGCGAGCTCGTCGACGATCACCAGCAGGTACGGGTAGGGGCTGAGCTCGCGCTCGCTGCCCGGCGGCAGCTTGATCTTGCCGTCCCGGATCGCCTGGTTGAAGTCGTCGATGTGCCGGTAGCCGAAGGCCGCCAGGTCGTCGTAGCGCAGGTCCATCTCGCGCACGACCCACTGGAGGGCCTCGGCGGCCCGCTTGGGGTTGGTGATGATCGGCGTGATGAGGTGCGGGATGCCCTCGTACGCCGTCAGCTCCACCCGCTTGGGGTCGACGAGGACCATCCGCACGTCCTCCGGCGTGGCCCGCACCATGATCGAGGTGATCAGGCAGTTGATGCAGGAGGACTTGCCGGAGCCGGTGGCGCCGGCGACCAGCACGTGCGGCATCTTCGCGAGGTTGGCCATGACGTAGCCGCCCTCGACGTCCTTGCCGAGCGCCACCAGCATCGGATGGTCGTCCTCGGCCGCGTCCGCGAGGCGCAGTACGTCGCCGAGGTTGACCATCTCCCGGTCGGTGTTCGGGATCTCGATGCCGACCGCCGACTTGCCCGGGATCGGGCTGATGATCCGGACGTCCGGCGAGGCCACCGCGTAGGCGATGTTCTTCGTCAGCGCGGTGATCCGCTCGACCTTGACCGCCGCGCCCAGGGTGACCTCGTACCGGGTGACGGTCGGGCCCCGGGTGAAGCCGGTGACGTCCGCGTCGACCTTGAACTCGGTGAAGACGTTGCGCAGCGAGGCGACGACCGCGTCGTTGGCGGCGCTGCGGGTCTTGCCTGGCCCGCCCTTCTCCAGCAGGTCCAGCGAGGGCAGGGAGTACGTGATGTCGCCGCGCAGCTGGAGCTGCTCGGCCCGCGGCGGCAGCGGCTGCGTCTCGGGCGGGGCCTTGGTCAGGTCGGGAACCGACAGCGTCCCGGAGGCCGCGGCGGTGGTGGCGTGCGGCTGCCCGGCGGGCTCGGCCTCCGGTACGGGGCGCTCCTCGCGGGCGGGCGGCACGGGAGCGGTGACCTCCGCGCCCTCCCGCTCGGGCGTGATCCCCTGGGTGAGGTCGGCGACGAGGGGCGAGGGCGGCATCCCGCCGTAGACCACGCCGTCCAGCGCCGCGGCGGCCGCCGCGGCCACGTCCACGGCGTCCATCTCCCGCTCCATGGACGGCCGGGCCCTGCGCGGGCGCCGGCGCCGGGCCAGCGCCTCCTCCTCGGCGGCGTCCACGGGGTCGCCCGAGCCGTCGGCCCCGCCCGTACGGGCCCGCCACTGCTCGGCGTCGTGCCGGTCGCGCCGGGCCGCCGGAGCGCCGCCCTCCTGCTCCCCGTAGGCCTCGTCGTACTCGTTCGGGGCGATGATCCCGAGCCTGATGCCGAGCCGGCGCAGCCGCTGGGGGATCGCGTTGACCGGGGTCGCGGTGACCACGAGCAGCCCGAAGACGGTGAGCAGCACCAGCATGGGCACGGCCAGCGGCGCGCCCATGGTGAAGATCAGCGGCTTCGAGGCGCCCCAGCCGATGAGTCCGCCCGCGTTCTGCATGGCGGTGGTGCCCTCGTCGCGGCCGGGGGCGCCGCAGGCGATGTGGACCAGGCCGAGGACGCCGATGACGAGGGCGGAGAGGCCGATGCCGATGCGGCCGTTGGCGTCGGTCTGCTCGGGGTGGCGGATGAAACGTACCGCCATCACGCCGAGCAGGATCGGCACGAGCAGGTCCAGCCGCCCGAAGGCGCCCGTGACCAGCATGGTGACCAGGTCCCCGACGGGCCCGCTCAGGTTCGACCAGGTTCCGGCGGCGACGATCAGCGCGAGGGCGAGCAGCAGCAGTGCCACGCCGTCCTTGCGGTGGGCGGGGTCGAGGTTCTTCGCCCCCTGGCCGATCCCGCGGAAGACCGCGCCGACCGCGTGCGCGCAGCCGAGCCAGACGGCGCGCACCAGCCGCACCACACCCCCGGTCGGGGAGGGCGCGGGCTTGGCCGCGGCCTTCTTGACCGGGGCGCGCTTGGCGGCCGCGGCCTTCTTGGCGGGCGGCTTGCGCGCGGGAGCCGCCTTCTTCGCCGGCGCCGTCGTACGACCGGTGCGGCTCTTCGCGGTGCCCGCGGTGCTCTGGGAACCCTTGCCGGACGTACTTGAGGCCATGGGCCCGAGGTTACCGGTGCGCGCGCCGGTGGACACGCGTGCCCACCCCTTCACCCGTTCGTGTCGCGTGCCCCGCAGGCCCTTTGACGCCCCACCACACCTGACGAAGCCTCAGCCCTCCTCCGGGGGCGGCTTCGCGGATGCCGGGCGCCCGTCGGCGCCGCTGCTTCCGCAACCCGCCCGCACCCGGCTCCGGACCGGGCCGCAGCGGCAGCAGCGTCCCGGAGTCGCACTCAGCCCTGCGCGGGCAGCACCGCTCCGCCGGTACCGGGCTCCAGCGCATCCAGGGCCCGCCGCAGCCCGGTGAGCTTGCGCTCCAGGTGCGCCGCGGTCGCCACCACGCCCGCATCGGCCGAATCCTCGCCGAGCTGCTTGGTCAGCGCCTCGGCCTGCTCCTCGACCGCCGCGAGCCGCGCGGAGAGCTCGGCCAGCAGTCCGGCCGTCTCCTTGCTGCCGTCGCCGTTGGAACCGCCGCCCTCCAACTGGAGCCGCAGCAGCCCGGCCTGCTCCCGCAGCTTGCAGTTCTTGGTGTACAGCTCCACGAAGACCGAGACCTTGGCGCGCAGCACCCACGGGTCGAAGGGCTTGGAGATGTAGTCGACCGCACCGGCCGCGTAGCCGCGGAACGTGTGGTGCGGACCGTGGTTGATCGCGGTGAGGAAGATGATCGGGATGTCCCGGGTCCGTTCCCGCCGCTTGATGTGCGCGGCCGTTTCGAATCCGTCCATTCCCGGCATCTGCACATCCAGCAGGATGACCGCGAAATCGTCCGTCAGCAGCGCTTTGAGCGCTTCCTCCCCCGACGACGCCCGGACCAGTGTCTGATCGAGCGCGGAGAGGATGGCCTCCAACGCCAGCAGATTCTCCGGCCGGTCGTCGACCAGGAGGATCTTGGCCTTCTGCACCATGCCCTGTCCTCCTCGCCCCGGCATGGGGCCTCCCCGGCTCAAGGCTCCGGCCTGTCCGCCGGGCCCCGCCCCAGAGGACGGCATCCTTACGCCGTCCGTCCTTGTGCCGGTCATCGTAGCCCCAGTCCCGAGATCGCCACACCCTGTCACCAAGATGTCACTGTGCACGATGCGGAAACGTGGCGGGAGGGCAGAAGGTTCCCCCTGCGCCTCCCGATCACGTCCGCGCTGTCGATCACTTTCCGCGCATGTGCCCTTCCATGACCGACAGTAGGTAGTCGGGCTCGACCGGCTTGGTGACGTAGTCGGACGCACCCGACTCGATGGCCTTCTCCCGGTCGCCCTTCATCGCCTTGGCGGTGAGCGCGATGATGGGCAGCCCCTCGAACTGCGGCATCTGCCGGATCGCGGCCGTCGTCGCGTACCCGTCCATCTCCGGCATCATGATGTCCATCAGCACCACGGCCACGTCGTCGTGCTGCTCCAGGACCTCGATGCCCTCCCGGCCGTTCTCGGCGTAGAGGACCGCCAGGCCGTGCTGCTCCAGCACGCTGGTCAGCGCGAAGACGTTGCGGACGTCGTCGTCCACGATGAGCACCCGCTCGCCCCGGAAGTCGTACGCCCGCGGCGGGACCGGGAGCGCCTCCTCCACGCCCCACGCATCGGCGTCGGGCTGGCCGGGCACCTCCGTACGCGGCAGCGGCTCGGGAAGGCTCTTGCGGCGCCGCCGGAACAGCGCCGAGGAGCCCTGCCCCGCCGGCTCCGCGGCCGGCAGCCCCGGCCGCGCGTACTGCGCCTGCGCCACCGGTACGGGCACGGACGCGGCCGGGGCCTGCGGCAGCGCGGGCCGCACCCCGTCGGCCGGCCTGCGGTACAGCTCGCCGCGGGCGCCGCCGGGCGTGGGCGGTGCGTACCCCTGCGGGGGCAGCTCGCTCGGGTGCAGCGGCAGGTACAGCGTGAAGGTGGAGCCGCGGCCGGGCTCGCTGGCCGCGTGGATCTCCCCGCCGAGCAGCCGGGCGATCTCCCGGCTGATCGACAGGCCCAGGCCCGTACCGCCGTACTTGCGGCTGGTCGTGCCGTCGGCCTGCTTGAACGCCTCGAAGATCACCAGCATCTTGCTCGCGGCGATCCCGATCCCGGTGTCGGTCACCGAGAAGGCGATCAGGTCGGCGTCCGCCTCCCGCAGCGAACCGGCCTCCAGCAGCTGCTCGCGGATCGCCGTCGGCACGTCGGACCCGGCGGGCCTGATGACCAGCTCCACCGCCCCGGTGTCGGTGAACTTCACCGCGTTCGACAGCAGGTTGCGCAGCACCTGCAACAGCCGCTGCTCGTCCGTGTGCAGGGTCGCCGGCAGCTCCGGCGAGACCCGGACCGAGAAGTCCAGGCCCTTCTCCGCGGTCAGCGGCCGGAAGGTCGCCTCCACGTAGTCCACCAGCTGCACCAGGGCGATCCGGGTCGGCGAGACGTCCATCTTCCCGGCCTCGACCTTCGAGAGGTCGAGGATGTCGTTGATCAGCTGGAGCAGGTCGGAGCCGGCGCCGTGGATGGTCTCGGCGAACTCCACCTGCTTCGGCGAGAGGTTCTCGTCCGCGTTGTCGGCGAGCAGCTTCGCCAGGATCAGCAGCGAGTTGAGCGGGGTGCGCAGCTCGTGCGACATGTTCGCCAGGAACTCGGACTTGTAGCGCATCGAGACCGCGAGCTGCTCGGCACGCTCCTCCAGGACCTGCCGGGCCTCCTCGATCTCGGTGTTCTTCACCTCGATGTCGCGGTTCTGCCGGGCCAGCAGCTCGGCCTTCTCCTCCAGCTCCGCGTTGGCGGCCTGCAGGGCCTTCTGCCGGTTCTCCAGCTCGTCGGAGCGCTCGCGCAGCTGCTCGGTCATCTCCTGCGACTGCTTGAGCAGCATCTCCGTCTTGGAGTTGACGCTGATGGTGTTGACGCTCGTGCCGATCATCTCGGCGATCTGGCTGAGGAAGTCCTTCTGGATCTGCGTGAACGGGGTGAAGGACGCGAGCTCGATGACGCCGAGCAGCTTCCCCTCGAACAGCACCGGCAGCACGATCACGTGCGCCGGCGGCGCCTCGCCGAGCCCGGAGGAGATCTTCAGGTAGCCGGGCGGGGTGTTCTCGACGAGGATCGTCCGCTTCTCCTCGGCGACCGTGCCGATCAGCCCCTCCCCCGGCCGGAAGGAGGTGGGCATCTGGCCCCCGGCGTACGCGTAGCTCCCGCGCATCCGCAGCTCGTACGAGCCGTCCGCGCCGCCCTCCGTCCCGATCTCGGTGCTCCCGCCGGCGGGCAGCGCCAGGAAGAAGGCGCCGTGCTGCGCGGAGACCACCGGGGTCAGCTCGCTCATGATCAGCGAGGCCACGTCGTCGAGCTCCCGGCGGCCCTGCATCAGGGCGGAGATCCGGGCGAGGTTGCCCTTGAGCCAGTCCTGCTCCTTGTTGGCCAGGGTGGTGTCGCGCAGGTTGACGATCATCGTGTTGATGTTGTCCTGGAGGACCTGGATCTCGCCCGCCGCGTCCACGTCGACCTTCAGGCTCAGGTCGCCGCGGGTCACCGCGGTCGCGACGGCCGCGATCGCGCGCACCTGCCGGGTCAGGTTCCCGGCCATCTCGTTCACCGATTCCGTCAGGTCCCGCCAGGTGCCGTCGACGTCCCGGACGCGGGCCTGGCCGCCCAGGATGCCCTCCGTGCCCACCTCGCGGGCCACCCGGGTCACCTGGTCGGCGAAGGAGGACAGCTGGTCGACCATCGTGTTGATGGTGGTCTTCAGCTCCAGGATCTCGCCGCGGGCGTCGATGTCGATCTTCTTGGTCATGTCGCCCTTGGCGATGGCGGTCGTGACCATGGCGATCTGCCGCACCTGACCGGTGAGGTTGGAGGCCATGAAGTTCACCGAGTCGGTGAGGTCCTTCCAGGTCCCCGAGACGCCCGGCACGTGCGCCTGCCCGCCGAGGATGCCCTCGGTACCCACCTCGCGGGCCACGCGCGTGACCTCGTCCGCGAAGGAGGACAGGGTCTTCACCATCGTGTTGACCGTGTCGGCGAGCTGCGCGACCTCGCCGCGCGCCTCGACGGTGACCTTCTTCGTCAGGTCGCCGTTGGCCACCGCGGAGGAGACCTGCGAGATGTTGCGCACCTGCGAGGTCAGGTTGTTGGCCATCAGGTTGACGTTGTCGGTCAGGTCCTTCCAGATGCCGGTCACCCCGCGCACCCGCGCCTGACCGCCGAGGATGCCCTCGGAACCCACCTCGCGGGCCACCCTGGTCACCTGCTCCGCGAAGCTCGACAGCTGGTCCACCATCGTGTTGACGGTGGTCACCAGCTCCAGGATCTCGCCCTTGGCGTCAACCGTGATCTTCTTCGACAGATCGCCCGTGGCCACGGCGGTCGTCACCTCGGCGATGTTGCGCACCTGCGAGGTCAGGTTGTTCGCCATGAAGTTGACGGACTGGGTGAGGTCCTTCCAGGTACCGGAGACGCCCTTGACCTCCGCCTGGCCGCCGAGGATGCCCTCGGTGCCCACCTCGCGGGCCACCCTGGTCACCTGCTCCGCGAAGCTCGAGAGCTGGTCCACCATCGTGTTGAGGGTGTTCTTCAGCTCCAGGATCTCGCCGCGCGCATCCACGTCGATCTTCTGCGACAGGTCACCGCGCGCCACCGCGGTGGCGACCTGGGCGATGTTGCGGACCTGCGAGGTCAGGTTCCCGGCCATGCCGTTCACCGAGTCCGTCAGGTCACGCCATACGCCGGCCACGCCGGGCACCTGCGCCTGACCGCCGAGACGGCCTTCCGTACCCACGTCCCGGGCCACCCGGGTCACCTGCTCCGCGAAGGCCGAGAGCTGGTCGACCATCGTGTTGATGGTGTTCTTCAGCTCCAGGATCTCGCCGCGCGCGTCCACGTCGATCTTCTGGGACAGGTCACCGCGCGCCACGGCCGTGGTGACCTGGGCGATCTGCCGCACCTGGGAGGTCAGGTTGCCGGCCATGAAGTTGACGGAGTCGGTGAGCTCCTTCCACGTGCCGGACACCCCCTCGACCCTGGCCTGTCCGCCGAGGCGGCCTTCCGTGCCCACGTCCCGCGCCATCCGCGTGACCTGGTCGGCGAAGGAGGACAGCTGGTCCACCATCGTGTTGACGGTGTTCTTCAGCTGGAGCATCTCGCCGGAGACGTCCACGGTGACCTTCTGCGACAGGTCGCCGTTGGCCACCGCCGTCGTCACCTGGGCGATGTTGCGGACCTGCCCGGTGAGGTTGCGGAAGGCGGTGTTCACCGAGTCGGTGAGGTCCTTCCACGTACCCGCCGCACCCGGCACCTGCGCCTGGCCGCCCAGTTCGCCCTCGACACCGACCTCACGGGCCACGCGCGTCACTTCGGCACCGAAGGACTGGAGCTGGTCCACCATCGTGTTGACGGTGTTCTTCAACTCCAGCATCTCGCCGGCCACGTTGACCGTGACCTTCTGCGACAGGTCGCCGTTGGCCACCGCCGTCGTCACCTGCGCGATGTCCCGCACCTGCGTGGTCAGGTTGCGGAAGACCGTGTTCACCGAGTCGGTGAGGTCCTTCCACGTACCCGCCGCACCCGGCACCTGCGCCTGGCCGCCGAGCAGGCCCTTGGCGCCGACCTCGCTCGCCACGCGCGTGACCTCGTCCGCGAACGTCCGCAGCGTCTCGGTCATCTGGTTGATCGTTTCGGCCAGCTGCGCGACCTCGCCGCGCGCGCTCACCCGTACCTTCTGCGACAGGTCGCCGTTCGCGACCGCCGTCGTCACCTGCGCGATGCCGCGCACCTGGGCCGTCAGGTTGCCGGCCATGGTGTTGACGGAGTCGGTCAGGTCCTTCCACACGCCCGCGACCCCGGGCACCTTCGCCTGGCCGCCCAGCTCGCCCTCCGTGCCCACCTCGCGGGCGACGCGGGTCACCTCGGAGGAGAAGGAGGACAGCTGGTCCACCATCGTGTTGACGGTGTTCTTCAGCTGCAGCATCTCGCCGGCCACGTGCACCGTGACCTTGCGCGACAGATCGCCCTTGGCGACCGCCGTCGTGACGAGGGCGATGTCACGCACCTGAGCGGTGAGCCGGTACGCCATCGTGTTGACGGAGTCGGTCAGATCCTTCCAGGAACCGGACATTCCGCGCACCTGGGCCTGACCGCCGAGCTTGCCCTCGGTGCCCACCTCCAGCGCCACGCGCGTCACCTCGTCGGTGAACGCGGACAGCTGGTCGACCAGGTTGTTGACGGTACGCCCGACCTTCAGGAACTCCCCTCGCAGGGGATGCCCCACCCCCTCGGGTGCCTGCGTGCGCAGGTCCATCCGCTGGTCCAGATCGCCCTCGGCCACCGCCGACAGCACCCGGCCCACCTCGGACACCGGCCGCGCCAGGTCGTCCACCAGCTGGTTCGAGGCGTCGATCGCGGCCGCCCAGGAGCCCTCGCAGGCGCCCGTTTCCAGCCGTTCGCTGAGCTTGCCCTCGCGGCCCACCATCCGCCGGACCCGGGAGAGCTCCCCCGTCAGGTGCAGATTGCGGTCGGCGACCTCGTTGTAGACGGCGGCGATCTCCGCCATCACGCCTTCGCCGGACACCGTCAGCCGCTTGCGGAAGTTCCCGTCCCGCATCGACACCAGGGCCGTGAGCAGCCGGTTCAGAGCGGCGGTATCGACTTCGGTCGTGTCGCCACGCCGCGGACGCCCGCCCTTCGGCCGCGTCCCTGTACGCCGCACCGCTGCGCCAGACTCCACCGTGTCCCTCCCGAAAGGGTCGACCGCCGTTCCACCGGACACCTGACTCCTCACGAGCCGGTTCCGCAAGCCTGCCCAGTGTTTCACCCCGGCCGAACCCGGCCATAACACTTCGGCACCATCGCATACCCGCCGTACCCTCCGGGTGGATTCCCGGACGGAGGCACCATGCCGACCGCGAAGGTAAGTAACCTGGCACTCGATGTCCAACCGCGTCGAAGGAGACTCGTGATCACGGCACGGGCGGCTGCCAGTTTCGATCCCCTCGGGCGATCCGTCGCCGCCGCTCGCGCGTTCGTCCGCGACACGCTGCAGGGATGGGGCTTCGCGGACATCGTCGACGACGCGGTGGTCCTCACCAGTGAGCTCGTCACCAACGCCGTGGTCCACGCCGGAACCCGGGCCGAGGTCCTGTGCCTGCGCTCCGGGGACGGCGTGCGCGTCGAGGTCGCCGACCGCTACCCGGAGCGGGAGCTCCCGCTCCAGCACCCCGGCGAGCGCCCGTACGCCGACCCCGACCGCGAGAGCGGCCGGGGCCTGATGCTGTGCGCCGCCCTCGCCACGCGCTGGGGCGTCGAGTACACGGCCACCCACAAACACGTGTGGTTCCGCCTCGACCTCCCGGACCGGCCGGTCGGTACCCGCTCCGCGGGCCCGGTCGTACCCGACCGGCTGCTCCCCCTCGCCGACAGCCGGGTCCGCGTGGCCGTCCTCCAGATCGACGCCGCCGACTGCATCAGCGCCTGGAACGAGGACGCCGAGCACATCTTCGGCTACCCGGCCGAGAAGACCGTGGGCCGCCCGCTCGCCGAGCTCGCCGCCTGGCCGCAGACCCCCGGCACCGGGACCGGCATCGCCGAGGCCCTGCGCCTGTCGCGCTGGGAGGGCAGCTACGGGCTCCGCGGCGCGGACGGCCGCGTCATCCCCGTCTACGCCTCCCACCTGCGGGTCCGCGACGCCCACGGTGAGCCGTCCATCGTCTGCCTCCTCGTCCACGACGACGAGCGCGCCCTGCTCCAGACCCCGGTGCGCACCCCCGCCGCCGACAGCGGCCAGCTCACCGAGCCCCGCCCCGTGGACCCGTTCGAGGTCTTCATCGGCTCTCCCGCCCCCGACGACCTCGACGCCCTTCTCCAGCGCACCGTCGAGCGGGCCCGCGACCTCCTCGACGCCGACGCGGCCTTCCTCCTCCTCGCGACGGACGACGAGACGGAACTCGAGGTCCGCGCGACCACGGGGCTGCCCTCGACGCGCCAGCGGTTCGCCCGCGTCCCCGTCGAGGCCGGAACCAACCGGTACGGCTCCGCCCGCATGCCCGCCGTCCACGACGACCTCGCCGTCGTCCCCGGGGCCGTGCCGCTCCTGGAGTCGACCGGCATGCGCTCCGCGGTCACCGTCCCCCTCAAGGTCGAAGGCCGGCTCACCGGCTCCCTCGGCGTGGCCGCCGAGATCCCGGGCCGCTACACCAACGAAGAGGCCCTGCGCCTCCAGTTCGCCGCCGACCGCATCGCCCTCGCCGTCGAATCCGCCCGCCTCGGCGAACTGGAACGCCTGCGGCGCGGCTCCCTGTCCTTCCTCGTCGAGGCCTCCGACCTGCTGGCCGGCACCCTCGACCGGGACCAGACCCTGGCCCTGATGGCCCAGATGACCGTCCCGACCCTCGCCACCTGGTGCGCCGTCTACACCATCGCCGACCAGTCCTCCGAGCCGTACCTCTCGTACGTGCTCCACGAGGACGAGGAACGCATCGACGCCCTCAAGGCCCTGCTCTCCCGGGTCAGCCCGCCCGAACCGGTCCGCGAGGCCGGCGCCCGCCCCTGGCCGGAAACCTCCCTCGCCGTAGGCGGCGAGACCGTCGTTCTCCCGCTCCTCGCCCGCAACCGCGTCATCGGACTGCTCACCCTCGGCAAGCCCTCCGAGGAGCACTTCCGCCAGGAGATCCTCGAACTCGCCGAGGACCTCTCCCGCCGGGCCGCCCTCGCCCTGGACAACGCCCGCCTCTACTCCGAGCGCACCGCGATCAGCCGCTCCCTCCAGCGCAGCCTGCTGCCGCCCGGCTCCCCCGCGATCCCCGGCATGGACGTCGAGGTCATCTACCGCGCGGCCGGCGAGGGCAACGAGGTGGGCGGCGACTTCTACGACGTCTTCCCGATCCGCGACGGCGCGTACGGCTTCGCCATCGGAGACGTCTGCGGGACGGGGCCCGAAGCGGCCGCCGTCACCGGCCTCGCCCGGCACGCCCTGCGCCTCCTGGCCCGCGAGGGCCTCGGCGGCCCGGCCGTCCTCCAGCGCCTCAACGCGGCCATCCTCGACGAGGGCGCCCGCAGCCGCTTCCTCACGCTCCTCTACGGCGAACTGCACCCCCAGCCGGACGGCGGGGCCCTGATGAAGGTCGTCTGCGCGGGCCACCCGCTCCCGCTGCGCCTGCGCCCGAACGGTGAGGTCCTCGCAGCCGCCGAGCCCCAGCCGCTGCTGGGCGTCATCGACGACCTCGACCTCTACGAGCAGACGCTGACCCTCGACCCGGGCGACGTACTGCTGTGCGTCACGGACGGGGTGACGGAACGCCGCGAGGGCTCCCGCATGCTCGGCGACGACGGCCTCACCGAGGTCCTCACCACCTGCACGGGCCTCACCGCGGGCGCGGTCGCCTCCCGGGTCCTGCGCGCCGTGGAACGCTTCGCGGCCGAACCTGCCTCGGACGACATGGCCATCCTCGCCTTCCGGGTCCCCCACCAGCGCACGGGCGACTGATCACCGCCGCGGAAGCCGCGGCGACACGATCATGAACGACGGTTCGGCCATCCCCGTGGCCCAGGGGGGCCCGGTGGCATCGCCGGCACCCGGCTCGGCGCTCTCCGGTGCGCAACCCGACTCGAAGACCACGGGGGGCTGCACGGCCGGCGAAGACGTGGATCGGGCACCGGCACCGTGCTCGAGCGTCGTCACGAGCCGCAGGACGAAGCGTCGGATCCATGCGATGTTCGCGTTCACGGTCATGAGAGGGTCCTTCCTCGGGTCGAGGAGCTCGGGCTCCCGTGAACCCATTGCGCCTCGAGGCGCGACCCTGGTCATGGCCCGGAAAGTCGGGACTTGACAGACACCACAAACGCAGAAAGGCCCCCGCCACAAGGCGGGGGCCTTTCTCATGGAGCCCTTTAACGGAATCGAACCGTTGACCTTCTCCTTACCATGGAGACGCTCTACCGACTGAGCTAAAAGGGCGGGTTGTTCGGCGGCGTCCTACTCTCCCACAGGGTCCCCCCTGCAGTACCATCGGCGCTGAAAGGCTTAGCTTCCGGGTTCGGAATGTAACCGGGCGT
>NZ_JBITTH010000025.1:0-144222 GCF_044541755.1 Streptomyces sp. NPDC085524
CAGCGCGCCGCGCGTGCGCTGGCGGAGTTCGAGGTCGAGGGCATGGCCACCGCCATCCCCTTCCACCGCGCGGTCGTCACCGACCCCGCGTTCGCGCCCACCGACGGCAACCCGTTCACGGTCTACACCCGCTGGATCGAGACCGAGTTCGTCAACGAGATCCCGGCGTTCGCGGCCCCGGCCGCGGACGACACCGAGGACGAGCCGGGCCGCGAGACGGTGGTCGTCGAGGTCGGCGGCAAGCGCCTCGAGGTCTCCCTGCCGTCTTCCCTGGGCATGACCCTGGCCCGCACGGCCGCCGCGGGCGGCGCGAAGCCGAAGCGCCGCGCGGCCAAGAAGTCCGGCCCCGCCGCCTCCGGCGACACCCTCGCCTCCCCGATGCAGGGCACGATCGTCAAGGTCGCGGTCGAGGAGGGCCAGCGCGTCGAGGAAGGCGAGCTGATCGTCGTACTCGAGGCCATGAAGATGGAGCAGCCGCTGAACGCGCACCGCGCGGGCACCATCGTCGGCCTGACGGCCGAGGTGGGCGCGAGCCTGACGTCCGGCGCGACGATCTGCGAGATCAAGGACTGACGTCCTTGACCCGCGGGTGAGGCCCGGCACCCCTTCTGGGGTGCCGGGCCTCACCCGTGTGCGGACACCGCCGTACGCAGGCGCGCCACCGCCCCGGGGGCTCCACCCCCGCACCCCCGCGCCTCAAACGCCGGCGGGGCTGGAATGCACCCCTGCGCGGCCGGATCCGCCCCCGCAGGGCAAATCCGCCGGCCGAGCACGTCCAGCCCTGCCGAGCGCGTTACAGACCCGGCCCGGGGCAAAACCAGCCTCGCCCGCGTTCGAGGCGCGGGGTCCGGGCCGGAGCCCCGGCGGCGGCGCCGCACCCGCGATCCGGGCCCGGTCGCACCGCGGCTAGCGGCGCCGCATGTCCGCGACCCGCGCCCGCTCCCCCGGCTGGGGGTCCGGGATCAGGCCCGCCGTGCGGAGCTGGGCCGTCGGGCCGCCCCGCCGCTGGACCGGCAGGGGCGACTCCCGGCGCGGCCGGCGGCTCGGCATGCCGTCCACGGCGCCCGCAGCGGACGCACCGGCCACGGTGATCTGCACGCCCTGGTCCGCCAGCGCCTGCAGCTCCGTGGCGGCCCGGTCGTCGTGCGGCGGCGGCTCGTCCGTCACCAGCCGCGTCATGACGTCCGTCGGCACGGTCTGGAACATGGTGTCGGTGCCGAGCTTCGTGTGGTCGGCCAGGACGACCACCTCCGCCGCCGCCTGCACCAGCGCCCGGTCCACGCTCGCGGAGAGCATGTTGGACGTCGACAGGCCGCGCTCGGCCGTCAGGCCGCTGCCCGAGAGGAAGGCCCGGGAGACCCGCAGGCCCTGCAAGGACTGCTCGGCACCGCTGCCCACGAGGGCGTAGTTGGAGCCGCGCAGGGTGCCGCCGGTCATGACGACCTCCACCCGGTTGGCATGGGCCAGCGCCTGGGCGACGAGCAGCGAGTTGGTCACGACGGTCAGTCCGGGCACCCGGGCGAGCCGGCGGGCCAGCTCCTGGGTCGTGGTGCCCGCGCCGACGACGACGGCCTCGCCCTCTTCGACGAGGGAGGCGGCGACATCGGCGATGGCGGTCTTCTCCGCCGTCGCGAGGTGGGACTTTTGCGGGAAGCCGGATTCACGGGTGAAACCCCCCGGCAGCACCGCACCGCCGTGCCGGCGGTCGAGGAGTCCTTCTGCCTCCAGTGCCCGCACGTCCCGCCGTACGGTCACTTCGGAGGTCTGGACGACGCGGGCGAGCTCCCGGAGCGAAACCGCTCCGTTGGCCCGCACCATTTCGAGGATCAATTGGCGACGTTCTGCAGCGAACACGAAACTGACAGTAACCCCAACGACCGTCTGGTTTCAGCTCCTTGCGCCGGAATACCGAAGTTGTCCATATGGCGGGGCGACTAGTGGTATACGCAGCCCGAGACTTGGGTGAACGTCCGGCCACACCACTGCGCCCCGCCCTCAAATCCCTTGCGGTATGCGGCGGTTGGGGCGGATCAGGCCTCTCCGGCGGCCTTCCGCGTGTGGAGCTGGCGGGCCACCTCGGCGATCGATCCGGACAGCGAGGGGTACACGGTGAACGCGTTTGCGATCTGCTCGACCGTCAGGTTGTTGTCGACCGCGATCGAGATCGGGTGGATCAGCTCGCTCGCTCGCGGGGAGACGACCACGCCGCCCACCACGATCCCGGTGCCCGGACGGCAGAACAGCTTCACGAAGCCGTCCCGGATGCCCTGCATCTTCGCGCGCGGGTTGCGCAGCAGCGGGAGCTTGACCACGCGGGCGTCGATCTTGCCGGCGTCCACGTCCGCCTGGGTGTAGCCGACGGTGGCGATCTCGGGGTCGGTGAAGACGTTCGAGGAGACCGTCTTCAGGTTCAGCGGGGCCACCGCGTCGCCGAGGAAGTGGTACATCGCGATGCGGCCCTGCATCGCCGCCACCGACGCGAGCGCGAAGATCCCGGTGACGTCGCCGGCCGCGTACACGCCCGGCGAGGAGGTGCGGGACACCTTGTCGGTCCAGATGTGCCCGGACTCCTTGAGCCGGACCCCGGACTCCTCCAGGTTCATGTCCTTGGTGTTCGGGATCGCGCCGACGGCCATCAGGCAGTGCGTACCGGTCAGCACGCGGCCGTCCGAGAGCGTGACCTCCACCCGGTCGCCCACCCGCTTGGCGGACTCGGCGCGGGAGCGCCCCACGACGTTCATGCCGCGGCGGCGGAAGACGTCCTCCAGGACGGCGGCCGCGTCGGGGTCCTCGCCCGGCAGCACGCGGTCGCGGGAGGACACCAGGGTCACGCGGGAGCCGAGGGCCTGGTACGCGCCGGCGAACTCGGCGCCGGTGACGCCGGAGCCGACCACGATGAGCTCCTCGGGGAGCTCCTCCAGGTCGTAGACCTGTGTCCAGTTCAGGATGCGCTCCCCGTCGGGCATCGCGTCCGGGATCTCGCGCGGGGTGCCGCCGGTCGCGATCAGCACCGCGTCGGCGGTCAGGATCGTCTCGGTGCCGTCGGCGGCGGTGACGATGACGTCGCGCGTGCCGTCGATGCCCTGCGGACCGCCGAGCTTGCCGCGGCCGCGGATGACGCGGGCTCCGGCCCGGGTGACCGAGGCGGTGATGTCGTGGGACTGGGCGAGCGCGAGGCGCTTGACGCGCCGGTTCACCTTGCCGAGGTCGACGCCGACGACCCGCGCGGCCTGCTCCAGCGGCGGGGTGTCGTCCGCGACGACGATGCCGAGCTCTTCGTACGACGAGTCGAAGGTCGTCATGACCTCGGCGGTCGCGATGAGCGTCTTGGAGGGCACGCAGTCGGTCAGTACCGACGCCCCGCCGAGACCGTCGCAGTCGACGACGGTCACCTCCGCACCGAGCTGGGCGCCCACCAGGGCTGCCTCATACCCGCCGGGTCCGCCGCCGATGATCACGATCCGGGTCACGAAAAGTCCGCCTCACGTCTACCCGGCCGGCTGCC
The DNA here is from genome assembly GCF_044541755.1 of Streptomyces sp. NPDC085524. Taxonomy (NCBI): domain Bacteria; kingdom Bacillati; phylum Actinomycetota; class Actinomycetes; order Kitasatosporales; family Streptomycetaceae; genus Streptomyces; species Streptomyces sp. NPDC085524. The sequence continues at coordinate 3,506 of NZ_JBITTH010000025.1, forward strand.
GCCCCGGCCGGTGTTCCGGGGGGTCTCCCCGGGGGATGCATTCCGTGCCCCATTGTCCCGCACTCATCAAGGTGCTTCGCGCCCGGTCCCTCGCCGGGACTCCGTCCGGGGGTACCCGGGCCGGGACGGCAGCCGGAACGCGTGCACCGGCACCCCTCCCGTACCCTCGGACGCATGTCGCTCTACGCCGCGTACGCCGGCAACCTCGACCCGCGGCTGATGACGCGCCGCGCCCCGCATTCGCCGCTGCGCGGCACGGGCTGGATCAACGACTGGCGGCTGACCTTCGGCGGCGAGCAGATGGGCTGGGAGGGTGCTCTCGCCACCATCGTGGAGGCGCCACGGCACCAGGTCTTCGTCGCCCTGTACGACATCGCGCCCCTGGACGAGGACTCGATGGACCGCTGGGAGGGCGTCGGCCTCGACATCTACCGCCGCATGCGCATCCGCGTCCACACGCTGGACGGCGAGGAGGCGGCCTGGTGCTACGTCCTCAACGGCTACGAGGGCGGCCTGCCCTCCGCCCGCTACCTGGGCGAGATCGCCGACGCGGCCGAGTCCGCCGGCGCCCCGCACGACTATGTGATGGAACTCCGCAAGCGCCCCTGCTGACGCCCCTTCCCACCCCTCCCCCCGCCTGACCAGGCCCGCAGGGCCGTTCGGGGACGATTCGGCGGAAACGACAAGGCAACGATCCGAACACCGTGAGCTGTGCCATCTACGCGCGTAGGCCGGAAGGAGCTACGCTCGTCCGCGTGAACGCATCTGTTACCGATCCCTACGCCGCCGCCGACGCCGCCGCCGCCCGCCTGAGCGAGCTCACCGGCGTCGAATCCCACGATGTCGCCCTCGTCATGGGCTCCGGCTGGGCCCCCGCCGCCGAGGCGCTGGGCGCGCCCGAGGCCGAATTCCCGGTCACCGAGCTGCCCGGCTTCCCGCCGCCCGCCGTCGAGGGCCACGGCGGCAAGATCCGCTCGTACAAGATCGGCGACAAGCGCGCGCTGCTCTTCCTCGGCCGGACCCACTACTACGAGGGCCGCGGCGTCGCCGCCGTCGCCCACGGCGTCCGCACGGCCGTCGCGGCCGGCTGCAAGACCATCGTCCTGACCAACGGCTGCGGCGGTCTGCGCGAGGGCATGAAGCCCGGCCAGCCGGTCCTGATCAGCGACCACCTCAACCTCACGGCCACCTCGCCGATCGTCGGCGCGAACTTCGTGGACCTCACCGACCTCTACTCGCCCCGCCTGCGCGCGATGTGCAAGGAGATCGACGAGACCCTCGAAGAGGGCGTCTACGTCCAGTTCCCCGGCCCGCACTACGAGACCCCGGCCGAGATCAACATGATCCGCGTGATGGGCGCCGACCTGGTCGGCATGTCCACCGTGCTGGAGGCCATCGCCGCCCGTGAGGCCGGCGCCGAGGTGCTCGGCATCTCCCTGGTCACCAACCTGGCGGCGGGCCTGTCCGGCGAGCCCCTCAACCACGAAGAGGTCCTCCAGGCCGGCCGCGACTCGGCCGCCCGCATGGGCACGCTCCTCACGCAGGTCCTCGCCCGTATCTGATCGACTGGTCGACGTACGAGGCAGGCCACGGAAGGTCACGAGAGGTAAGGCGGAAGCAGTGCAGGAACAGGACGACCTGATCACCCGGGCCCAGGCCTGGCTGGCGGAGGACCCCGACCCGGAGACCGCGGCCGAGCTCGCCGCGCTCATCGAGGCGGGCGACACCGCGGAGCTCGCGGACCGGTTCTCCGGCACCCTGCAGTTCGGCACGGCCGGGCTGCGCGGTGAGATCGGCGCGGGCCCGATGCGGATGAACCGCTCGGTGGTCATCCGGGCCGCGGCGGGCCTCGCGGCCTACCTGAAGGCCCAGGGCCACGACGGCGGTCTCGTCGTCGTCGGCTACGACGCCCGCTACAAGTCCGAGGACTTCGCCCGCGACACCGCGGCCGTGATGACCGGCGCCGGGCTGCGTGCGGCCATCCTGCCCCGACCGCTGCCGACGCCCGTCCTCGCGTACGCCATAAGGCACCTGGGCGCCGTCGCCGGCGTCGAGGTCACCGCGAGCCACAACCCGCCCCGGGACAACGGCTACAAGGTCTACCTCGGCGACGGCTCGCAGATCGTCTCCCCCGCGGACGCCGAGATCGCGGGCCACATCGCCCGCGTGACGACGCTCGACTCGGTCGACCGTCCCAAGGACGGCTGGCTGCAGCTCGACGAAGAGGTCCTGGAGGCCTACCTGGCCCGTACGGACGCCGTCCTGACCCCCGGCTCCCCCCGGGGCGTGCGGACCGTCTACACGGCCATGCACGGCGTCGGCAAGGAGGTCGTCCTCGCGGCCTTCGCCCGGGCCGGCTTCCCGGACCCGGTCCTCGTGGCCGAGCAGGCCGAGCCCGACCCGGCCTTCCCGACCGTCGCCTTCCCCAACCCGGAGGAGCCGGGCGCGATGGACCTGGCCTTCGCGAAGGCCGCCGAGGTCAACCCGGACATCGTGATCGCCAACGACCCGGACGCGGACCGCTGCGCGGTGGCCGTGCCCGACAACGGCGGCTGGCGCATGCTGCGCGGCGACGAGGTCGGCGCGCTGCTGGCCGCGCACCTGGTCCACAAGGGGGCGCAGGGCACGTTCGCGGAATCGATCGTCTCCTCCTCCCTCCTCGGCCGGATCGCGGAGGCCGCGGGCCTGCCGTACGAGGAGACCCTCACGGGCTTCAAGTGGATCTCCCGCGTGGAGGGCCTGCGCTACGGCTACGAGGAGGCGCTCGGCTACTGCGTGGACCCCGAGGGCGTCCGCGACAAGGACGGCATCACCGCCGCGCTGCTCGTCGCCGAGCTCGCCTCGGAGCTCAAGGAGCAGGGCCGCACCCTGACCGACCTGCTGGACGACCTGGCGATGGCCCACGGCCTGCACGCCACCGACCAGCTGTCCGTCCGCGTCTCGGACCTCTCGGTCATCGCCTCGGCGATGGCGGCGCTGCGCGCGGAGCCGCCGACGTCCCTGGCGGGGCTGCGGGTCGTCTCGGCGGAGGACCTCGCGGTGGGCTCGCCCGCCCTCCCGCCGACGGACGGCCTGCGCTACTACCTCGACGGCGACTACAAGGCCCGCGTGATCGTCCGCCCGTCGGGCACGGAGCCGAAGCTGAAGTGCTACCTGGAGGTGGTGGTCCCGGTCCCCGAGGCCTCCGACCTCGCCCCGTCCCGCACGCGGGGCCAGGAAGTCCTGGACGCCATCAAGAAGGACCTGGCGGCCGCAGCAGGCATCTGACCGCCCGCCCGCGGTACGCGTGCGGCGCGCGCGACGGCTGCGACTGCTGCGACTGCGACGGCCCCCCGAGCCAACGGCCCGGGGGGCCGTCGGCGTGTCCGGGGGGTACGCAGCTCCCGGCGCGGGCGCGCCATCACCCCCTCGACCCCCCGAGCGCACTCGGCGACTGCCCACCCACCCCCGGGCGCGGGGGGTCGGGGGTGGGCGGGACCTGCCCTGCCCGGAATCAGAGAAGTCTTGGGGATTTCCCGTCAGTCCCATAGTCCTTCCGTGTCGAAACGGCCTGTCAAGGGCGCTCCTCCTTCGTCGTCGCGTCGCTTCGCGATCGCCTACGGCGACCCTTGACAGGCCGTCCCGACACGGAAAGACAAGGACTGCCGGGAAACCCCCAAAAGAACGGGCCGGGCGGAAGGCAAACAACCAGCCGTATCGGCGATGCTCGGCCCCGCTCCGGCGTGGCGCGGCAGATCGCTACGCGCTTCTCCGTCTCGGCGTCTGCGGCCCGTCTGGGGCTGGTCATAAGCCGCCATCGATCGCTACGCGCTCCTCGATCATGGCGGCTGACCCCCGTCCGGGGCTGAGAGACCACGAAATGGCGCCGATCAGGGGCCCAAAGGGGCACATGCTCGCCCTGGCCGAGGTGTAGTCGTGTCAGGACGAGACCGTCCCCACCAACCCACACCCATAACATCCCAATTAGGGCATAACGCCAGCCTTTTTGGTCGCCGACCGGCTCTGACGTGAGTACACCTCGACATAGCCGCTGTCTGGTCACTTTTCTCCTCTCGACGGCCGTCGGACGCGGTCATGGAGGAGGAAACCGGGCCCTTGGGCGGCCTATGACCAGCCCCAGACTGCCGTCGGACGCTGTTATCGAGGAGCGCGTAGCGATCTGGGGCGAGACCAGCCCCAGACGGGCCGCAGACGCCGAGAAATGAGGAGCGCGTAGCGATTTGATGCGCCCGGCGAAGCAGGGCTGGACATCGCTGACATGGCCGTTTGTCGTCGTCTCCCCCGGCCCGTTCTTTTGGGGGTTTCCCGGCAGTCCTTGTCTTTCCGGGGCGGGACGGCCTGTCAAGGGTCGCCGTAGGCGATCGCGAAGCGACGCGACGACGAAGGAGGAGCGCCCTTGACAGGCCGGCCCGACACGGAAGGACTATGGGACTGACGGGAAAGCCCCAAGCCCTCTCTGATTCCGGCCGGCGCAGGTCCGGTCTCCTGGGTGCCGGCCGGCTGTTCCGCTGTTCTCCTCCGTCCCGGTGGTACCCCCTGCTCCGGTGCCCCGACGGGTTCAGGCGGCGCCGCGCCGTGGGACGGCGTGCAACGGGCCCGCGCCCGGGGGCGGGTGGGCAGGCGCCGGATGCGCCCGGGTGGTCGAGGGGGTGATGGCGCGCCCGCGCCACGAGCCCCTCCCCCTCACTTCGCCGTAGCCCCCGCCGTGCCCGACGGGCGGGCGATTTCGCCCAGGGTCGGGACCGACTCGGGGCGGGAGCGGACGGCTTCCGTGCATTCCCATGTGCGCGGCGGATCGGCGTCCGGGCCGCCCAGGGTGACCGGTCGGCCCGGGCCCGCGGAGATCGTCTCGTTGCCCGCCAGCGTGCACACCAGCTGGGACAGCGCGACCGGCGGGAGGTCCTCCGGCTTGCGGCTCAGCCGTACCGTGCCCGCCGGGTCGCCCGGGCGCGGCGCGGTGGCCATGAGTTCGTCCGGGACCCCGGTCGTGAAGCCGGCGTCCCGTTCCTGGGCGGACAGCGGCTTCTCCAGTGCCTCCAGCAGCGCCTGCGCGACGAGTGCCACGGGGTCCTTCAGCGCCCCCCGCTTCTCGGGCACCGGGACGACCCGTTCCACGCCGACCAGCTGCGATCCGCAGACCAGTTCCACCGTGGCGCGGAAGCCTTGTACCCCGCTCTGCCCGCTCGGCTGCGCCGGGGTGTCGCAGGACACCCGGGAGGGCGCCGCGCCGACGTCGACCGGCACGGTCGTCGCCCTGATCCCGCACCCCGTCGCCGAAGCGGCGACGAGGGCGACGAGCAGGGCCGAAGTCACCGGCAGCGTCCTACGCATCCTGCTCACCCGCCAGTACCTTCCCCACGTCGACGGGCAGCCGCAGTGTGAACAGCGCACCGCCTCCGGGCACGTTGGCGGCGGTGATGTCGCCGCCGTGAATGTGTGCGTTCTCCATGGCGATCGACAGTCCGAGGCCGCTGCCGTCCGACTTCGGGCGGGACGCGCTCGCCTTGTAGAAACGGTCGAAGACGTGCGGCAGGACGTCCTCCGGGATGCCCGGGCCGTTGTCCTGGACGGCGATGACCAGCCACTCCTCCTCCACCGACACCGACACCCGCACCGGCGAGCCGCCGTGCTTGAGCGCGTTGCCGATGAGGTTGGCGAGGATCACGTCGAGGCGGCGCGGGTCGAGGCGGGCCACGATGTCGCGTCCGGCGTCGAGTTCGACCGCGTCGAGCCAGGCCCGCGCGTCGATGCACGCGGTGACCTGGTCGGCGACGTTGACGTCGTCCAGCACCAGCTTGGCCGTTCCCGCGTCGAAGCGGGTGACCTCCATCAGGTTCTCCACCAGGTCGTTGAGGCGGCGCGTCTCGCTGACGACCAGCGCCACGGCCGGCGCGATCATCGGGTCGAGGTCGTCGACCTCCTCCTCCAGCACCTCGGCCACCGCGGTGAGCGCGGTGAGCGGCGTGCGCAGTTCGTGGGACATGTCCGCGACGAAGCGCCTGCTCGCCTCCTCGCGCGCGCTCATGTCGGCGACCTTCTTCTCCAGCGCCTCCGCCGTCTTGTTGAAGGTGTGGGAGAGGTCGGCGAGTTCGTCCGTGCCCCGCACGTCGAGCCGGTGGTCGAGTTCGCCCTCGCCGAGCCGCCGGGCCGCGTCGCCGAGCCGCTGTACGGGCTTGAGCACGGTCCGGGCCGCGGCCTGTGCGAGCAGCGCGGAGCCGAGCAGGGCGAGGCCCGTCGCGATGGTCAGGGACCAGGCGAGCGCGTTGAGGTCGTCCCGTTCCTGCGCGAGCGACTTGTACATGTAGCCGGTCGGCCCGCCGCCCACGATCCGCGTCCCGCCGACCAGGTAGGGATTGCCGTTGGGCTTCGTGCGCTGCCAGTACATGTGGTACTCGGCGTCGTTGGCCGAGGTGGTCTTCTGACGGTCGTTCACCGCGCGCTGGAGGGACTTCGGTACGTCGGCCAGCCCGAAGGAGTCGGAGCCGCCGGTGCCGACGACCTGGCCGTGGTCCCTGGTCTCGTCGACCAGCAGCACGCTGTAGCCGGGGCTCTTGCCCGCCATGAGTTCCGCGGTGCGCTGGAGCTCGTCCGCCGTGGGGTCCGCGGGCAGGGCCGCGGCCCTGTCCTGCATCTCCCGCCGGAAGTCGCCGAGGGCGGCGTCCTGGGTACGGGTGAGGACCGCTTCGCGGTTGAGCCAGTACGCGATCCCGGAGGCGGAGACCGCGGCGGTCAGTGCGACCAGCGCGAAGACGATGAGGAGCCGCAGCCGCAGGCTGGTCCAGCGCCGGCCCGCGAGCAGCGCGCGGATCACTGCGGGGAGTCCAGGCGGTAGCCGACGCCCCGGACCGTGCGGATCAGGGTGGGCGAGGAGGGCACGTCCTCGACCTTGGCGCGCAGCCTCTGCACGCAGGCGTCGACGAGTCGCGAGTCGCCGAGGTAGTCGTGTTCCCAGACGAGGCGCAGCAGTTGCTGGCGGGACAGCGCCTGTCCGGGCCGGCGGCTGAGTTCCAGCAGCAGCCTCAGCTCGGTCGGGGTGAGCTGGAGGTCTTCGCCGTTCTTCGTCACGGTCATGGCGGCGCGGTCGATGACGAGGGAGCCGAAGCTCGCCGAGTCGCTGGACTCGCGTTCGCCGCGGCGCAGCACGGCGCGGATGCGGGCGTCGAGGACCCGCCCCTGGACGGGCTTGACCACGTAGTCGTCGGCACCGGACTCCAGCCCGACGACCACGTCGATGTCGTCGCTGCGCGCGGTGAGCAGGATGATCGGCAGCTGGTCGGTGCGGCGGATCCGCCGGCACACCTCGAAGCCGTCGATCCCGGGCAGCATGACGTCCAGCACGATCAGGTCCGGCCGCTGCTCGCGCAGCAGTTTCAGGCCGTCCTCGCCCGTCGCCGCGGTGGCCACACGGTGGCCCTGGCGTGACAGGGAGAGTTCGAGGGCCGTGCGGATGGCGTCGTCGTCCTCGATCAGCAACAGGAAAGGCACGGGCTCATTCTGTCCCATCGGTAGTCGGGAGTTCGACCGTAAGGAGGACGCGATCCGCACGAAGGCCGCTGTGACAGTGCTGTGACAGTCGACGGACACCCCGGTTAAGTCGGCGGGGCAGGCTTCTACCAACGCACGGAGCACGACGGTCCGAAGCAGACACACTCCACGACGGGGGGCGCGAGATGAACACGCTGCACAGCACCACGACCAGCGCGGTTGTCACGCGGCTGCACGATGTGAACCGCCGGGCGGGTGTCCGTTCGGTGGCGGTCGCCCGTCCTCGACCGGCGCACGTCGTAGCCATTGACGCTCAGAAGTACGAAGCGGTTCCCGCACAGCGCACCCCGTCCTCGTCGTCCGAGGCGGAGTTCACGGCGTACGTCCAGGAGCGGCGTGCCGCCCTGTACGCGACGGCCTTCCACCTCACCGGCGACCGCCACGAGGCCGAGGACCTGCTGCAGAGCGCGCTGTTCTCCACGTACCGCGCCTGGGACCGGATCAGTGACAAGGCGGCGGTCGGCGGCTACCTGCGGCGGACCATGACGAACCTGCACATCAGCGCGTGGCGTCGGCGCAAGCTGAACGAGTACCCGACGGAGGAGCTGCCGGAGACGGCTTCCGACACGGACGCGATGCGCGGTACGGAGCTGCGTGCGGTGCTGTGGCAGGCGCTGGCCCGGATCCCGGAGCCGCAGCGCACGATGCTGGTGCTGCGCTACTACGAGGGCCGCACGGACCCGGAGATCGCGGAGATCCTCGGGATCAGCGTGGGCACGGTGAAGTCGAGCATCTGGCGTTCGCTGCGGCGTCTGCGCGAGGACGAGGCGCTGAGCTTCGGCGCCGACGAGGCGGAGTCCTTCGAGGAGCTCGTCGCCTGAGAGACCAACGGCCGGGGGGCCGTCCTGCGGGGGTGGGGCGGCGGCCATGGGGGGACAAGCGCGGGATCGGTCGGACGGGGGTCCGATCGGTCCCGCGCTTTCATGTGTCCGGGGTCAGGCCGCGGCGGCGCTCGGTGAGCGGTGGCGGCCTGCGGCTGCGGCCGCGAGGCGTCCGAGTGCCTCGTCGCGGCCGCAGGCGTGGGCGCCGAGGGCGGTGTGCCGGGCCACGATGCCGCGCTCGGCGCGCATCAGGCGCCAGCCCCTGCGCAGCAGGAACGGCAGGGACTTGCGGCCTTCGCGCATGTCGCGGGCGAGGCGGCGGCGGAAGGTGGTGGACGGCCGGCCGCGCAGGCAGATCGCGTCGGCGAGGAGGCCGAGTTCCTGGCAGCGGGCGGCGATGTCGGCGGCGAAGATGCCCTCCGCTATGAACAGCGGGGTGCGGGAGATGTCGAGGGTTTCGGTGCCGGTGCGGGAGCTGGTCGCGATGTCGTAGACCGGGACCTCGGTGCGGCCGGTGCGGCACAGTTCGGCGACGGCGGCGACGGCGACGTCCGCGTCCCAGGACTGCGGGGAGTCCCAGTCGATGTCGGAGCTGCCGTCGACCAGCGGGAGGGTGGGGTCGTCGCCCTCCTTGTAGAAGTCGTCCAGGCGCAGCACCGGCAGGCCCGAGCGGGCGGCCAGCGAGGACTTGCCGGAGCCCGAGGGGCCGGTCAGCAGGACGACGCGCGTAGGCAGGGGAGAAGAACAGCTCACGGGACACCAGTGTGAAGCATTACCCCGCGTAGGGGATCCTCCCGGTGGCCGGTTGGTGTCGATATCACACCTCGACTACGCTGCGTGCGCGCACGATTACCACTCCAGGCACCAGGCACCTCAGGGCGGGAACCCATGGCACGTCACGCAGCCCCTTCCGTACCGAACCGGCTCCGCAGCGCGGGTCTGACGGTCTCGATGGCCGGTGCGGCCCTGGCGATGGCCGCCGGCGGGGCGCAGGCCGGTGAGCTCGACGTCCCGGCGGCGCTGGCCGGGGTCGCGAACCCCGTCGCGAACCTGAAGGTGAACCCCCTCGCCAACACGGGTGTGGATCCGCTGGACAACGGGGTCGCCACCCAGGTCGCGGACTTCCCCTCGGTCGGGACGGAGATGGTCACCGGCAGTCTGACGCGCGGCTCCTCGGTGGGCGAGCTGCCGACCGCCGCGGTGTCCTCGCTGCTCGGGCCGGTGCTCCCCAAGGGGTGAGGCGGGCACGGGAAGGCCCCGGCAGGCGGGGGAACGCTGCCGGGGCCGGTCTCGGGCCGCCGTACCAGGAGGACGGTCCTGGTACGGCGGTTCCGTGGGGCGGATCTAGTACGACGATCCGCCGGAGCCCAGCGACCCCGTGGGGTGCCAGACGGTCTTGGTCTCCAGGAACGCCGTCATGCGCGACGTGCCCGGGTCGGCGTTCCAGTCGTCCACAGGCTGTGGACGCAGGACGCGCTTGAGGTTGTCCGCGGCGGCGATCTCCAGCTCCTTGGCCAGCGCCGTGTCGGCGCCCGCCAGGTCGATCGCGTTGACGTCCTGGTGGGAGGCCAGGTGCGGGCCCATCTCGGAGGCCTTGCCGGACAGGATGTTGACCACACCGCCCGGCAGGTCGGAGGTGGCGAGCACCTCGCCCAGGGAGAGCGCGGGGAGCGGGGACTTCTCGCTCGCGATGACGACGGCGGTGTTGCCGGTCGCGATCACCGGGGCGACCACGGAGACCAGGCCCAGGAAGGACGAGGCCTGCGGGGCGATGACCGTGACGACACCGGTCGGCTCGCGGGTGGAGAGGTTGAAGAACGGGCCCGCGACCGGGTTGGTCCCGCCCGTGATCTGGCCGATCTTGTCGGTCCAGCCCGCGTACCAGACCCACCGGTCGACGGCCGCGTCGACGACGGCGCCGGCCTTCGACTTGGACAGGCCCTCCGCCTCGCCGACCTCGCGGACGAACTGGTCGCGGCGACCCTCCAGCATCTCGGCGATGCGGTAGAGGATCTGCCCGCGGTTGTACGCGGTCGCGCCCGACCAGCCGCCGAAGGCCTTGCGGGCGGCGACGACGGCGTCACGGGCGTCCTTGCGGGAGGACAGGGGTGCGTTGGCCAGCCAGTTGCCCTTGGAGTCCGTCACCTCGTACACCCGACCGCTCTCGGAACGCGGGAACTTGCCCCCGACGTACAGCTTGTAGGTCTTGAAGACGCTCAGACGCGCCGACGACGACTCAACTGTGCTCACTTGCGCTCACCCTTCGGGTTCGACGGGGCGAGGTAGCCCTCCAGGCCGTGGCGACCGCCCTCGCGGCCGAAGCCGGACTCCTTGTAGCCGCCGAACGGCGAGGTCGGGTCGAACTTGTTGAACGTGTTGGCCCAGACGACGCCCGCGCGGAGCTTGTCGGCGACCGCGAGGATGCGGCTGCCCTTCTCCGTCCAGATGCCGGCGGACAGGCCGTACTGGCTGTTGTTGGCCTTGGCGACGGCCTCGTCGGGCGTGCGGAAGGTCAGCACGGACAGCACCGGGCCGAAGATCTCGTCGCGGGCGACGGTGTGCGCCTGGGTGACGTTGGTGAAGAGCGTCGGGGCGAACCAGTAGCCGGCGGACGGCAGCTCGCACGCCGGGGACCAGCGCTCGGCGCCCTCGGCCTCGCCGGTGTCCGCGAGCGCGGTGATCCGGGCGAGCTGCTCGGCGGAGTTGATCGCGCCGATGTCGGTGTTCTTGTCGAGCGGGTCGCCGAGGCGCAGGGTGGACAGCCGTCGCTTCAGGCTGTCGAGCAGCTCGTCGTGGATCGACTCCTGGACGAGGAGACGGGATCCGGCGCAGCAGACCTGGCCCTGGTTGAAGAAGATGCCGTTGACGATGCCCTCGACGGCCTGGTCGATCGGGGCGTCGTCGAAGACGATGTTGGCGCCCTTGCCGCCCAGTTCCAGCGTGACCTTCTTGTCGGTGCCGGCGACGTGGCGGGCGATCTTCTTGCCCACGGCCGTGGAGCCGGTGAAGGCGACCTTGTTGACGTCCGGGTGCTCGACGAGGGCCGCGCCCGCGTCGCCGTAGCCGGTGAGGATGTTGACGACGCCCTTGGGAAGGCCCGCCTGGCGGCAGATGTCCGCGAAGAACAGCGCGGAGAGGGGGGTCGTCTCGGCCGGCTTCAGCACGACCGTGTTGCCGGTGGCGAGCGCCGGGGCGATCTTCCACGCGAGCATGAGCAGCGGGAAGTTCCACGGGATGACCTGGCCGGCCACGCCCAGCGGGCGGGGGTTCGGGCCGTAGCCCGCGTGGTCGAGCTTGTCGGCCCAGCCCGCGTAGTAGAAGAAGTGCGCGGCGACCAGCGGGAGGTCCGCGTCGCGGGTCTCCTTGATCGGCTTGCCGTTGTCGAGGGTCTCCAGGACGGCCAGCTCGCGGCTGCGCTCCTGGATGATCCGGGCGATGCGGAAGAGGTACTTGGCGCGCTCGGAGCCGGGCAGCGCGGACCACTTCTCGAATGCCTTGCGGGCGGCCTTCACGGCGCGGTCCACGTCGGCGGCGCCCGCCTGGGCGACCTCGGCGAGGACTTCCTCGGAGGCCGGGGAGACGGTCTTGAACACCTTGCCGTCGGCGGCGTCGGTGAACTCACCGTCGATGAAGAGCCCGTAGGAGGGGGCGATGTCGACGACCGAGCGGGACTCGGGAGCCGGTGCGTACTCGAAGAGGGATGCCATGGTGATCAGTCCACCGTCACGTAGTCGGGACCGGAGTAACGGCCGGTGCTCAGCTTCTGGCGCTGCATCAACAGGTCGTTGAGCAGGCTGGAGGCGCCGAAGCGGAACCAGTGGTTGCTCATCCAGTCCTCGCCCACGGTCTCGTTGACCAGGACGAGGAACTTGATCGCGTCCTTGGTGGTACGGATGCCGCCGGCCGGCTTCACGCCGATCTGGATTCCAGTCTGCGCCCGGAAGTCGCGTACGGCCTCGAGCATGAGCAGGGTGTTCGCCGGGGTGGCGTTGACCCCCACCTTGCCGGTCGACGTCTTGATGAAGTCGGCGCCCGCGAGCATGCCGATCCAGGAGGCGCGGCGGATGTTGTCGTAGGTCGACAGCTCGCCGGTCTCGAAGATGACCTTCAGGCGGGCGGCGCTGCCGTCCTCGCGGACGCAGGCCTCCTTGACCGCCTTGATCAGCTCGTACGTCTCCAGGTAGCGGCCGGCGAGGAAGGCGCCACGGTCGATGACCATGTCGATCTCGTCGGCGCCCGCGGCGACGGCGTCACGGGTGTCCGCGAGCTTGACGGGCAGCGCGGCGCGGCCGGCCGGGAAGGCGGTGGCGACGGAGGCGACCTTGACGTCGGCGCCGTTCAGGGCGGCCTTCGCGGTGGCCACCATGTCGGGGTAGACGCAGACGGCGGCCGTCATGGGGGTCGTGCGGTCGGTCGGGTCGGGGTTGACGGCCTTGGCGGAGAGCGCCCGGACCTTGCCCGGGGTGTCCGCGCCTTCCAGCGTCGTCAGGTCGATCATCGAGATGGCCAGGTCGATGGCGTACGCCTTGGCCGTCGTCTTGATCGAACGGGTACCGAGCGAGGCCGCGCGGGCCTCCAGGCCGACAGGGTCTACGCCGGGCAGCCCGTGCAGGAAGCGGCGCAGCGCACTGTCGGACGTCGTCACGTCGGCGAATGCGGAGAGGGTGGTGGGCATGGTCACCACATGAGCATATCTACGCGCGTAGCAGCCTGTCACCCCCTCCTTCCGATTCGGCCGGATCGGGATGGAATCGACACCTCCACTCTCCGTTGCACGGGGACACCCCCCCCCCGCCCCGAGCTGGGCGTCATCATCTGTGGGGGCGAGATCGGCGGGATCACGGACGGCCACCGGCCCGACAGCATCAACCTGTACGCCGATCTCGTCAGCTGAGACGCCGTGGGGCAGAATCGACCGCATGAGCAGCCAGCAGCCCCCTGATGAGCCGGTGTACGCGGACCGGGTCTACCGCTCCCCCCTGTCCGTGGCCTCCGGGGTGCTGCTGCTGGGGCTGACCGCCTGGCTGTGCGGGGACGCGGTGGTCCGCGGCACGGGGAACACCCCGTGGATCGCCCTCGCCATCGCGCTGTTCGCCGTCCCCCTGATCGTGGCGTTCACGATCCGTCCGGCCGTCTTCGCCAATGCGGACCGGATGCGCGTGCGCAACCCCTTCCGGGTCATCGAGCTGCCCTGGGCGGCCGTGGACGCCGTGCGCGCCGGGTACTCGGCCGAGGTGCTGGCCGAGGGGTCGAAGTTCCAGCTCTGGTCCGTGCCCGTCTCGCTGCGGGAGCGCAAGCGGGCGAGCCGGCAGCAGCTGAGCCGCCGCGGCGGGCTGAGCGGGCGCGGGCTGAACGCCTCCGACGAGAAGACCGCCGCCCCCGCCGCCCCGCAGCGGGCCCGGGCCGACCAGGTCGTGGACGAGCTGAGCGAACTCGCGGAGCGCGGGGCCTCGCGGGCCGGCGCCCAGGGCTCCGTACGGGTGCACTGGTCGTACGAGATCATCGCGCCGGCCGTGGCCGGAGCGGTCCTGCTGATCGTGCTGATCGCGCTCCGCTGAGCCCCCCGCTGAGCCCTCCACCGGGCCCACCGCGGCCCGTTCGCCCGACGGTTCCGGCGCGTCCGGTCGGATTCTCGTACCTTCCTCACCGAGCCCGCACGACCGACGGAACCGCCGCTGCCGCATGGTGCGTCCTCGCAGGTGTGCAGCGCAATGAGGCCGGCGAAAGCACCGGCACCGCCCCCGCCGTCTCCCTCCGGCTCCGGCTCCTGGCCGGGATCCTGCTGGCCGCGCACCTCGTGGTCGTCGGCTGGCTGACCCTCCGCCCCCTCGACGTGCCGTGGGCCGCGGCCGCCAATCTGACCCCGCTGGAGGGGATCAGGGCGGCCTTTGCGGCCGGGCCCCTCGAAGGCGCCCGGAAGGTCGGGGAGGGGCTGGCCCTGCTGGCCCCGCTCGGGGTGCTGTTGCCACTGGTCAGCGGGCGGCTCGCGCCGTCGGCGCTGTCCGCGTGGTCCTCGCTGGTGCGGACCGCCGCCGCGGGCGCGCTGGTCTCGGCGAGCATCGTGATCTTCCAGACCGCCGCCCCCGGGCAGGTCGTCGACGTGGACTCGGTGCTGCTGAACACCGTCGGCGTGCTGCTCGCGCACGTGGCCGTCGTACCCGCGCTGCGGGCGCGGAGGCGCCGCTCACGCGCCGCTTATCAGGGGGCGACCCCGAAAATTACCAGGGTCGGGCTCGGCCCCTGGACCGACGTTCTGTCAGCGGTTCCCCGGGAGTATTGAGACATCGCAAGGCGGTGCAGATCCGCACGGCAGCGATCCCGACGAAGGAGAACCCATGAGCGCCATTGTCCGCCCCCGTAACGGCCGAATGATCGGTGGAGTGTGCGCGGGGCTGGCGCGCCGCTTCGGAATTTCGGCGAACACGATGCGCGTCATATTCGTCGCCTCGTGCCTGCTGCCCGGTCCGCAGTTCCTGATCTACCTGGCGCTCTGGCTGCTGCTGCCGAACGAGAAGCCCGCGTCCACCGCCTGGTAGCGGATGCGGGGAGGGGTCAGGCGGCGCGCTTGATCTTCTCCAGTTGCTTGTCCGCCACTTCCTGCGGCACCTGCACCTGCTTCTGGCCCGAGGCCACGTTGAGGGCCATCAGCCGCACGACGGTGTCGGCCTGGCGCACGACGACCAGGTGGACCTGGGCGGAGACCCCCTGGCCGGCCGCGGTCATGGTCCAGCTGACGCTCTCGTCGCCGGCCGTGCGGTAGTCGGCGGCGCGCACGTCGCGGTAGCCGGCGGTCTGCTTCTCGACGGTGGCGGAGAAGCCCGTGCCGCAGGCGGCCACGGCGGCCTTGAGCCGGGAGAGCAGCGCCTTGGCGTCCTGCTCCGCGTAGGAGCTGACGGAGGCGGAGACGGCGAGTCCGAGCTGCTTCTGGGAGCCGATGCCCCGGTTGACGGTCTCGCGTGCGGCCGGGTCCGGCTCGTCGCCCATGATGTCGGCGAGCGGCTGGCAGGCCTTCTTGTCGGCCTGCGGCTGGCCGTCCGGGGCGTTGGGGTTCTTGCCCTGGGCGGAAATCTGGTAGCCCGCCAGGTCGCCCTGCTCCAGCGAGGCCCGTTCCAGCCTGCTCCCGCCGGTCTTCCCCGTGGCCGGGCCCGACGGGGCCGGGGCTGCGGACGACGCGGCGGGCGTGCCCGGGGACCCCTTCGGGTCCGGGGCCTTGCCGCCCGCGGGGGCGTCCGTACTGCTGCATCCCACCGCCGCGAACAGCAGGGCGGGGAGCAGCGCGACCGTCGTCGCTCGTGCCTTCATGCGCATGATCGAGACCTCATACCCGTTACCTGGGTGGGCAGTTGGCGATGATCGTGGCATACGGCGCGCCGTGGCGCCCACCCGTTCGAAGGGGCGTGCGCCACGGGTACGCGCGTACGGATCAGGCGCCGAGACCGCTGGTCGGCAGACCGCCGAGCAGGCCGGTCACCGGGCCGAGCGCGGCTGCCGGGTCGCTCGACTGCTGGCCTTCCTCGGCACCCATGTGCTGCTGGCTGGTGAGGCCCTGGACGGCGGTGGTGGCGGTGCCCAGCGTGTCGGTGAGGCCGACGGCCGGCACGGCGGCCGAAGCGGTGCCCGCGGCGACGGCGGCGAAGGCGGCACCGAGAGCGGCGACACCGAGGGTCTTGGCAGCTGACTGCTTCATGAAGAATCGTCCTTGCGACGGGGAATTGGGCGGCTCCGCAAACTAGTCACTTCAAACCCCGGGCCGCAAACATCCTTAAATACGAGAAAGCGCCCGGGAATTGCTCCTCCCGGGCGCTTTCGGTACGTCATGCCATGGCCTACGCCAGGACGGAACCGCTGGTGGAGGCGGTCTGCTGGAAGAGCCACTCGGACTTCAGCTCCGCGTAGCCCGGCTTGATGACCTCGTTGATCATGGCCAGTCGTTCATCGAAAGGAATGAACGCGGACTTCATCGCATTGACGGTGAACCACTGGATGTCGTCCAGGGAGTACCCGAAGGCGTCGACCAGGTGCTCGAACTCGCGGCTCATGCTGGTGCCGCTCATCAGGCGGTTGTCGGTGTTGACCGTGAGCCTGAAGTGCAGCTTCCGCAGCAGACCGATCGGGTGCTCGCCGTACGAGGCGGCCGCGGCCGTCTGCAGGTTCGAGGTCGGGCACATCTCCAGGGGGATGCGCTTGTCCCGGACGTACGAGGCCAGCCGGCCCAGCGTCACGGAGCCGTCGTCGGCGACCTCGATGTCGTCGATGATCCGCACGCCGTGGCCGAGGCGGTCGGCGCCGCACCACTGCAGGGCCTGCCAGATCGACGGCAGGCCGAAGGCCTCGCCCGCGTGGATGGTGAAGTGGTTGTTCTCGCGCTTGAGGTACTCGAAGGCGTCGAGGTGGCGGGTGGGAGGGAACCCGGCCTCGGCGCCGGCGATGTCGAAGCCGACCACGCCGTGGTCGCGGTAGCGGTTGGCCAGCTCCGCGATCTCCAGCGCGCGGGCGGCGTGGCGCATCGCGGTGAGCAGGGCGCCGACGCGGATGCGGTGGCCGTTGGCCTTCGCGCGGCGCTCGCCCTCGCGGAAGCCCTCGTTCACGGCCTCCACGACCTCTTCGAGGGTGAGCCCCTTCTCCAGGTGCTGTTCGGGGGCGTAGCGGATCTCGGCGTACACGACGCCGTCCTCGGCCAGGTCCTCGGCGCACTCCGCGGCGACCCGGTACAGGGCCTCCTTGGTCTGCATGACCGCGCAGGTGTGTGCGAAGGTCTCCAGGTAGCGCGGCAGGGAGCCGGAGTCGGCGGCTTCGCGGAACCAGATGCCGAGCTTGTCGGCGTCGGTCTCGGGCAGGTTCTCGTAGCCGACCTCGCGGGCCAGCTCGATGATGGTCCCGGGGCGCAGGCCGCCGTCGAGGTGATCGTGCAGGAGCACCTTCGGGGAGCGGCGGATCTGATCCGGGGTCGGCAGGGTGGGGGTCTCGCTCGTCATCTGGGCACTCTAGCTCCTACGCGCGTAGAGCGGCATGCAGACGGCGTCCGCCGATATGTAACAGTGACCGCGCGGACGGATGGCGTACACCTCCGGGTCTGAGACTGTTCCGCCATGGCACAGCATGCGCCGCCGGCGCGCGGGGCCCGTCTGGGGCGGGTGGCCGGCGCGAACGGCTCGGTATCGACGGTCAGTGGTGTGGTGCTCCTGCTCCCGGGGGCGTCCAGATTCTTCCCCGGTCCGCTGCGTCCGCTCGCGCGGGCGCTGGGCCGGGCGGGTGCGGCGAACGGGCTGGTGGCGCACACCGTGGTGCACGGCGGCGAGGCCTCCCGGGAGGAGCAGGCGCGGTGGGCCGCGGACGAGGTGGGGCGGCGGTACGGGGACGTGCCGGTGTGTCTGGCCGGCTATGACGCGGGAGGGCTGACGGCACTTCGGGCGGCGGGCCACGAGGCCGTCAACTCCGTCCTGGCGATGGCCCCCTCGCTGGAGGAGACGGCGGGCTCGGACTCCCCTGAACCGGTGAAACAGCTGTCGGGGCGGCAGGTGCTGATCGTCCACGGCACCAACGACGCGCGCAGCGACCCGGAGGGCTCGTTCCGGCTGGCGGCCCGGGCGAAGAAGGCGAATCGTTCTACCTGCCGGTTCGAGGTGCATTCGGACGGGCACCGGTTACGCGAGCACCAGGCGGAAGTGGTGGCCCTGGCCGTGGACTTCATCGTGGGCGCCCTGGCCTCGGGCCGGTACTCCCGCCCGGTGACGGACGCCCTCGCCGCTCCCCCGCCGCTGGGTCTGCGGATGCCGCTGGCCTCCGGCTTCGGGCGGTCGCTGAGGGGGTGAGCGGGGCGGGGGCCCCGGGCGTACCGTGAGGAATGGACTCGGGGTGCTCACCTCTCCCGGAGGGCGATCGACCATGGGCGGATTGCTGCACAAGAACTTCGACAAGCCTGACGAGACGCGACCGTTCGAGGCCGGCACGGGCAGGCTGGACCTGTTCAACACCGAGGGCGGTGCCGTGGGGCGCGCGGTCTTCGAGCCCGGCTGGCGGTGGTCGATGCACGTCAAGCCGATCGCCGGCACGGACAGCTGCCAGTCCGCCCACACCGGGTACGTGGTGAGCGGGCGGATGAAGGTCGTCATGGATGACGGGGAGAGCGCCGAGATCGGTCCCGGCGACTTCATCCAGATCGCGCCGGGGCACGACGCCTGGGTCCTGGGTGACGAGCCGTGCGTCGCGCTGGACTGGACGGGTTACGTCGACTACGCGAGGCCCGCGTCCGGCTGACGCGTCCGGCCTGCCGGCGGGCCCTGGCTCCGGCTCCGGTTCTGCCCGAGGTGCGTGACCGCGCGGTCCAGGGTGCGGCCGAGACCGGCCGCCGTGGGGCCGGCAGCGAGGACGTACGCGTGGTGCAGCGCCCCCGTCGGGGCGCTGCGCACCACCGCGCCCGGCGGGATCTCCAGCTGCACCCGGACCACTCCCGGCACGCGGCGGGCCGCGGCGAGCCCGGCGGGGACGCCGCCCGGGAGCGGGCCGGGCGGGAAGTCCACGTACCGCAGCCCGGCATGGGTGGCGTGCGGGCCGCGCGCCGGGTCGGGCAGGCCCAGTCCGGCGGCGAGGGCCAGGCCGAGGACGTCGGTGCCGTTCCCGAGCCGCAGCAGGCGGCTCAGCTCCTCCCCGCCGGGACGGGCGTGGGCCTCGACGAGGCGGGGGCCGTGCGGGGTGAGGATGACCTCGGTGTGGGAGGGGCCGTCGCGGTGCCCGGCGAGGTCGAGGACTCCGCGTACGAAGGTGCGTACGGCCTGCGCGGTCGCGGGGTCGAGGGCGACGGGCAGGTCGTGGCCGGCGGCGGTGAGGCAGGGGCCCGGGCCGGTGCGGCGGCGGGCCCAGCCGAGGATGCGGTGGCGGCCGCCGCGGGAGAGGGCTTCGACGGTGAGCTCGGGGCCTTCGAGGTATTCCTCGACGAGGAGGTCGGTGACCTCGGGGTAGCCGTGGGCGGCGGCCCGGGCCTCGGCCTCGTCGTGGACGAGCCGGACCCCCTCGCCGTCGGCGCCCGCGCGGGGCTTGATGACGCAGGGGTAGCCGATGAGGGTGGTGATGAAGGGGAGGGTGTCGGAGCGGCCGCAGCGGGCGAAGGACACGGGCCGGGCCGGGTGCAGGGTGTTGGTGCGGGCGCGCAGGGCGGCCTTGTCCATGAGGGCGGTGACGGCTGCGGTGGGGGTGCCGGGGAGTCCGAGTTCCTCGTTGGCCCGGGCGGCGGCGAGGGCCCCTGCGGCGTCGAAGCCGAACACGGCGGCGCGGCCGCGGCGGACGGCCTCCATGCGGCCTAACGCCCCGATGAGGTGACGGTGGTCGCGCCAGTCCGTCCGTACCCGCCGCTCCGCCCCCTCACGGTCGGTGGACACCGATGGAACCGGCGCGACCACCACGGTGTGCGCGCCCGCACGGCGGGCGGCCGCCACCACGGCTGGTCGCGGGCTCAGCAGGACGGCAACGGGCCCCCGTCCCCCGTCGGGTGTCCATTGCTGCCGCATACCGCGCTCCCCCCTCACGCCGTCCTGACACTGTGCCTCTTCGGCATATGCCGAATGGCTCGGGGCAGGGGTCGTCTTGCCGCCTTGCGGGAACACGAGGGGTTTACAGATCACTGCATACAGGGACCAATACGCATATGCCGACCGATGCAGCCGGGGAAGCCGGAGCGACTGGGGAACCCGGGGAGCTGAGCCCCGCTGCGCGGCGCCTGTACGCGTACGCGGTCGAGCGGCACGCCTTCGACGCCGCCGAGGCCACGGAGGCGCTGGGCGTGCGCGCGGCCACCGCGATCACCGAGCTGGCGGCCGCACACCTGCTCCAGCGGGCCCCGGGCTGCGGTCCCGAGCGGTGGAGCGCGGTGGCGCCCCGGGCGGCGGCGGCCCGGGCCCTGGCCCCGCTGGCGCTGCTGGTGCGGGAGACCCACGACGAGATGGACCGGCTGCGGGGGCGGCTGGAGGCGCTGGTACCCGCGTACGAGGCGGGGACCGCGCACCGGGACGTCAGCGCTTCGGGGCGCCTGGAGCTGGTCACGGACCTGGGGGCGGTACGGGGGCTGATCACGGAGCTGGTCGCGGCGTGCGAGCAGGAACTGCTGACCTCGCAGCCGGGCGGCGGGCGGCCGCTGGAGACCCTGGAGGAGGCGATCGGGCGGGACGAGTCGCTGCTGGCGCGCGGGGTCCGGATGCGGACGATCTACCAGCACACGGCGCGCTACTCGCGGCCCACGGCGGCGTACGTGGAGCGGGTGACGGCGCTGGGCGCGCAGGTCCGGACGCTGGGCGACGGGCTGATGCGGATGCTGGTCTTCGACGGCCACACGGGCCTGATGGCGGTGCCGGACCGGACCGGGGCGGCGCTGGTGGTGCGGGAGCCGAACGTCGTCCACTTCATGACGGCGGCGTTCGAGCGGTCCTGGCTGGGCGCGGAGCCGTTCCCGACGTCGGTGAGCCCGGAGGCGGCCCGGTCGATCTCGGACGAGCTGCGGCAGACGATCGTCCGGCTGCTGTCGGAGGGCCTGGAGGACAAGGTGATCGCGCGGCGGCTGGGCATGTCGGAGCGGACCTGCCAGCGGCACATCGCCGAGATCATGCGGGCGGTCGGGGCGAAGTCCCGTTTCCAGGCGGGGTACTTGCTGGGCCCGCCCGCCACACCGTCACCCCCGCCCGCACCCGAGGCCTAGGGACTCTCGTCGAACTCCCGTCTGCCCCTAGGCCGGCGGCTCCAGTTCCGGGATGAGGCGGCCGCGGCGGGAGAGGAGGAAGCGCTTGAACTCCGCCACCGGGGGTGTGTCCGGGTGGCCGTCGAGCCAGGCGACGCCGATCTCGCGGACGGCGCGCGGGGCGGTGACCGTCAGCTCGACCACGCCCGGGCGGGCCACGGCCGGGGGCGGCAGGAGGGCCACGCCCAGGCCCGCGGCGACCAGGCCGCGCAGGGTTTCGGCCTCCTCGCCCTCGAAGGCGACCCGGGGGGTGAAGCCGGCTTCCGCGCAGAGGTCGTCGGTGATGCGGCGCATGCCGTAGCCGGGTTCCAGGGTGACGAAGGTTTCCTCGGCGGCCTCGGCGAGGCGGATGCGCTTGCGGCCGGCGAGGCGGTGGTCGTCGGGGACGACGAGGCGCAGGCGCTGTTCGTCGAGGCGGCGGGCGACGAGGTCGGGGGCGTCCGGGACGGGTGAGGTGAGGCAGAGGTCGAGTTCGCCCGAGCGCAGCTTCTCCAGCATGGCCTCGCCGTAGTTCTGGACGAGGGAGAAGCGGATCCGGGGGTGGTCGGCGCGGAAGGCGCGGATGAGGCCGGGCACGGTCTCGGAGCCCAGGGTGTGCAGGAAGCCGAAGGCGACCTTGCCGTAGGCCGGGTCGGCGTCCTGTTGGACGGATTCGGCGGCGCGGGCGATGCCGTCGAGGGCCTGTTCGGTGGAGGCCAGGAAGGTGCGGCCGGCGGTGGTGAGGGCGACGGTGCGGCCCTTGCGGGCGAACAGCGTGACGCCCAGGTCCTGTTCGAGGCGGACCATCGCCCGCGAGAGGGTGGACTGCGGGACGCCCAGTTCGTGTGCGGCACGGGTGACGTGCTCGTGCCGGGCGACGGCCGCGAAGTACGCGAGCCGGGGGGCCAGCAGTTGTGTCACGGACAAGTCTTCTTCGTAACGGTTCATCGACGTGCGCCGCCCTGAGCTGTGCTGATGCATGAGTGGATCGATTATCGCGATTCTGTGCATTGGACGCATGAAAAGGACGGGCCTACCGTCGAAGCATGCCTCCCGCTCATACCGGGGCATCCGTCACCACGGGTGCCTCCATCCCGTCGTCCCCCGCGCCTCTGGACCAGACGCGCGAAGCCCTCTCCCCCGGCCTCCCCGGCTACCGCCGGATGAGCCTCGCGCTCTTCGCCGCCGGACTGGCGACCTTCGCCCTCCTCTACTCCACCCAGGCGCTGCTGCCCGCGGTCTCCGCCGGTTTCGGCGTGACGGCGGGTCAGGCCAGCTGGACGGTGTCCGCGGCCACCGGTGCGCTCGCGCTGTTCGTCCTGCCGCTCAGTGCGCTCTCCGAGCGCTTCGGGCGGACCCGGATGATGACCTGCTCCATGGTGGTGGCCGTGGGCGTCGCCCTGCTGATCCCCCTCGCGCCGAACCTGGAGTGGCTGATCGGGCTGCGCGCCGTCCAGGGCGCGGCGATCGCCGGCATCCCGGCCTCGGCGATGGCGTACCTCGCGGAGGAGGTCAAGCCGAAGGCGCTGGTCGCCGCGATCGGCCTGTTCGTGGCGGGCAATTCCATCGGCGGCATGAGCGGCCGTCTGGTCACCGGCTGGGCCGCGCAGCTGTGGGGCTGGCGGGCCGGGCTGGCGGCCGTCGCCCTGATGTCGCTGGCCTGCGCGGTGGCGTTCCTGGTGCTGCTGCCCCGGGCGCGGTTCTTCCGGCCGGCGTCGCTGAACCCGCGCGCGGTGGGCCGTACCGTCGCCGGCCACCTGCGCGATCCCCTGCTGCTGCGGCTGTACGGGATCGGCGCGCTGTTCATGACCGTCTTCGGCGCGGTGTACACCGTCATCGGCTACCGCCTGGTCGACGAGCCGTTCTCCCTCGGGCAGGGCGTGATCGGGTCGATCTTCCTGATCTACCTGGTCGGTACGGTCTCCTCGGCGGCCGCGGGCCGGCTGGTGGCCCGGACGGGGCGGCGCGGTGCGCTGTACCTGGCGGTGACCACGACCGCGCTGGGGCTGCTGCTGTCGCTGGCGGATTCGCTGGCCGCGATCCTGGTGGGCCTGGTGCTGATCACGGCGGGCTTCTTCGCGGGCCACGCGGTGGCGTCGTCGTCGGTGAGCCGGACGGCGAAGACGGGCCGGGCTCAGGCCTCCGCCCTGTACCAGTCGGCGTACTACCTGGGCTCCAGCGCGGGCGGCACCCTGGGTGCGCTCGCCTACCACTCGGCGGGCTGGGCTGCCACCGTGGGCATCGCGCTGCTGGCGGTGCTCGGCGTCGTGTCGATCACCCTGTACGGATCGCACGCGGCCCGCGCGGAGCGGCGCCTGCCGGTGGCCGCGGCCGCCGCGCGCTGAGACACGCCGGGCCCGTCGTGTGGGCCGTTCGGGCTGCCGCTGTCGGACCCCTCCGGTAGTTTCCGAGGTATCGGATCCGGCAGGGGGAAGGCACCATGAGCGAGCTCGCGACGACACCGCAGGACCTGGACCTCGATGCGGCGATGGACCGGTACCGGGTCGAGCTCACCGGCTACTGCTACCGGATGCTGGGCTCCTCCTTCGACGCCGAGGACGCGGTGCAGGACACCTACATCCGTGCCTGGCGCAGCTACGAGAAGTTCGAGGGCCGGTCGTCGCTGCGGTCGTGGCTGTACCGGATCGCCACGAACGTGTGCCTGGACCTGCTGAACGCGGGGAACAAGCGGGCCCGCCCGATGGACCTGACGGCGCCGCAGCACCAGGCCTCCGCCGTGCTCAACGAGCGGTCCGAGGTGACCTGGCTGGAGCCGGTGCCGGACGGCCGGGTGCTGCCGCAGACCGCCGACCCCGCGGAGATGGCCCTCGCGAAGGAATCCGTACGCCTGGCCTTCGTCGCGGCGCTGCAGCACCTGCCGGCGAAGCAGCGGGCGGTGCTGATCCTGCGCGAGGTGCTGGCCTGGAAGGCCGACGAGGTCGCCGGGCTGCTGGAGACCACGGTGGCGTCGGTGAACAGCGCTCTGCAGCGGGCCCGGGCCACGCTGGCCTCGCACGGGATCCGCGACAGCGATGCGGCGGACCCGCTGGACGCGGACCAGGCGAAGCTGCTGGAGCAGTACCTGTCCGCCTTCGAGGCCTACGACATCTCGCGGCTGACCACCCTGCTGCACGAGGACGCGGTGCTGTCGATGCCGCCGTTCGACCTGTGGCTGCAGGGCCACGCGGACATCGCGGCGTGGCACCTGAACCAGGGCATCGGCTGCAAGGGCTCCCGCCTGGTCCCGACGACGGCGAACGGCATGCCGGCCTTCGGCCAGTACCGCCCGGCCGAGTCGGGCACGGGCCACGTGCCGTGGGCGCTGCAGGTCCTGGAGATCTCGGACGGCAAGATCGTCGGGCTCAACGCCTTCCTGGACACCGCCCGCTGGTTCCCGCTGTTCGGGCTGCCGGAGGAGCTGGCCTAGGAACCCGTCGTGCAGGCGTGAGCCCCCTGGAGTGTTCCAGGGGGCTCACGTGTGTGGGTGGACGCGTCAGACGAGGCAGCCGGGTCCGGTGGTGGGGTTGGTGCAGATGTTCCTGCCGGGACCGCCGTTGTTGGTGTTGGTGCCGGTGCCGCCGTCAAGGGTGTCGTTGCCCGCCTCGCCGAACAGCGAGTCGTTGCCGGCGTTGCCGTTGACGGTGTCCTTGCCGTCGCCGCCGAGGAGGGTGTCGTCGTTGTCGTTGCCGCTGATGGTGTCGTTGCCGTCGGCGCCCTCGATGCGGTCGTTGCCGGTGCCGCCCATCAGGACGTCGTTGCCCGGGCCGCCGCAGATGAGGTCGTCGCCGCCGAGTCCGTTGACCGTGTCGTTGCCGCGGAGGGCGAAGATCACGTCGTCGCCGGAGGTACCGACGAGGTTGTCCGCGCGGTCGGTGCCGACGATCGTGGGGGTGGCGTTGGCGCAGGTCTTCGGGCTCACGACCTGGAGGACGGTGTTGCTGGTGGAGGGCTCGTACGTGGTGTCCCCGCCGTACTCGGCCGTGATGGAGTGAGTACCGACGCTCAAAGCGTTGGTGGGGAACGTCGCCGTACCGGTGCCGTCGAGGGAGTCCGTGCCCAGGGTGGTGGCGCCGTCCTTGAAGGTGACCGTCCCGGTCGGGGTGCCCTGGTCACCGCTGACCGTGGCCGTGAAGGTCACCGTCTGGCCGACCACGGACGGGTTGGGCGAGGAGACCAGCAGGGTGGTCGACGCGGCCCTGACCTGCAGCAGCACCGAAACGTCGTTGCTGCCGGAGTTCGCGGTGGCCAGGTCGAGGAGGGAGTCACCGTTGAAGTCGCCCACCGCCAGTCCCGTCGGCGCATCGTGCGTGGCGTGGTCCTCGGCCGTGCCGAACGTACCGGAGCCGGTGTTCGGCAGCACGGACACGGTGTCGTCCGCCGGGTCCATCGCGGGCCCCTCGTTCGTCACGGCGAGGTCGGGTCCGCCGACGTTGTCGAGCTGGGCCACTGCCACCGTGAACGGCCTGTCTCCCACGGCGTGAGGGCTCCCGGGTGCCGGGGCGAAGGCGGCCGAGCCGTTGTTCAGGAGCACCGACACGGTGTCGTCGTCGAGGTTGGCGACGGCGAGGTCGGGACCGCTGACGCCGTCGAAGTCGCCCACCGCCACCGAGAACGGGTTGTTGCCGACCGGATAGTTCACAGCCGGGGCGAACACGGCGGACCCGGTGTTCAGCAGCACCGACACGCTGTCGCCGGTCGAGTTCGCCACGGCGAGGTCCTGCTTGGCATCGCCGTTGAAGTCGCCCACCGCCACCGAGAACGGGTTGTCGCCGACAGCGAAGGGCGAGCCGGCGGGCTGGGTGCCGAACCCACCGGACCCGTTGTTCAGCAGCACCGACACGCTGTCGCCGCCGGCGTTCGCGACGGCCAGGTCGGGACCGTTGACGCCGTCGAAGTCGCCGACCGCCACCGAGACCGGCACATCGCCCACGGCGAAGTCCGTGCGCGTCGGGAACGCACCGGACCCGTCGCCCAGCAGTACTGACACGTCGTCGTCGAGCGCGTTCGCGACGATGAGGTCGGCCTTGCTGTCGCCGTTGACGTCCGCCACGGCCACGCTGACCGGCAGGTCGCCCACCGCGGTGTTCGTGGCCGCGCCGTACGTGCCCGAGCCCGTGTTCAGCAGAACCGAGACGTTGTCGCTGTTGGGGTTCGCGGTGACCAGGTCGAGGCCGTTGACCCCGTCGAAGTTCCCCGTCGCCACCGACTGCGGGGCGAGGCCGACGGGGTAGTTGGCCGGCGGGGCGAAGTCCTGGGCATGCGCCGCCGGAGCGCCGGCCAGGGCGGTGAGGAGCAGTGCGCCCGTCACACCGGCCAGGACGCCCCTGCGTCTGCGCCGTGCGGCAGGGTCCCCGTCCCGTTCATGAGACCCGGTGGTTCTGGTTGCGCGGCAGACCGACAGATGGAACACGCGACACCCTCATTCACGGCTGACCGGCCGGGAACACCAGAGCATGAGCACCACACCGTGCACCCGACACCTGGACATTGCGGCGGCGGGCGTGGCGAGGTGGGCGGGCGTGAACCGCCGCCCTCTCCCGCAGCCCGGCAAGGCAGCACTCTGACAGCCCCGCCCGGCCGGGGAGGGCGGCGCCACGGCGACCGCGGCCGGATCCACTCAGAAGGCCCTTCTACTCCCGGCGACCGAATTGTGGCTCCCGCTCTCCGGAATCCCCGAGCAGCTCGACGAGGCCCACGAGGTCCAGCAGCGCGCGGTAGGCGGGCCCGGCGCCGGTCATGGTGAGGGCCCCGCCGTGTGCCCGGGCCGTCAGCCGCAGCCGGGCCAGGACCTCCACCGCCGCCAGACCCGGCGCGGTGACGGCCCCGGCGTCGCACTCCACCGTGCGCGCCCCGTCGTCGTACATCCGGGCCAGGCGCGCGCACAGGCGCGCGCCGTCCGTGGCGGTCGGGGTGGGTCCGGGCAGCACGAGTCGTCTCATCTCCACGAGACTCTGACCGCCCGGCCACCCGGAACTCATCGGTAGGCCGTGACCGCTCAGGGGCGGGGGAAGCCGAAGGTGTCGAGCGTGAGGTCGAACGGCTCGGGGAGGTGGACGGTCTCGCCGAACTTGCCCGCGTGCAGAAGCCGGTATTTGGTCGTCCCAGCCGTCGCCGCCGCGTGGTGAGTGCGCTCACGGTGTGCTCCTCACAACTGGTTCGTCACCGGTCCCAGCATGCCGAACGGGACCGGTGGGGGTCCACCGATCCCGTTCACCCGAAAGGGAAGCCGCAGGTCAGGCGATGCGGTCCAGCACGATCGGCGTGGCGGAGAACGTCGTGCCCGCCGGGGCGATGTCGTACGTGCCCTCCAGGGAGGCCAGGGCGTAGTCGAACTTCTCCGGAGTGTCCGTGTGCAGGGTCATCAGCGGCTGGCCGGCCGTCACGGTGTCGCCCGGCTTCGCGTGGAGCTCGATGCCGGCGCCCGCCTGCACCGGGTCCTCCTTGCGCGCGCGGCCGGCGCCCAGGCGCCAGGCGCCGACGCCGACCCCGTACGCGTCCAGGCGGGTCAGGACGCCCGACTCGGGGGCGGTGACCACGTGCTGCTCGCGGGCGACCGGCAGGGCCGCGTCCGGATCGCCGCCCTGGGCCGCGATCATCCGGCGCCAGTGGTCCATCGCGGAGCCGTCGGCCAGGGCCTTCTCCGGGTCGGCGTCCTTGATGCCGGCGGCCTCCAGCATCTCCTTGGCCAGGGCGATGGTCAGCTCGACCACGTCCGCGGGGCCGCCGCCGGCCAGCACCTCGACCGACTCGCGGACTTCGAGGGCGTTGCCGGCCGTCAGGCCGAGCGGGGTGGACATGTCGGTGAGCAGGGCGACGGTCTTGACGCCGGAGTCGGTGCCGAGGCCCACCATGGTGCGGGCGAGCTCACGGGCGTCGTCGATGTTCTTCATGAAGGCGCCGGAGCCGACCTTCACGTCCAGGACGAGCGAGCCCGTGCCCTCGGCGATCTTCTTGGACATGATCGAGGAGGCGATGAGCGGGATGGCCTCGACCGTGCCCGTGACGTCGCGCAGGGCGTAGAGCTTCTTGTCGGCGGGGGCCAGGCCGTCGCCGGCCGCGCAGATGACCGCGCCGGTGGTGTCGAGGACGTGCATCATCTCCTCGTTGGACAGCAGCGCGCGCCAGCCGGGGATGGACTCCAGCTTGTCGAGGGTGCCCCCGGTGTGGCCGAGGCCGCGGCCGGAGAGCTGCGGGACGGCCGCGCCGCAGGCGGCGACGAGCGGGGCCAGCGGGAGGGTGATCTTGTCGCCGACGCCGCCGGTGGAGTGCTTGTCGGCGGTCGGGCGGGAGAGCGCGTCGAAGTTCATGCGCTCGCCGGAGGCGATCATCGCGGCGGTCCAGCGGGCGATCTCGGTGCGGTTCATCCCGTTGAGCAGGATGGCCATCGCCAGCGCCGACATCTGCTCGTCGGCGACGATGCCGCGCGTGTACGCGTCGATGACCCAGTCGATCTGCTCGGGGCTCAGCTCGCCGCGGTCACGCTTGGTCCGGATGACGGAGATGACGTCCATGTGGTGCTTCCTTCTACGCGCATAGAGAGAGGGGGTTGCGGAAGTACGACGGCCCTCCGCCCAGGGGGTGGAGGGCCGTCGGCACGGTTATCTCAGATGGTCGGGCCCGAAGGCCTGCGGCAGCATCTCCGCCAGCGGGAGGACCCCCTTGGGGGTTTCCACCAGCAGTTCCGGTCCGCCGAATTCGAAGAGCAGTTGCCGGCAGCGGCCGCACGGTACGAGGATCTCGCCCCGGCCGTCGACACAGGTGAAGTGCGTCAGCCGGCCGCCGCCCGTGGCCTGCAGGGAGGAGACCAGGCCGCACTCGGCGCACAGGCCGAGGCCGTAGCTCGCGTTCTCGACGTTGCAGCCGACGACCGTCCTGCCGTCGTCGACGAGGGCGGCGACGCCGACCGGGAAGCCCGAGTAGGGGGCGTACGCCCGGGACATGGCGTCCCGGGCCGCCTCGCGCAGGGCCTCCCAGTCGACGGTGGGCACCGGCGTCACTTGCCCTCGCCCTTGCGGTACGGCATGCCGTCCGCCTTGGGCATCCGCAGGCGCTGCGAGGACAGCGCGAGGACCAGCAGCGTGGTCACGTACGGGGCCGCGTCCACGAACTGGCTGGGCACCTGGTCGGTCAGCGCGTACCAGGCGGACAGCCCGCCCGCGCAGGCCAGCGCGATGGCGGCCTGGAAGTGCTTGCGCTTGTAGAGCTGCCAGACGCAGACCAGCACCAGCACGATCGCGAGGAGCAGCAGCATCGCGTGGACGTTGGTGGCGCCACCGCGCAGCTTGAGGCCGTCGATGTAGCCGAACATGCCCGCGCCCAGCGCCATGCCGCCCGGCATCCAGTTACCGAAGATCATCGCGGCGAGGCCGATGTAGCCGCGGCCGCCGGTCTGGCCCTCCTGGTAGATCGGGCTGGCGACGATCGACAGGAACGCGCCGCCGAGACCGGCGAGGCCGCCGGAGACGATCACGGCGATGTACTTGTACTTGTAGACGTTGACGCCGAGGGACTCCGCGGCGGTGGGGTTCTCACCGCAGGAGCGCAGCCGCAGGCCGAAGGCGGTGCGCCACAGGACCCACCAGGTGCCCGGGATCAGCAGCAGGGCGACGACGGTCAGCAGCGACAGCTCGGTGACCAGGCCGCCGATGACGCCGGCGAGGTCCGAGACGAAGAACCAGTGCTTGGCCTGGAGCTCGGCCATCCAGTCGGACAGCCCCGGCACCGTGATCTTGTAGATCGGCTCGACCTGCGGCGACTGCTTCGAGGAGCCGCCCGGCATCTCGTCGAAGGTGAAGTTCGACAGGTACTGGGTGAAGCCCAGCGCCAGGATGTTGACCGCCACACCGGAGACGATGTGGTTGACGTTGAAGGTGACCGTCATGATCGCGTGCAGCAGGCCGCCGATGGCGCCGCCGACGATGCCGGCGACGACACCCGTCCACGGGCCCCACTGGAAGCCGGCCCAGGCACCGAACCAGGTGCCGAGGATCATCATGCCTTCGAGGCCGATGTTGACGACGCCCGCCCGCTCGGCCCACAGACCGCCGAGGCCGGCGAGGCCGATCGGCACGGCGAGCGAGAGGGCGCCGGAGACCTGGCCGACGGAGGTCAGGTCGTTCGCGCCGCTGATCACGCGGACCAGCGAGACCAGTGCGAGGCCGCCCGCGATGATCAGCATGATCCACGGGAGGGTGAGCTTCTTGCGGCCCGCCGACTTCTTCGGGGCGGCGGCCGTCGCGGAAACGGTGCTGGTGCTCACGCCGCGACCTCCTTCTCGGTCTTGATGGCGTGGCCCGCGGCCAGTTCCTCGCCGACCTTCTGCTGCTGGCGGCGGATGCCGTATCGGCGGATGAGCTCGTACGAGACGACGACCGCGATGACGATCAGGCCCTTCATGATCGTGCCGATCTCCTTCGCGTACCCGGCCTGGTCGAGCGAGGCCGAGGCCTTGTCGATGAAGGCCATCAGGAACGCGGCGAAGAAGATGCCGACCGGGTTGTTGCGGCCGAGCAGCGCGATGGTGATGCCGGTGAAGCCGACACCGGTCGGGAAGGCCAGGTTGTACGTGTGCGTCTCGCCCAGCAGCTGCGGCATGCCCGCGAGGCCGGCGACCGCGCCGGAGATGAGCATCGCGGTGATGATCATCTTCTTGGCGTCGACGCCCGAGGCCTGCGCGGCGGACTCGCTGGCGCCGGTGGCGCGCAGGTCGAAGCCGAAGCGGGTCCGGTTGAGCGTGAACCAGTACACGATGCCGAGGGCGAAGGCCACGAACGTGAAGCCGTAGATCTCCAGCCCGTCGCCGAGGGACACGGCCGGGAACCAGCCGGACTCGGCGATGTCGCCGGTCGTCAGGTCGTTGGAGCCCTCGAGCTGGACGCCGAGGTTCTTCGTCAGCATCAGCCACGCGATCAGGGCGGTCGCGATGGCGTTCAGCATGATCGTGGAGACGACCTCGCTCACGCCCCGCTTGGCCTTGAGGACACCGGCGATGCCGGACCAGAAGGCACCGACGAGCATCGCCACGAGGACGATCAGCAGCAGGTGCAGCGGACCCGGCAGGGTCACGGCCGCACCGACCACGGCGGACAGCATCGCCGCGAGGCGGTACTGGCCGTCGACGCCGATGTTGAAGAGGTTCATCCGGAAGCCGATGGCCACGGCCATGGCCGCCAGGTAGTACGTGCCGGCCTGGTTCACGATGAGGACCTGGACGTCCTCGTAACCGGCGTTCTCCACCATCAGGCGCAGCGGCTCGATCGGGTCGATGCCCGTCGCGGCCAGCACGATCATGGTCAGCAGGAAGGCGCTGACCAGCGCCAGCACCGGTCCGGCGATGCCGAGGATCAGCCGGTCCTTGTCGAATTTCTTCATCGGGCCTCGTCCTCCGGTGCATCGGTACCGGCCTCGGTACCGGCGGCGGAGTGGTTGTCGGTTGCTTCCAGGTGCCCGGACGCGGCGCCCGTCATGGCGGTGCCGAGGGCCTCCGGGGTGACGGTCGCCGGGTCGGCCTCCGCCACCAGGCGGCCGCGGTAGATCACCCGCAGGGTGTCGGAGAGGCCGATGAGCTCGTCCAGGTCCGCGGAGATCAGCAGGACGGCCAGGCCCTCGCGGCGGGCCTCGCGGATCGCGTCCCAGATCTGCGCCTGCGCGCCGACGTCCACACCGCGGGTGGGGTGGGCGGCGATCAGGAACTTCGGGTTGTGGCTCATCTCGCGGCCGACGATCAGCTTCTGCTGGTTGCCGCCGGAGAGCGAGGCCGCGGTCACGTCGATGCCCGGCGTGCGGACGTCGTACTCGACGACGATGCGCGCGGTGTCCTTGCGGGCGGCCTTCGTGTCGAGGATGCCGCGCTTGGAGTTGGGCGCCTCGGTGACGTGGCCGAGGATGCGGTTCTCCCACAGCGGGGCGTCCAGCAGCAGGCCGTGGCGGTGTCGGTCCTCGGGGATGTAGCCGATGCCGTCCACCCGGCGCTTGCGCGTCGGGGAGGTGGAGATGTCGGTGCCGTCCAGCGTGATCGTGCCGCCGTCCGGGATGCTCATGCCCATGAGGGCCTCGATGAGCTCCGTCTGGCCGTTGCCCTCGACGCCGGCGATGCCGAGCACCTCACCCTTGTGGATGGTGAAGTCGATGCCGGCGAGCACCTCGCGGACGACGCCGTCCGGGTCGGTGGCGGCCAGCCGCAGGCCGTCGACCTCGAGCATCGGCGTGGTGGTCACCGTGGACTCGCGGGTCTCGGGCGAGGGGAGCTCGGAGCCGACCATCAGCTCGGCGAGCTGCTTGGTGGTGGCGGTCTTCGGGTCGGCGGTGCCGACCGTGGTGCCGCGCCGGATGACGGTGATGTCGTCGGCGACCTTCAGCACCTCGCCCAGCTTGTGCGAGATGAAGATGACGGTCAGGCCTTCGGCCTTGAGCTCGCGCAGGTTGTCGAAGAGCGCGTCCACTTCCTGGGGCACGAGCACGGCGGTCGGCTCGTCGAGGATGAGGATCTTGGCGCCGCGGTAGAGGACCTTGAGGATCTCCACGCGCTGCCGGTCGGCCACGCCGAGGTCCTCGACCAGGGCGTCGGGGCGCACGCCGAGGCCGTACGCGTCCGAGATCTCCTTGATCTTCTTACGGGCCTTGGCGCCGATGCCGTACAGCTTCTCGCCGCCGAGGACCACGTTCTCCAGGACGGTGAGGTTGTCGGCGAGCATGAAGTGCTGGTGCACCATGCCGATGCCGCGGGCGATGGCCTCGCCGGGGCTGGCGAAGGCGACCTGCTCCCCGTCGATGGCGATGGTGCCCTCGTCCGGCTTCTGCATGCCGTAGAGGATCTTCATCAGGGTCGACTTGCCGGCGCCGTTCTCGCCGATCAAGGCATGGACCGTGCCCTTGCGGACGGTGATCGCGATGTCCTTGTTGGCGACGACGCCGGGGAAGCGCTTGGTGATGCCGTGCAGTTCTACGGCGGGGGGCGGGCTGGACGCGTTGATGACGCACTCTCCTTGGCGCGGAAGGAGCGGAAGGCAGGGGGACAGGGCGGGGAGTGAAAGTATCGCGTCCACGATGCTTCTACGCGCGTAGCACTGTCAGAAGTGAAAACTTGCGGCCAACTGGCCACGAGCCCCACAGAACGCGGCTCGGGGCCCGGGAGCGGATGAGACCACTGCCCGGACCCCGGAGACGCGACTACATGTCAGGAACGGCCTTACGGGGCGGTCTTGACGTTGATCTTCTTGGCGATGATGTCGGCCTTGGCCTTCTCCACCGCGGCGACGACGTCCGTCATCTCCTTGTACTTCGGGTTGGAGTCGGCCAGGCCGACGCCGTCCTTGTCCAGGCCGTAGCGGATCTCACCGGTGGTCGGCTTGCCGTCCTTGACCGACTTGATCAGGTTGTAGACGGAGTCCGAGACGTCCTTGGTGACCGAGGTCAGGATGGCGTCCTTGTACTTCGCCAGACCGGCCTGGTTGTACTGGTCGGAGTCGACGCCGATGGCCCACTTGCCCTTGGCCGAAGCGGCCTCGATGGCACCGGAACCCGCGAGACCGGCGGCGGCGTAGACCACGTCGGCGCCCGCGTCGATCTGACCCTGCGCGGCGGCCTTGCCCAGGTCGGGCTTCGAGAAGCCATCGAAGTTCGGCGGCTGGGTCAGGTACTGGACCAGGACCTTGGCGTTCGGGTTGGTGTCCTTGACGCCCTGCGCGAAGCCGGCCTCGAACTTCTTGATCAGCGGAACCTCGACACCGCCGATGAAGCCGACCGTGCCGGTCTTGGACGCCTTGGCGGCGGCGACGCCGGCCAGGTAGGAGCCCTGCTCCTCGTTGAAGACCATGTTGGCGACGTTCGGGCCGGTCACCGAGGTGTCGTCGATGATGCCGAACGTGGTGTTCGGGAACTTCGGCGCGACCTTCTTGATGGCCGGGGCGTAGGAGAAGCCGACGCCGATGACCGGGTTGTTGCCCTTGCGGGCCAGCTCGGTCAGGCGCTGGACCTTGTCGGCCTCGCCCTCGCCGTCGGTGGGCTCGGCCTCGGAGGTGTTGACCTTGAGGTCGGTCTTCGCCTTCTCCATGCCGGCGTAGGCGGCGTCGTTGAACGACTGGTCGCCGCGGCCGCCGATGTCGTACGCGATCGCGACGCTCTCGGCCTTGGAGGTGCTGTCGGCGGAGGTGTCAGACGACTTCTTACCGCCACAGGCGGTGGCCGAGAGGGCCAGCGCCGCGGACGCGATGCCCACGGTGGCGATCCTGGTGATCCGGCGCAAGGGGAGGCTCCTTAAAAACCTGACCGAAGCGCCACGACCGGCGCTGGTTTCGCGGCGATCGTAACGCGCGTAGATGTCAGTTAAAGGCCCGTTCATGAGTCGTTATCGGATCGTCGCGAATCAGACAGTGACCGATCGGTAACGAGTCACACGCCCAACCCTTGTGTACCAAGGGCTGGACGCGTCCCCCGGGAGGCTCGCCGATGGGGTAGGAATTTCGGTTCGGCCCGGCCCGGATCCGGGCCTCACCGGCTACCTCGCGCGTCGGCCGTCGAGCAGGGCGGCGGCCGTGAAGAACTCGACGCCGACCGCGATCGCGGACTCGTCCACGTCGAAATCGCCCCGGTGCAGGTCCCGCTTGGCGAGGTCGCCGGGGGTACGGACCCCCAGCCGGGCCATCGCGCCGGGGACGTGCTCCAGGTACCAGGAGAAGTCCTCCCCGCCCAGGCTCTGCTCGGTGTCCTCGACCGACTCGGCGCCGCGGCGGGCCGCCATCGACTCGCGGAGCAGTTCGGTGACCACGGGGTCGTTGACCACGGGCGGCACCCCGCGCACGTGGTTGATCTCGAACTTCGCCCCGTGCATCGTCGCGACCTCGTCGATCGCCGCGTGGATCATGTCCGGGGCTTCGTGCCAGGCGGCGAGGTCGAGGCACCGCACGGTTCCGGAGAGCTCGGCGTGCATCGGGACGACGTTGCAGGCGTGCCCGGCCTCGATCCGGCCCCAGGTGACGGACATGCCCGAGCGGGCGTCCATACGGCGGGCCAGCAGCGCCGGCACGTCGACGGCCACGCGGGCGGCGGCCGTCACCAGGTCGGTGGTCAGGTGCGGGCGGGCGGTGTGCCCGCCGGGGCCGGAGAGGGCGACCTCCAGCCGGTCGCAGGCCGAGGTGATCGGTCCGGGCCGCAGCCCGATCTTCCCCGCGTCGACCCGGGGGTCGCAGTGCACGGCGATGATCTTGCCGACGCCGTCCAGCACCCCCGAGTCGATGGCATCGGTGGCCCCGCCCGGGAGCACCTCCTCGGCGGGCTGGAAGAGCAGCCGCACGGGGCGGGGCAGGAGGCCCTGGCGGTCGAGCTCGGCGAGGACCAGGCCGGCACCGAGGACCACGGCCGTGTGCACGTCGTGGCCGCAGGCGTGGGCGCGGTCCGGGAAGGTCGAGCGGTACGAGACGTGCGTCTTCGCATCCGGGATGGGCAGGGCGTCGATGTCCGCGCGCAGCGCCAGCATGGGGCGCACTCCGCCCGCCCGTCGCCCGCCACCACCCTCGAACGAGCTTCGCGCCCCATTTTCTTCGGTGCCGACGTCACAGATGAGGCCCGTGCCGGACTTCAGTACCCGTGGTCGCAGGCCGGCTTTCTCCAGTCGGGCCTTGATGGCGGCCGTGGTCCGGAATTCCTGGTGCCCGAGCTCGGGATGCATGTGCAAGTCCCGGCGGAAGGCGATCAGTTCGGCACGCAGGTGGTCCGGAAGCTTGCCGGGCAGCTCGGACCGGTCGGACACGGCGGGCTGGGCGGTCTGGGACTCGCGGGACATCAACTGGTTCACCCGTTGAAGCCTAGGCGCACGGATAGGTCAACTGACTGGGGATCCACAAAAGTTCATGCCGTTAGGGGAAAGATTCCCGGCCTCTGGACGCATGACCGGGTCGGCCCGCGGGTAGACTCACGCGCTCATCCGGCCGCGGGTGCCGCCTGAGCAGGAAGTCTGTGGACGTCGCGGGCCGTGTCGGTGACTCCCGCGAGGAATCCGCGGGCCCGGGGCGAAGCGGCGGCGGTCAGCCAGTCCGGGTCCACATCGCATACGGCCACGGTGACTCCGGTGCCGGCCAGGGCGTAGGGCAGCGTGTGCACGACCGTGGACGGGAAGCTGGCGACGGTCCGGCCGACGGGACCGCGCCGGGCGATCAGCTCCAGCGGCAGGTCCGGCCGTACGATCTCCAGCCCGGTCGCCTCGCTCAGCGCGCGCAGCTTCTCGGCGGACTCCCGGCGGTGGGCGAAGTAGCGGGTGGCACCGTGCTCGCGGGTCAGGGCGCGCACGGCGTCCAGGTAGCGGTCCGGGTCCACCACGCCGGTCTCCACCAGGGAGGTGCCGACCAGGTCGGTGCCCTTGGTCAGGCGCGGCGGGCCGAACCGGGCGCGGGTCCAGGCGAAGTCGTTGAGCCGCAGGGTCATGCCGCCGTGCGGGGTGACGGGCATCGAGCTGAACACCTCGACGGTGCGGCCGCTGCCCGCGGCCGGTGTGAAGCGGCGCCGCGCGGTCGCCGAGACCGGCGCGTACGCCAGCTCGCGCACGCGGGCCGGCAGCCCTCCGCCGCCGACGCGGTGCCAGCGTACGAGGCGTTCGCCGCGGGCGGTCTGGGCGACGAACTCCATGGTGGCGGTGCCGTCGTCGACCACCACGAGCTCTTCGGCCCGTACGAGGGTGAGCAGCAGCTGCACGTAGCGCGAGAAGGGGTCGCCGACGACGACGGTGCGGGCGGCGCGGACGTCGCGGGCCAGCGCCGCGAGTGCCTTGAAGGGTGCGAGACGGCCGCCGCGCGCCTCCTGCCAGCGGACCTCGTGCCCCTCGTCCCGGGCCAGCGCCGCCATCCGGCGCAACTGGCCGCGGGACATGGGGTCGGTGGGCGGCAGGACGACGATCCGCGTTCGCGCTGCGCCGGCTGCACGCGGATCGGGCCCGGCTGCGGCGGCAGCGCCGTGCGGGACGCCGGCCGCGCCGCGCGGGACGGCGGACCCGGCATCGGGTCCGCCCTGCGGTGTCCGCGCGCTCCGCGCCTGGCGGGGGACGCCGTCGAGCAGCGGTCGTCCGTCCGCCGGGACGGTGCTGCGCGCATGGGCCCACTCCAGCACGTTCAGCAGCTGGACCGGGCTCTCGACGAACGCCAGGGTGGAGGCGGAACGGGGCACGGCGTACTCCTCGTCAGGGGACGGAACCTCATCGCGGCGGAACCGGGGGTCAGGCGGTGACCAGGTCTCCCTGGACGCGGCGGAGCTTCTTCATGGGCCCGAGCTCGGACTCGTAGACGCGCTTGACGCCGTCCCCGAGGGCGGTCTCGATGGTGCGGATGTCGCGGACCAGGCGGGTGAGGCCGCCGGGCTCCACGGAGGCGGCCTGGTCGGAGCCCCACATCGCGCGGTCGAGGGTGATGTGGCGCTCGATGAAGGTGGCGCCGAGGGCGACGGCGGCCAGCGTGGTCTGCAGGCCCGTCTCGTGGCCGGAGTAGCCGATCGGGACGTTGGGGTACTCCTCGCGCAGGGTGTTGATCACCCGCAGGTTGAGCTCTTCCGCCTTGGCCGGGTACGTGGAAGTGGCGTGGCAGAGCAGGATGTTGTCGCTGCCGAGCACCTCGACCGCGTGCCGGATCTGCTTCGGGGTGGACATGCCGGTCGACAGGACGATCGTGCGGCCGGTGGCGCGCAGGGAGCGCAGCAGTTCGTCGTCGGTGAGGGAGGCGGAGGCCACCTTGTGGGCGGGGACGTCGAACTTCTCCAGGAAGGCGACGGCCTCGGTGTCCCACGGGGAGGCGAACCAGTCGATGCCGCGCTTGGCGCAGTGCTCGTCGATGGCGCGGTACTCGGTCTCCCCGAACTCGACCTTGTGGCGGTAGTCGATGTACGTCATCCGGCCCCAGGGGGTGTCGCGCTCGATGTCCCACTGGTCGCGCGGGGTGCAGATCTCCGGGGTGCGCTTCTGGAACTTGACGGCGTCGCAGCCGGCTTCGGCGGCGGCGTCGATGAGGGCGAAGGCGTTGCCGAGGTCGCCGTTGTGGTTGATGCCGATCTCGCCGACGACGTAGACCGGGCGGCCGGGGCCGGCGGTGCGCGGTCCGAAGGTGCGGTGGCGGGGGTCGGCGGGGGTGGAGGTCATGGCAGGAGGCGTCCTTCGGTGCGGGGATGTCCGGTGCGGGGGCGTGTGCTGGAGGGGTGTGCGCTGCGGGTCGGGTCGTTCGCCGTCGAACAGGGGGGCGAGGAGGCGGGCGCGGGCCAGGTCGTGCGGGTCGTCGATCTCCAGGACCCGGGCCGGGTCGGTGGCGACGGGCACGGTCCGGCCGAAGAAGCGGTGGCGGGCGGCACGGAAGCCGGCGGCGTCCATCGCGTAGGCGGCGCCGGTCTCCAGCAGGTCCTGGGGGCGGTCCTGGCGGCGGGGGCGGTACGCCTCGTCGTGGTTGACGCCGGCCGCGGAGCCGTCGGCGTCCGCACGCCACAGGAAGCCGTGGAAGGGGGCCGCGGTCAGGGCCGAGTCGGCGGCTCCCGTGGCCACGGCCGCGGCGACGGACTCCACCTCCCCGGGGGTCAGGAAGGGGCTGGTGCACTGGACGAGGAGGACCACGTCCACGGTGAGGGAGTGCAGTTCCTCGAAGGATTCGAGGGCGTGCAGGACGGCGGCCTCGCTGCTCGCGGTGTCGCCGGAGATCGCGGTGGGGCGGGCGATGACGTCGGCGCCGGCCGCGCGGGCGGCGGCGGCGATCGACTCGGAGTCGGTGGAGACGACCACGTCGGTGACGGTGGGCGCGGAGCGGCAGGCGTGCACGGCGCGGGCCACGAGCGGCACCCCGCCGACGGGGGCGGTGTTCTTCCCGGGGACCCCCTTGGAGCCGCCTCGGGCCGGGATCACGGCGAGGACCCTCACAGCTCCCCCAGCCGCCGGATCACCGGGGCCACACGCTGCACCCCGTGCCGGTACGCCCCGCGGGCGGCCTCGCGCAGGTGCGAGCGGACCCAGCGGCGCAGCCGGGACTCCCCCGCCGCCTCCCGCACCGCGCCGGGCAGCGGTGTGCCGTCGGGCCCGAGGTGCTGCCGCGCGAGGATCCCGGGCAGGTATCCGGGGGCGGTCTCGAGCGTGTAGTACGGCGCGGGGGACGGCAGCACCGGCTCGGCCAGCAGCGCCCCGAGCCTCGCCCGCGCGCCGGCGTAGGCGTCCCCGCCCGAGGCCCGGGCGGCGTCGGTCGGCGCGGCCGAGGCCCGCGCGGTCGGCGCGGCCGGGTCGGCAGGGGGCTGCCCTGGGAGCGCCGGCGCAGCCGAATGGCGGACTCCCTGCGCCTGCAGCCAGTCCGGGTCCCCTTGCGGGAGCAGGCCGGCGTCGAGCTGGTCCCACGAGGCCAGGCAGCCCGAGCCGAGGAAGTGGTGGTTGCCGAGGGCCTCGCGGATGCCGAGGTCGGTGAGGACGGCCGTGGGGATGCCCCGGTGCAGGGATTCGAGGGCGGCGGTGGAGGAGACGGTGACCAGCAGGTCGGTGCCGTCCAGGACCTCGCCCATGTTCCCGTAGACCAGGCGGCAGTTGGCCGGCAGCCCGCCGGGGATCCGCTCCGCGAGGCGCTGGTACGGCTGCTCCTCGAGGTGCGTGGTGTGCTCCCCGGGCTTGCTGCGGAGTTTGATCAGCACCTCGCGGCCGGGGTGCAGCCGCGCGTGCCCGGCCGCCCGTTCCAGCAGGTACGCGCGGTCGGCGCGGCTGTCGGGCACGGAGGGCTGCACGGCGAAGACCACCGTGCGGGCCCGGCTCCCGGCCTGCTCGTACGGGGCTCCGCCGAGGAACGGCAGCACGGTCTCGGTGACGGCGGCGGCGTCCGCGCCGACCCCTTCGTACACGGCGCGGAACCGCTCGGCGTCGTGGCGGGAGTTGGCGAGTACGAGGTCCGCCCCGTGCCGCAGCAGCAGCCCGTCGGCGAGCTTCTCGTACACGACGCCCACGTACCCGGTGACGAACACGGGCCGCCGCGCCGGGTCCGGCCACAGGGCGCGGGCCCCGTGCAGGACGGCCTGGACGGCCCCGCCGACGAGGGCGAGTACGACCACGTCGTGCCGCTCGCGCCCGATTTCGGCGAGGAATCCGGCGCAGGTCACCTCGGACAGCCGGTCGGCCCGCACTCCCACCTCTCCGAGCTGGCGCGCGGTGGGCGTGGCCCGGCCGCGCAGCAGGTATCCGGTGAGGTCGTGGTCGTCGGGGACGAGACGGCGGGCGGTGAGCGCACCCCATTTCCATCGCGTATCGGAATCGGCCAGTACGGCGACGCGTTTGCGGATCGACACGCCGCAGAAGCTATTCCGCGAATTGATTGATCGGCCCAACGAGCGCACAACAGCGGGTTAACAACGCGTCGATTGAATGCGAAACCGGACGGGTTAACACGCCTGCCGTGCGTCGTTCACATGGAATACGCATCGGGGCCATGATGAATGCCGGGCGCCACTCTAATGTCTCGCGGGTGCCCAAGCTCTCTGTTGTCGTGCCGTTCTACAACGTGCAGACATACGCACCGGATGCCCTGAAAAGCCTCGCCCTCAACGCCCGGGGCGACTTCGAGTTCGTGCTGGTCGACGACTGCTCCACGGACGGGACCCCCGGTCTGCTGGAGCGGGCGGCGCGCGAGCTGCCCGGGGCGGTGCACCTCAGACACGAGCGGAACGGCGGCCTGGCGACGGCGCGCAACACCGGGCTGGACGCGGCCCGTGGCGAGTACCTCGCCTTCCTCGACGGGGACGACTGGCTGGCACCCGGCCACCTGGCCCGGATGCTGGCCGCCATCGAGGCTCTGAGCTGCGATTTCATCCGTACCGACCATGTGAAGGTCACCGGCCGGGCGCGCAGCGTGCAGCGGGTCCCGTACGGGCCGCAGGGGGTCGTCGCCGATCCGCGGACCGCGATCCTGCCCGCCGACCGGGCCACCTCGGTGGACTATCCGTACGCCTGGGCCGGCCTGTACCACCGGCGGCTGCTGGACAGCGGCCTGCTGCGTTTCACCGACGGGCTGCGGACGGCGGAGGACCGGCCGTGGATCTGGCGGCTGCACCGGGAGGCGGAGTCCTTCGCCGCGGTGGGGCTGCCGGGGATCTTCTACCGGCGCGGAGTTCCCACCTCGCTCACGCAGATCGGGGACGAACGGCAGCTCGATTTCATCAAGGCATTCGACGAGGTCCTCACCGGGGTGCACGGCGACCGCGAATCCGGGATTTTGCTGCCGAAAGCCGTACGAACATATTGCGCCATTATCGCGCACCATTTCGGTTCCATTGAGAGGTTCGAACCGGCCGTGGCCAGGAAACTCCGCGCGATGAGCGCGGCCGCGCTCGCACGCATGCCCCAGGACGTACTGGACCGGGTGCTCGACTCGATGGACGCCGAACGCGCCGGCGTCCTGCGCCGCGTGCGCGGCGGCCGCCGCACCCCGTCGGGGGCGACCGCCTGATGCCCACGCAGATCTTCCTCGCCTCCACCCTCTACGGCGCGGCCACGCTCGCCGCGGGCGTCGACGCCGGCTCCTTCCCGCCCGCCGGCCGGCGGATCCTGCTGACCAGCAACCACGCGGTCGCCGCCGAGGTCACCCCCGGGGTCGCCGACATGCCGGGCTTCGCCGCCCTGCGCTCCCGGTTCGACGAGGTGCTCGACTGGAACCGCGTCGTCGAACCGCAGCACCCGAGCACCTGGGCCCCGCGCGCGGAGGACGTCCCGCTGTGGGAGCGGCAGCTGCGCGCCCTGTGGGGGCTGGGCGAGGACCGCGTCGAACTGATCGTGGAATCCCTCCAGGTGCCGCCCGCGCAGACGCTGTGCCGGCTCTTCCCCGGGGCGGCCGTCGACGTCTACGCCGACGGTCTGATGAGTTACGGGCCCACCCGCTTCCGGCTCGACCCGCAGCTCGGGATGCGCGTCCGGCGGGTGCTGCACCTGGACCTCGTACCGGGGCTGGAGCCGCTGCTGCTGACGGAGTTCGGGGCCCGGGCCGAACT
This sequence comes from Streptomyces sp. NPDC085524, assembly GCF_044541755.1. Taxonomy (NCBI): domain Bacteria; kingdom Bacillati; phylum Actinomycetota; class Actinomycetes; order Kitasatosporales; family Streptomycetaceae; genus Streptomyces; species Streptomyces sp. NPDC085524. The sequence continues at coordinate 45,542 of NZ_JBITTH010000025.1, forward strand.
GGTGCCGACGGAGGCCTTCCACAAGGTCATGGCCGAACTGGCCGGGTCGGCCGAGCCTGCGGAAGCTGCCGGGGAAGCCCCCGCCCTGCTCCTGGGCCAGTACCTCTCCGCGCTCGACCTGATGAGCCCGGACGAGGAGGAGGAGCTGCACGTCTCGATGGTCCGGGGCGCGCACGCGCTGGGCCACACCGAGCTCGTGTTCAAGCCGCACCCCGGCGCCCCGGCCGCCTACTCGCGCCGCGCGGAGGCGGAGGCCGAGCGGCTCGGCGCGCGGATCACCGTGATCGGCACCCCGGTCCTGGCCGAGGCCCTCTACCAGCGGCTGCGCCCGGCGCTGGTCGTCGGCTGCTTCTCCACCGGGCTCCTGACCGCCGCCACGCTGTACGGGCTCCCGGTGGCCCGGACCGGCACGGACGCCGTCCTGGCCCGCCTGACCCCGTACCCGAACAGCAACCGCGTCCCGCTCGCGCTGGTGGACGCCCTGCTCCCCGACCTCGCGGACGCCGGTGCGGTGCGGTCCTGGACCTTCCCCGCCCCCGAGCGGGTGCGGGAGGAGACGGCGGGGCTGCTCACGGCCGTCGGCTTCACGATGCAGCCCCAGATGCTCGCCGGGCGCCGGGCCGACGCCGAGGCCTACCTGGCCCGGCACCTGACCCCGCGCACCCGGCGCTACTTCACCCGGCGCCGGCTGACCGGCCTGGGCCTGCCGGGCGGCGTCCCCGCCCGGCTGTCGTTCCTGCCGCGGAGCCGGGTGGTGCGGCGCGTGGCCCGCCGGCTGCGGCGCGCCCTCGGCTGAGGGCCTCGGCCGACGGACCTCGGCCGGCAAGCCCCGCCCGGCGCCCCTCGGCCGGCCTCAGCTGACGGCGAGCTTGGCCGCGAAGCCGAGGAACAGCACGCCCGCCGCCGAGGTGGCCCCGGCCGACAGCCGCTTGCGGCGGCGGAAGGCGTCCGAGAGGCGGGTGCCGCCGAATATCAGCAGCGTCAGGTACAGGAAGCTGCCGGTCTGCAGCAGACCGCCCAGCAGCAGGAACGAGAGCGCCGGGTAGCCGTAGGACGGGTCCACGAACTGCACGAAGAAGGACATCAGGAAGAGGATGGCCTTCGGGTTGAGCAGGCTGATCAGCAGCGCCCGCCGATAGGGCCGCTCGTGCTCGCCCGCCTCGGCGGGGGCCTCCTCCAGCACCGCGGCCCGCTCCCGGCGGGTGCGCCACAGCGCCCAGGCGCCGCGCATCATGCCCACGGCCAGCCAGGCCAGGTACCCGGCGCCGAGGAACTTCACCACGGTGAACACCAGCGGGCTCGCCTTGAGCAGCGCCCCGGCGCCCAGGGCCGTCAGCAGCATCAGCACGGCGTCGCCGGTGAACACCCCGGCTGCGGCCTTGTACCCGGTGCGGACGCCGCGGCGGGCGGCCACGGACAGCACGTAGAGCGAGTTCGGGCCCGGCAGCAGAATGATCAGTACCAGGCCGGCGAGATAAGTCGGAAGATCTGTCACACCCAGCATGGGCAGGAGTGTCCCATAGGGACGCACCTGTCGGTCCACTGTGTTTCACCACGTGGAATCGACCGGTTCGTACGTCCCCCAGACCTCCCGCAGCGCCCCGCACACCTCCCCCACCGTGGCCCGCGCCCGCAGCGCCTCCTTCATCGGGTAGAGCACGTTCTCCGTCCCGGCCGCCGCCTCCCGCAGGGCGGCGAGCGCCGCATCCACCGCCGCCCCGTCCCGCTCCGCGCGCAGCCGGGCGAGGGCCTCGCACTGCCGCGCCTCGATCGCCGGGTCCACGCGCAGCGGCTCGTACGGCTCCTCCTGTTCGAGCGTGAAGCGGTTGACCCCGACGACGACGCGCTCGCCGCTCTCGGTCTCCTGCGCGATGCGGTAGGCGTTCTTCTCGATCTCGGCCTTCTGGAAGCCGTTCTCGATCGCGGCCACCGCCCCTCCCTGGTCCTCGACCCGGCGCATCAGCGCGAGCGCCGCCGCCTCCAGTTCGTCCGTCATCCGCTCCACCGCGTACGACCCGGCGAACGGGTCGACGGTGTGCGGCACGTCCGTCTCGTACGCGAGCACCTGCTGGGTGCGCAGCGCGAGGCGGGCGGACTTCTCCGTCGGCAGCGCGATGGCCTCGTCGAAGGAGTTGGTGTGCAGCGACTGGGTGCCGCCGAGGACCGCGGCCAGTGCCTGCACGGCCACCCGTACGAGGTTCAGCTCGGGCTGCTGCGCCGTCAGCTGGACCCCCGCCGTCTGGGTGTGGAAGCGCAGCATCAGCGACTTCGGGTCGCGCGCACCGAACTCCTCGCGCATGACGCGGGCCCAGATCCGACGGGCCGCGCGGAACTTCGCGACCTCCTCCAGCAGGGTGGTGCGGGAGACGAAGAAGAAGGAGAGCCGGGGCGCGAACTCGTCGACCGCCATCCCCGCGGCCAGGGCCGTACGGACGTACGCGATCCCGTCCGCGAGGGTGAAGGCCACCTCCTGAGCGGGCGAGGCCCCCGCTTCGGCCATGTGGTAGCCGGAGATGGAGATGGTGTTCCACCTGGGGATCTCGGCCCGGCAGTAGCGGAAGGTGTCGGCCGTCAGCCGCAGCGAGGGGCCGGGCGGGAAGATGTACGTCCCGCGGGCGATGTACTCCTTCAGGACGTCGTTCTGGACCGTGCCCGTCAGCTGTGCGCCCGAGATGCCCTGTTCCTCCGCCACCAGTTGGTAGAGCAGCAGGAGCAGCGCGGCGGGTGCGTTGATCGTCATCGAGGTGGAGACCCGGTCGAGCGGGATCCCGTCGAACAGGACGCGCATGTCGTCGACGGAGTCGACGGCGACGCCGACCTTGCCCACCTCGCCGTGGGCGAGCGGGGCGTCGGAGTCGTGCCCCATCTGGGTCGGCAGGTCGAAGGCCACGGACAGCCCGGTGCCGCCGCCCTCGATGAGCTGCCGGTACCGGGCGTTGGACTCGGCGGCCGTCCCGAATCCGGCATATTGCCGCATGGTCCAGGGCCGGCCGGTGTACATGTTCGGGTAGACCCCGCGCGTGTAGGGGAACCCGCCGGGCTCCCCGAGGGACTGGGCGGGGTCCCACCCCGTCAGGTCGCCGGGTCCGTAGACGGGTTCGATGGGGGTTCCGCTCTCGGTGTGCGCCGTCACGTCGATCCTCCGTGGAGCAGTGGGGCCCGGGACTGGTACAACCGACGCGCACATGTCCTCGTAAGGCTGCGGACGGCCGCTGGTCACAATGGCGCAACATCCCCCGGCCCAGTGCAACTCTCCACGCGCGTGAGGCATCACCTAGATACACAACGTAGAAATCGGGGGACCGCTCATGCACCGCCAGAGAGTCATAATCCGCACGCTCGGGGTCGCCACCGCCGTCGCGCTCGCCGCGACCGCCTGCGGGCCGCAGAAGTCGGAGTCGGCAGGCTCCTCTTCCTCGGTCTCGTCGTCGCCCACGGCGGGTGCGACCCCTGAAGCCTCTCCTTCCACGGACAACAAGCCGGGCGAGGCCTCGCCGTCGGCGTCCGCCTCCGCCTCGCCCTCGCCGTCCGCCACGCCTTCGGTGAAGTCGATCATGGCCAACGGCGACGAGAGCGAGCAGGTGCGCGAGCTCCAGGCGCGGCTGAAGCAGCTCAAGCTGATGACGGTCGCACCGACCGGTTTCTACGGCTCGAAGACGACCGCCGCGGTCAAGTCCTTCCAGTCGAAGAACGCGCTGACCGCCAGCGGTGCGGTCGACGAGGACACCTGGAAGAAGATCCAGAAGCTCTCGAAGAAGCCCACCGACGACGAGCTGCGCCCGCCGACCGTCAACGAGGTCGACGCTCCGGACCCGCGCTGCATGACGGGCCGGGTGATGTGCATCAGCAAGGAGAGCCGGACCCTCGCCTGGATGATCGACGGAAAGATCGTCTCCACGATGGACGTGCGCTTCGGCTCGGAGAACACTCCGACCCGCGAGGGCGAGTTCAAGGTGGACCGCAAGGAGAAGGACTGGGTCTCGACGATCTACCACACGCCGATGCCGTACGCGATGTTCTTCAGCGGTGGCCAGGCGGTGCACTACTCGGCCGACTTCGCGGCCCGCGGCTACGCCGGCGCCTCGCACGGCTGCGTGAACGTCCGGGACAAGGGCAAGCTGTCCGCGCTCTTCGCCCAGGTGCAGACCGGCGACAAGGTCGTCGTCTACTGGTGAGTCCGGCCGGTACTGCCTGGCCGGGCGGATCGCTCCGGCCGGGCCGTACAGTGCTGCCCGCGCAAGGGCGGGGTCGTGGTGCGGGGCCGGGATGCCGGGGCCGGGCCGCGTCGGGCCGGGCTGCCCGGGGCCGGGCCGCGGAATGCAGCTTGCCGGGCCGGGCCGGGCAGGTCGTGAAGTAGAGGGCGCGGGCGGGGCCGGGGGAACGTGCCCCGCCCGCGCCGGTTGCGCAGAGCCCAGGGGTACGGGGGGAACCCCGGCTCATGCGCGGCCGATGACCAGTCGGCTCGTTATGTACTGCGCCGCCGCCTCGAAAAGTGTTACAGCGATCCGACACGAGTTTCGGACGGCGTCGGGAGAGTCGCCGCCGGGGCGCTCGGGGCGAGGGTCCCGGGCTTCGCCCGGCCGCCCTCCACCGGGGAGTTCCCGCGCGGGCCGCCCGTGCTGACGCCGCTCAGCAGCGACTCGCAGTAGGCCGGTATCCGGGAGATCCCGCGGGCCAGCAGCGAGAGCCGGTCGCGGCGCTCGATGGTGAGGCGGCCCGCCCGGTACTCCTTGCACAGGTCCGCGGCCTTGAGGAGGACGTCGTCCTGCCCCTGTCCGCCCCTGTCCTTCTCCTTGACGCCGCCCTCGGTGCCGAGGGTCTCCCGGGTTCCGGTCCCGCCGCCGATCTCGCCGTCCCGGGTGCCGCGGGTCTCGCGGCCGGGGCCTCCCGTGGCGGAGGTACCCGACGAGTTTCCGCCAATTCCGGAGCCGTCCGGGAAGGTGCGCCCGTCCGTCCCCGGGGACTGCGTCAGGTCCGGGGTCGTCTCCGGGACCGCGCCGTCGCCCCGGTGCGGGGTGGGCCGGACCTGCGGGGAGTGGGTCGGGGCGCCGCTGCCGATGCCCTTCGCCGGGTCCTCGTCGATGCTGACGGAAACGGCCGGCCCGGGCCCTGCCGCGTCGTACCGGTTCTGGCTCAGCAGTCCCGCGGCCGCCGCGGCGGCCAGTCCGCCGACCGTGACGCTCGCCACGGCGGCCGCCAGGCCGAAGCGCACGGCCCGGCCGCGCCGGAACGCGGGCGCGGAGGTGGGGGCGTGGCCGGCAGGGCCCGCGTGGCCGAGCTTTACCAGGGGTTCGAGGGACGGCACGGTGGTGGGCAGGCCCGCCGGGCGGCCGGTGCCGCGTGCGGCGCGGAAGGCGGCCATCGCCGCGGCTTCGCCTGCGAGTGCGCCCCCGGGGGCCTGCGGCCGGGCGAGCGAGTCGAGTGCGGCCCGCAGCCGGGCGGCTTCGGCCCGGGCGCGGGGGTCGGCGGCCGGTCCCACGGGTTCCAGCGGTTCACCGCGCAGCAGTTTTTCAGCCGCGGCTTCGTCGAGCCACCGCCTGTCGCGCTCGTCGGCCATCACATGTCCTTCTGCGTCCGCCAACGTGAATGCGTCACACCGGTTTGTTCCACGAGGCCCCCACTGTGGCCGCGTTGCGCGGGAACGGCGTCGAGATCCCTCCTGCCCCCGCCGCCCCGTGGCCGGCCACCGGCATTATGGCCGACGGTGATGCCGAGGTCGGCGTCGGGAGGGCCCCCGCCCTCGCCGTCCTGCGCGCCGAGCAGTTCGGCGAGCTTCTTCAGACCGCGGTGGGCGGCGGTGCGCACGGCGCCGGGGCGCTTGCCCAGGGTCTCGGCCGCGCTCTTGGCGTCGAGTCCGACCACGACCCGCAGGACCACGGCCTCCGCCTGGTCCTGGGGCAGCTGGGCTATCAGGGCCATGGTCGAGCCGGTGGAGAGCGACTCCATGGCGGCGGAGGCGGTGTCGCACTCGGCGGCCCAGCCGGTCAGCTCCGTCTCGTCGCCGCCGATGGCGGGGCGGCGGCCGCGCATGCGGATGTGGTCGAGGGCCCGGTTGCGCGCGATGCGGGCGGCCCAGCCGCGGAAGCGGTCGGCGTCGCCGGTGAAGGAATCGAGGTCGCGGGCGATCTGCAGCCAGGCCTCGGAGGTCACGTCCTCCGCGTCGCCGTCCCCGACGAGCGTGCGTACGTATCCGAGCAGGCGCGGGTGCACGGCGCGGTACACAGCACGGAACGCGTTCTCGTCGCCGTCCTGTGCCGCGAGCACCGCGGCGGTCAGCTCCGCGTCGTCCCCCAGCAAAGTCCCCAACCCGTTCAACGTCCTGTCCGTGTGGCGCAAATCAGCACGTTACGGCTTTCCGCACCCCTCGTCCATGTGTTGTACAACCTGCAACCATTCCTGCGCGGAGCGGGGTGTGACACAAAACGCACTCGGGGCGCTGACAGGAGTACGGGCTTGTCGCACGAGCCCGTGACGGATGGCGACCGGGGCCTCTCCTGTGGGGGGTGGCGGCCTCGGTCGTCCTCCACCCCTCTCCCTCCGCGAGGCGCACGGCCACCACGGCCGTCCCGCACGCCCCTCGCGTCACTCTCCTCGCCCACGTCATCCTTTCGGCTCACTTCCGGGTGAAAACCCCGAATGGGTACGACACTCCCGGCCCCGCGTCGATAGCGTGGCGGGACACCCGCGTCGCGCCCCGAGGAGCCCCCCGCTGTCCAGCCACCTTCCGGCACAGGCCCGCGGCTGCTCCGACCCTGCCCACTGCTCCGGACTGGCGCGGTTCAACGCCCTCACCCCCGATGCCGCCCGGGCCGTCCTGCTGCACTGCTGCGGAAGCCGGCGCTGGGCCCACCGGGTGGCCGCGCACCGCCCGTATCCCGACGTCGGCGCCCTGCTCGCCGCCGCGGACGAGGCCTCGTACGACCTCTCGCAGGGGGATCTGACGGAGGCGCTGGCCGTCGAGTGCCCGGCGGAACTGGGACACGATGCACCGTACGCGGCCCTGCTGGCGCTCGACGCGGCCAACGCCGAGTACGCGCGCAAGTTCGGGCACGCCTTCGTGATCAGCCTCGACGAGCACCCCCTGGAGGAGCGGGCGAACCAGCTGCTGGCGGCGATCCGGCACCGGATGGCCCACGAGGCGGACGAGGAGCGCTCCATCTCCGCCGACGAGCTGCGCCGCGTCGCACGCACCCGACTGGCCGAACTGACACGCCGACTGACCTCGGCGGATGGGGTGGCTGCGGCTGAATTCGGGCTATTTGCTCCTGTGGGATAGCCCGTCCGTGCCTGTTTGATCACACCGGCGGACCCCGGGCGAGGGAACCGACAAAGCGTCGCTACGATGTCCGGGGCCGGTGGACCGTACCCGGCCGGGCCCGACCGACAAAGAAGCCGGCTGGCCCCCGCCCCGCTTCCGGAGGGTTTTCCGTGCCGGCTGGAACGTTGTACCGCGGCCGGGAAGGAATGTGGTCCTGGGTGGCTCATCGAGTCACCGGCGTCCTCATTTTCTTCTTCCTGTTCGTACACGTCCTCGACACCGCTCTCGTCCGCGTCTCCCCCGAGGCGTACGACGATGTCGTGGCTACCTACAAGACTCCGATCGTCGCGCTGCTGGAGTACGGCCTCGTCGCCGCCATCCTGTTCCACGCGCTCAACGGTCTCCGTGTCATCGCCGTGGACTTCTGGTCCAAGGGCCCGCGCTACCAGAAGCAGATGCTCTGGACTGTCGTGAGCGTCTGGATCGTGCTGATGGCCGGGGCCGTGTACCCCGTCCTGAGCCACGCCTACCTCGAACTGTTCGGGAAGTGACACGCATGTCCTCTGACACTTCTTCCGCTCAGGTCGGTTCCGTGGAGGGCGTTTCCCTCTACGACGTCGACAACCCGGCCCCGTACATCGAGGCCCCGCGCAAGCGCACGGGCAAGACCCCGCGCTCGACCCGCGGCAACTTCGAGATGGCCGCGTGGCTCTTCATGCGCCTCTCGGGCATCGTCCTCGTCGTCCTCGTCATCGGCCACCTGCTGATCCAGCTGGTGCTCGACGGCGGCGTGTCCAAGATCGGCTTCGCCTTCGTCGCCGGTCGCTGGGCCTCCCCGTTCTGGCAGGTCTGGGACCTGCTGATGCTGTGGCTGGCGATGCTGCACGGCGCCAACGGTCTGCGTACCGTCATCAACGACTACGCGGAGCGCGCCAACACGCGGCTGTGGCTGAAGGGCCTGCTCTACACCGCCACGGTGTTCACCATCCTTCTGGGCACGCTGGTGATCTTCACCTTCGACCCGAACATCCGCTAGGCAACGGGGCTGAGGCGAACCAAATGAAGATCCACAAGTACGACACCGTCATCGTCGGCGCCGGCGGCGCGGGCATGCGCGCCGCCATCGAGGCGACGAAGCGCAGCCGCACCGCCGTGCTGACGAAGCTCTACCCCACCCGCTCCCACACGGGCGCCGCGCAGGGCGGCATGGCCGCCGCGCTCGCCAACGTGGAGGACGACAACTGGGAGTGGCACACCTTCGACACGGTCAAGGGCGGTGACTACCTGGTCGACCAGGACGCCGCCGAGATCCTGGCGAAGGAGGCCATCGACGCGGTCCTCGACCTCGAGAAGATGGGCCTGCCGTTCAACCGCACCCCGGACGGCACCATCGACCAGCGCCGCTTCGGCGGCCACTCCCGCAACCACGGCGAGGCGCCGGTCCGCCGGTCCTGCTACGCCGCGGACCGCACGGGCCACATGATCCTCCAGACGCTGTACCAGAACTGCGTCAAGGAGGGCGTGGAGTTCTTCAACGAGTTCTACGTCCTGGACCAGCTCCTGGTCGAGGAGGACGGCGTCAAGAAGTCGGCCGGTGTGGTCGCGTACGAGCTCGCCACCGGCGAGATCCACGTGTTCCAGGCGAAGGCCGTCATCTACGCCTCCGGCGGCACCGGCAAGTTCTTCAAGGTGACCTCCAACGCGCACACCCTGACGGGTGACGGCCAGGCGGCCTGCTACCGCCGCGGCCTGCCGCTGGAGGACATGGAGTTCTTCCAGTTCCACCCGACGGGCATCTGGCGCATGGGCATCCTGCTGACGGAGGGCGCCCGCGGTGAGGGCGGCATCCTCCGCAACAAGGACGGCGAGCGCTTCATGGAGAAGTACGCGCCGGTCATGAAGGACCTCGCGTCCCGTGACGTCGTCTCGCGCTCCATCTACACGGAGATCCGCGAGGGCCGCGGCTGCGGTCCCGCCGGCGACCACGTGTACCTGGACCTGACGCACCTCCCGCCGGAGCAGCTCGACGCGAAGCTCCCGGACATCACCGAGTTCGCGCGCACCTACCTGGGCATCGAGCCGTACACGGACCCGATCCCGATCCAGCCCACCGCGCACTACGCCATGGGCGGCATCCCGACCAACGTCGAGGGTGAGGTCCTGGCGGACAACACCACCGTCGTCCCGGGCCTGTACGCGGCCGGCGAGGTCGCGTGCGTGTCGGTGCACGGCGCGAACCGCCTGGGCACCAACTCGCTGCTGGACATCAACGTCTTCGGCAAGCGCTCGGGCATCGCGGCCGCGGCCTACGCCCACGCCAACGACTACGTCGAGCTGCCGGAGAACCCGGCGCAGCAGGTGGTCGAGCTCGTCGAGCGCCTGCGCACCTCCACGGGCAGCGAGCGGGTCGCGGACCTGCGCCTGGAGCTCCAGGAGACGATGGACGCCTGCGTGATGGTGTTCCGTACGGAGCAGACCATCAAGACCGCGGTCGAGAAGATCGCGGAGCTGCGCGAGCGCTACAAGAACGTGTCCGTCCAGGACAAGGGCAAGCGCTTCAACACGGACCTGCTGGAGGCCATCGAGCTGGGCAACCTGCTCGACCTGGCCGAGGTCATGGCCGTGTCCGCCCTGGCGCGCAAGGAGTCCCGCGGCGGTCACTACCGCGAGGACTACCCGAACCGCGACGACGTCAACTTCATGCGCCACACCATGGCGTACCGCGAGGTCGGCGCCGACGGCAAGGACTCCGTCCGGCTGGACTACAAGCCCGTCGTCGTCACCCGCTACCAGCCGATGGAGCGTAAGTACTGATGGCCACCCCCACCCTGGACAAGATGGAGGCGGCGGCCGCCGCCTCGCCGTTCATCACGGTCACCTTCCGGATCCGCCGGTTCAACCCGGAGATCTCGGAGGAGTCCACCTGGCAGGACTTCCAGGTCGAGATCGACCCGAAGGAGCGCGTGCTCGACGGTCTCCACAAGATCAAGTGGGACCTCGACGGCACGCTGACCTTCCGCCGCTCGTGCGCGCACGGCATCTGCGGCTCCGACGCGATGCGGATCAACGGCAAGAACAGGCTCGCCTGCAAGACGCTGATCAAGGACATCAACCCGGAGAAGCCGATCACCGTCGAGGCCATCAAGGGCCTCACGGTGATGAAGGACCTCGTCGTCGACATGGAGCCCTTCTTCCAGGCGTACCGGGACGTCATGCCGTTCCTGGTCACCAAGGGCAACGAGCCGACGCGCGAGCGCCTGCAGTCCGCCGAGGACCGCGAGCGCTTCGACGACACCACCAAGTGCATCCTGTGCGCCGCGTGCACGTCCTCGTGCCCGGTGTTCTGGAACGACGGCCAGTACTTCGGCCCGGCGGCGATCGTCAACGCGCACCGCTTCATCTTCGACTCGCGTGACGAGGCCGGCGAGCAGCGGCTGGAGATCCTGAACGACAAGGACGGCGTGTGGCGCTGCCGCACGACCTTCAACTGCACCGACGCGTGCCCGCGTGGCATCGAGGTCACGAAGGCGATCCAGGAAGTCAAGCGTGCGCTGATCACGCGCCGCTTCTGACCTTCTGACGCGCCGCTCGCAGCGCTCGGCCCTGGCGGGCCTCCCGCGCTTCGCGACGCTGCTCCGGACTCCGTCCGTCCGCCTCGTCCGCGGCCGGTGGACCGCCGAGGCCCGTACCCCTTCTCGGGGTACGGGCCTTACGCGTACTCGGGGGTTCCTCAGGGGCGGCTGGGGGCGGTCACCCATGGGCTTCGGATCTTGCTCACGCCAGGCTTACAGCCATGACGAACCCGAAGAACGCCGCGCACCCCGCCACCCGCAGGACCCGTTGGATCACCCTCGTCGCCGCCGGCGCGGCCGTCGCATCGCTCGCGGCGGGCGCCCTGCCGGCCTCTGCCGCCGAGCGGGCTCCCGCACCGGTGACGGCCGCCCCCCACGGGCCCCAGGCACCCGACACCGCAGAGCTGGCCAGGCTGATGGCCCCGGGCGACACGGCGAGCGGGACGCTGGTCCGGCTGGGCGGCTCGGGCGTGCGCTGGACCGGGGCCACCGGTCCGCTGTCGCAGGACCCGGCGGCGAACTTCCGCATCGGCAGCATCACCAAGCTGTTCACCTCCACGCTGGTGCTCCAGCTGATCGGCGAGGGCCGCTTCACGATCGACACCCCGGTGCAGGAGATCCTCCCCGGGACCCTTCCCGCGCACTGGAAGCCGATCACCGTGGGCCAGCTGATGAGCCACACCAGCGGCCTGGAGCTGCCCTGCGTCGGCTTCGTGAAGGGGGACGCCCCGACCCCCGAGCAGGTGATCTCCCACTGGACCGACCCGAAGTGCGCCGCGCCCCGGTACCCCGTGCTCACGCAGCAGTACAACGGCGCCAACTACTTCCTCCTCGGCATGGTGATCGAGAAGGCCACCGGCCACTCCTACGCCGACGAGGTGCAGCGCCGGATCGCCCGCCCCCTCGGCCTGCGCCACACGTACTCCCCCGAGGCGGGCGACCGCTCCCTCCCCGGCCCGGTGCTGGCCGACCCGAGCGAGATCGACCCCTGGGCCTGGTCCGAGGGCGGCATGGTCTCCAACGCCCCGGATCTGGAGCGCTTCATGACCGCCCTGCTGCGCGGCCGGCTCCTGCGGCCCGCCGAGCAGCGGCAGTTGTTCACCATGCCGGCGCTCTCGGAGGGCGTGAAGAACAGGGACCGGTTCAGCATGGCCGGTCTGATGCGGTACGAGATCGGCGGGACCGTGGTGTGGGGCAAGACGGGCTCCATGGGCCGTACCACCAGCGGGGTGTTCGCCACCGAACACGGTGCGCGCACCGTCGTCTACTCCCTCGTACCGGCCACCGGGAACCCTGACTTGCTGCGTGAACACATCGGAAAGCTGGTGGGTGCGGCTCTCTGACCGGGGGTACGGAGCGGGGGGTCTCTGTGGAAGGATCGGCCGCATGAGTGATCAGCAGCCGAATCCGTATGCCAGCGACCCCTCCCAGGGCGGTGACGCCTACAAGTGGGGCCCGGGTGAGGCCAGTTACGGCTATCCGCAGCCGTACCCGGCGACCCCGGGCTACCAGCCGACCATCGGCGGCGAGGGCTTCGCGGCTCCCGCCCAGCCCGCCGCCGCTCCGGTCGGCGGCGTCGGCATGTCCATCGGCGACATCACCATCGCCGGGGACCAGATCATCACGCCGTCGGGCGCGATGCCGCTCAAGGGCGCGATGTGGAACGCGACCGACTTCTCGCGCACCGAGGAGAAGATCCCGACCCACGCGATCGTCCTCGCGATCGTCTTCTTCATCTTCTGCCTGCTCGGCCTGCTGTTCCTCCTGATGAAGGAGAAGAAGACCACGGGCTACATCCAGGTCACCGTCACCAGCGGCGGACGCCACCACTCGACGATGATCCCGGCCCAGGACGCGACCACGTACCCCTGGGTGATGTCCCAGCTGAACCTCGCCCGTTCGCTGAGCTTCTGACCGACGGGGGCCGGGCCCCCTCCTCCACGGCCACCCTCGCACCCGTCCGGTGTGGGGGCCTTCGCCATGCCCGGGAGGCGTCGGTGCGCCCCGTCCCGGCCGGCTCCCCAGCGGCCTCCCCATTCGCTTGAACTTGTTCAAAAAAGGCTCTACAGTCATCACCGTCAGCAGTTGAACACGTTCAAAGGGGCTGGGGACCGTGGACCTCACCGTCGTCGCATACGTCATCTACCTGTGCATCAGCATCGGTCTCACCGTCTGGGTCGCCCGTACGCTCAGCCGCAACGGCCGCGTCTTCATCGGCGACGTCCTCGCGGGCAACGAGAAGCTCGCCGACGCCGTCAACCAGCTCCTCGTGGTCGGCTTCTACCTCGTGAACATCGGGTTCGTGACCCTGTTCCTGCGCTCGGACGTCGGCATCGAGAGCGCGCGCGAGCTCTTCGAGGCCCTGTCGTTCAAGCTCGGCATCGTCCTGCTGGTCCTCGGCGTCATGCACCTCGGCAACGTGTACGTGCTCAACAAGATGCGCCGCCGCGGAGTGATGGAGCGCCAGCAGACCCCGCCGCTCGCCCCCCAGGGGTGGACCGCGCCGGCCGGAGCCTGACCGGTGGCCGCGCCGCGGGCGGCGATCCGCCACCTGACCGTCCTCTACGACGCCGACTGCCCGCTCTGCGTGCACATCCGGCACTGGCTGCTCGGGCAGCGCTGGCTCGTACCGCTCCGGCTCGTCCCCGCCGCGTCCGCCGAGGCGCGGCGGCGGTTCCCGGAGCTCGACCACGCCTCCACCCTCCGCGAGATCACCGTCATCGGGGACTCGGGCCAGGTGTGGACCGGGACGGACGCCTTCGTCGTCTGCCTGTGGGCGCTGTCCGAACACCGGCCGCGGGCCAACTGGCTGGCCACCGCGGCCGGCCGGCCCTTCGCCCGGGCCGCCATGTACACGGCCTCCGCATGGCGTCAGGCGGTACGGACCGAGGGCGGTGCGGACACCGGAGCGGAGTCCGAAGCACCGGCCTGTGACGACCACTGCGCCGTCCCCCGATAGGCTCATCCACCGTGACTGATCAGAAGGCTCCCAAGAGCGAGCAGACCCGCACGCTCATCCTCGAAACCGCCCTCCGGCTCTTCCAGGAGCGCGGCTTCGACAAGACGACGATGCGGGGTATCGCGAAGGAGGCCGGCGTCTCGGTCGGCAACGCCTATTACTACTTCGAATCGAAGGAACACCTGGTCCAGGGGTTCTACGACCGGATCGGCGCCGCCCACCAGGCGGCGGTCCGGCCCATCCTGGACAACGAGACCGATCTGCAGAAGCGGCTCGCGGGCGTACTGACGACCTGGCTGGACATCGCGGCCCCGTACCACGAGTTCGCCTCCCAGTTCTTCAAGAACGCGGCGGACCCGGAGAGTCCGCTCAGCCCCTTCTCCCCGGAGTCCGAGCCCGCGCGGCAGGCCTGCATCGACATACACCGCGAGGTGCTGGCGGGCGCGAAGACCAAGGTGCCGGCCGAACTGGCCGACGTGCTGCCGGAGCTGATGTGGCTCTCGCAGATGGGCATGGTCCTCTACTGGGTCTTCGACCGCTCTCCGGACAGCGAGAAGACCCGGCGGCTCGCCGAGCGCGGCGCGCAGCTGACCACGCGGGGCATCGTCCTCGCCCGGTTCCGGGTGCTGCGGCCGCTGGTGCGGGAGCTGCACGAGCTGTTCGCCGACTTCCTGCCCGGCATGGCCGAGACGGCGACGGCGCGGGCCCGCAAGAAGGCCTCGGACCCCGGCCCCGCGTAGGCCCGGACCGCACGGCGACCTCCGGCAGTTGGAGGTCTGGTGGTTGAGGGCACGTCGGCTGCTGTGGATGGTCGGTCACTCGTTCGGGTGGGGTGCCGGGAATCCCAGGACCGAGGCGGGCTGTGGCTCTAGCTTGGCGTTATGGCGGCATTGGCGGAGGTCGGGAAGGGCGGGCGCGCCCGCTACACCTTCCGTCTGCGCGTGTCGTCTTCAGTGTGCCGCAGCAGCAGATCATTCGGAACTTCGCCGCATCCCGCGCCAAGGCGTTGAAGGACATCAAGGCGCGGCTACCGATGCGGCAGCGGGCCGGGATGCCCCGCTTCAAGAAGAAGGAACTGACGGATCCAACCCTCAACTACACCCGCAGTGGCTTCCGGCTGAAGGACGGCCGTCTCCATCTGGCGGGCCGTATATCGCTGACGATTGTGTGGTCGCGTGAACTGCCCGCCGAGCCATCCAGCGTCCGTATCTACCGCGACAGCCTCGGCCACTGGTACGCGTCCTTCGTCGTCCAGACAGAGACACGGCCACTCCCCGAGACCGGTGCGGTGATCGGTATCGACTGGGGTGTTCAGGAGACCGCCACCACCACCAGCGACGCGCATGACACAACAAGGGACTGTGGACAGTGCGGAGCGAGAACCAAGCACGCACTGCCGCTGTCAGAGCGTACGTACACGTGCACCGCGTGCGGAGCCGTCTCCCCTCGGGACAAGAACTCCGCACGCGTGATGCTCGTCCGGGCTGGTCTCACCCCGGCTACCGCTGATCGTGGAAGACCTGACGGACCGCGGGTCCGCCAGGCAGCGTGAGGTAGGAATCCCCCTCGTTCATGAGGGGGAGGATGTCAAGTAGTCCTTCTTCTGCCAGATCTGCACCATCGAGGCCTGCTGGGCGACCTGTTCCGGAATTCGCGGAACTCGACCCGTGGCCTCCAGCTGCCGGTTGAGATCGCGGCGACGCCCGCCAGGACGAGAGCACGGAGTCGGCAGAAGACCGATTCCCGGCGGGTCGTTGCCGGTGTGGCGAGGGTCAGGCCTGGTATGAGGCGAGTTCGACGACTGTGATGTCGGACGGCGCACCCACCCGGACCGGCGGCCCCCAGGCCCCTGCCCCGCGGGACACGTAGAGCTGGGTGTCCCCGTACCGCTCCAGGCCGGCCACCGTGGGGTTCGCGAGCTCCGCCAGGTAGTTGCCGGGCCACAGCTGGCCGCCGTGGGTGTGGCCGGAGAGCTGGAGGTCGACGCCGTGCCGGACGGCGTCGTGGATGACCACGGGCTGGTGGGCGAGGAGCACGGCGGCGCGGGCCCGGTCGCGGTCGCCGAGGGCCGCGGCGAAGTCCGGGCCCTCGCCCTCGTTCTCGCCCGCGATGTCGTTGACGCCGGCGAGGTCGAAGTACGGCAGGGAGCGGCGGGCGTTCTCGAGCGGGGTGAGCCCGAGTTCGCGGACGTGGTCGACCCACTGCCGGGCGCCGGAGAAGTACTCGTGGTTGCCGGTGACGAAGTACGAGCCGTGGCGCGCGGCCAGCCGGCGCAGCGGCTCGGCGGCGGGCCCGAGGTCGTGGACGTCGCCGTCGACGAGGTCGCCGACGATGGCGATCAGGTCGGGCTGGGTGCGGTTGACGGTGTCGACGATGCGCTGGGTGTGGGCGCGGCCGAGGATCGGCCCGAGGTGGACGTCGCTGACGACGGCGATCCGGAAGCCGTGCGCCGCGCGGGGCAGTTTGGCGAGCGGTACCCGCACCCGCCGCACGCTCGGGCCGCGCAGGACTCCGTAGGCCCCGTTCCCGACCGTCGCCACGGCCACGGCCGCGGCCGCCCCGCCGATCGCGCGCGCGACGAACCGCCGCCGCGTCTGCAGGTCGCCTGCGGCGGGCTCGGCGGGGGAGGTACGGCCCTGCGGGCCCGGCGTGCCGCCGGCGGCCGGGCCGCCGGCTGGGCGGGAGCCCTGGTCGGCCGGACCGCCGGTGTCGGCCGCCGTGCCGTCGGTACCGGGCTCCTGGACAGCCGGAGCCCCGGTGCCGGCCGCGGGGTGCTCCGCCGCGCGGGCGGCCGTGCCCGCCGGGGCCGCGGCCAGGGCAGCACCCGCGGTGGCCCTGGCCGGCGCCGCTCCGGCCGGTCGGCCACCGGTGCCCTGCCCAGCGGGCTCGGCGGCAGAGGCGGGGGCGGCAGCGTCCGGCCCCGCCGGCGATGGAGGCGCAGGGTCCGGGGCGGCGCCCCGGACCTCCCCGGTGGGAGGCCGCTGGGCCACACGGCGGAGCAACAGCGCGCGGATCGGCTCCGCGACCAGCATCGTCAGGGTCAGGTACAGGAGCACCGCGAGCCACAGGAACCCCGGCCAGGCCACCGTCTGCTGGAGCCAGAAGGGCGCCCCGCCGCGGCCCGTGGTCAGGGCGGCCACAGAGAGGAGGGGCAGGGTGATCATCAGGACCGTACCGGCCCGCCGCGACCGGCCGCCCGGGACCGTGGTGTCGCGCACCAGCCGGATCCAGAGCCAGCGGTGGACCAGTACCAGGAGGGCGAGGACCGCCAGGGCGATCAGCGCGAAGATCACGATCTTCATTCGGAGTGGCCCTCGTCCGTTCCCGTGCGTGATGCGCGCCGCAGCGCCCGTACCCCGAGCAACCCGATCACACCGACGGCCGTCCCCAGGAGAAAGGACGTCACCGCGAGGGTCAGGTGCACCCAGAAGTAGGTCGTGGGGTCACCCGCTGCATCGAACGCCAGCCCACTGCCGTTCTTCCACAGGTTCCGGACGAAAGACACCCAGATGAACCAGCTCCACACGCCGAAGGCGAGCAGGAACCAGGAGGCGGTACGGCTGAGTTTCATGCCCTCAGTATCGGATTCTTCCCCGGGACGGACGCGCCGGGGTGGGCTGTCCCGGGGGAGCTTGCAGCGAATTGGCCGGTCCGTGACGGCGATCAGCTCATCGGGATGTACTTTCACCTGCGTGTCCGCCAAGAAGACCGCGTTGACGGTTCTCATCCCCGCGCTGCTCGTCCCCTCGATGCTCGTGGCCCCCGCGCACGCCGTCCCGTCGCCGCCGGCCGACGGGAAGGGCGGGACCGGCAAGACGCCGCAGGCCGCGGCCCCGCCCGCGTCGATGTCCACCGTCGGCGGGACGCGGCTCGGCCAGCCGGGGACGCAGGTCAACCTGCTGCCGGGGGCGCCCGCGCTGCCCACGAACCTGACGGGCCGGTCCTGGATCGTGGCGGACGCCGAGTCCGGCGAGGTCCTCGCGGCGAACAACGCGCACTGGCGGCTCCCCCCGGCCTCCACGATGAAGATGCTCTTCGCGGACACCGTGCTGCCCGGGCTGCCCAAGGACCAGGTCCACAAGGTCACCGACAAGGACATGGACGGCGTGGGCCCCGGCAGCAGCCTGGTCGGGGTGAAGGAGGACCACGAGTACAGCGTCCACGACCTGTGGCTCGGGGTGTTCCTGCGGTCGGGCAACGACGCCGTGCACGTACTTTCGGCCATGAACGGCGGCATCGACAAGACCGTCAAGGACATGCAGGCGCACGCCGAGGAGCTGCAGGCGCTGGACACCCACGTCGTGTCCCCCGACGGGTACGACGCTCCCGACCAGGTGTCGAGCGCGTACGACCTCACGCTCATCGCCCGCTCCGGACTGCAGAAGCAGGACTTCCGCGAGTACTGCGGCACGGCCGAGGCCAAGTTCCCCGGCAAGCAGGAGCCCGGGAAGCCGCGCGAGTACTTCGAGATCCAGAACACCAACCGCCTGATGACGGGAGCGGGCGGCATCGCCCCCTACAAGGGCATCGCCGGGGTGAAGAACGGCAACACCACCATGGCCGGAGCCACCTTCACCGGAGCCGCCCAGCAGGGCTCGCGCAAGCTGCTGGTCACGGTGATGAACCCCGGCACCGGCGGGGCGAACACGGTGTACGAGGAGACCGCCGCGCTCTTCGACTGGGGGTTCGCGGCGGCCGGGAAGGTCAAGCCGGTGGGTGAACTGGTGCGGCCCAAGAGCGAGGACACCTCTCCCCACGGTTCCCCGGCCCAGTCGCACGACCACGACCCGTCGGCGGCCGGCGGGAACTCCTCGGGCGGCATCGGCACCGCGCTGGGCGTGGCGGGCGGGGTGATCGCCCTCCTCGGGGGCGGCGCCTTCGTCGTCAACCGGCGCTGGCCGCGGGGCCGTCGTGGGAGGGGCGAGGAGCTGGTGTAGCGGCGTCCTCGTCCTCGTCCGCTTCCGCCTCCTCGCCCTCCTCGCCGCCGGCGGCGGTCCAGGCGGCGCAGAACAGCAGCAGCTTCGCCGTGAAGTTGATCCAGAGCAGCAGGGCGATCGGCGTGCCGAAGGCCCCGTACATGCTCTTCGCGGCGACCCCCCGCATATAGCCGCTGAGCAGCAGTTTCAGCAGCTCGAAGCCGACCGCGCCGATCAGCGCCGCCTGGATCAGGCGGCGGCGCGAGGGCTCGACCCCGGGCAGCAGGGTGAGCAGGTAGAGCAGCATCAGGAAGGCGGCCACGACACCCACCCCGAACGCGGCGGCCCGCAGCAGCCCGCCGCCCGCGCCGTGCTGCGGGATGCCCAGCCACTCCGCGGACCTGCCGACCGCGCTGGCCCCGAAGATCGAGGCCGCGGCCGAGGCCAGGCCCACGGCGCCGAGGCCGAGGAGGACGAGCCCGTCCTTGCCCTTGCGGACGATCGGGTTGCCCTCGTCCTCGTCGTCCTTGTCCCACACCGCGCGCAGGCAGTCCCGCATCGCGCCCACCCAGCCGATGCCGGTGAGGAGGAGGATCACGCCGGCGACGAGACCGACCGTGCCGGCGTTCGCGACGAGCCCCTCGATGTCGAGCTGGTCCGAGATCCCCGGGACCTGCTCGGCGAGGTTCTTCTCCAGCCGGTCCAGCTGCTCCGGGCTGAGCAGCGCCGCGCCGATCGCGGCGGCCACGGTGATCAGGGGGAAGAGTGCGAGGAAGCTGATGAAGGTGATCGCGGCGGCGAGCCTGGTCCAGTGGACGCGGTCGAGCCGCTCGTACGAGTGCCACGCGTGCGTCCGCATCAGGCGCGCCGCAAGCGGCCCGATCACCGGGAGTTTCGTCAGCCAGTCCATGAAGTCACCGTAATTGGCCTGCCGGAAATAGCCGGGATTGCTGGTTTCGGGGACTACGGTCGTCGATTGTGACTTTTCGCCCCACGACTCATCCGTTCCACGCCCTGGTCCTACGGAAGATCCGGTTCCGGGCCCGGCTGGCCACCCGGCTCACCGTCCGGCTGGGCCGGCGGCCGCTCGGTCAGGAAGGGCGTACGGTCGCCCGGGCCGCTTCGGCGGGCGCGCCCGGCTGCGCCGGGACCCCCGTCGGGCCCGTGCCGAAAGGGTATTCACGCAGCTTGCGCCAGACCCCGTCGGAGCCCTGCTCGTAGAGCGCGAAACCCTCGCAGAGCCACTCGGCCGCGTAGTCGGCGAGCGTGCTGAACGCGAGGTCCATCGCCTCCTCGGAGATCCCGTGGGCGACGGTGACGTGCGGGTGGTACGGGAAGGCCAGCTCGCGGACGAGCGGGCCCTGCGGATTGCGGAGCTCGCTCTGGAGGCGGGTGCAGCCCGCACCGCCCTCCACGACCTGGACGAAGACGACCGGCGACAGCGGCCGGAACGTTCCCGTCCCGGCCAGCCGCATCCGGAAACCCCGGAAGGCCTCCGCGACCTCGGACAGGTGGGCCCGGATCGCGGGCAGCCGGTCGGCCTCCACCTCGGTGGGCGGCACGAGGGTGACATGCGTGGGAATACCGTGCGCGGCGGCGTCCCCGAAGCCGGCGCGCAGCTCCTGGAGCTGGCTGCCGTACGGCTCCGGGACCGCGATCGAAACGCCGAGCGTTACGGTCCCCACGTATGTCTCCTCCGTCGTCCGAATGCGTGCTGTCGCCCCAGTGTGGGGGCAGCACCCCCTGTACCGCCAGGGCCGTCTTTCGCGAGTGCCGGTCAGTGCTTGGCGGGCAGGAAGCCGATCCGGTCGTAGGCCTGCGCGAGGGTCTCGGCGGCGACCGCCCGGGCCTTCTCCGCACCCTTGGCCAGGATGGAGTCCAGCGTCTCCGGGTCGTCCAGGTATTCCTGGGTGCGCTGCTTGAACGGTGTGACGAAATCGACCATCACACCGGCCAGGTCCGTCTTCAGCGCGCCGTAGCCCTTGCCCTCGTACTTCGCCACCAGCTCGGGGATGGTCTCGCCCGTGAGCGTGGAGTAGATCGTGAGCAGGTTGCTGACGCCGGGCTTCTTCTCCGTGTCGAAGCGGATCTCCGTCTCGGTGTCGGTGACCGCGCTCTTGACCTTCTTCTCGGTGACCTTGGGCTCGTCGAGGAGGTTGATCAGACCCTTGGGGGAGGACGCGGACTTCGACATCTTGATCGAGGGGTCCTGGAGGTCGTAGATCTTCGCGGTCTCCTTGACGATGTGCGCGGCAGGGAGCGTGAAGGTCTGGCCGAAGCGCTGGTTGAAGCGCTCCGCGAGGTCGCGGGTCAGCTCGACGTGCTGGCGCTGGTCCTCGCCGACGGGGACGGAGTGCGCCTGGTAGAGCAGGATGTCGGCGACCTGGAGGATCGGGTACGTGAACAGGCCGACGCTGGCGCTGCCGACTCCGCCCTTGGCGGACTTGTCCTTGAACTGGGTCATCCGGCTGGCCTCGCCGAAGCCGGTGATGCAGTTCATGACCCAGGCGAGCTGCGCGTGCTCGGGCACGTGGCTCTGGACGAAGAGCGTGCAGCGCTCGGGGTCGAGGCCGGCGGCGAGGAGCTGCGCGGCGGAGAGGCGGGTGTTCGCGCGCAGGGCCGCCGGGTCCTGCGGCATGGTGATCGCGTGCAGGTCGACGACCATGTAGAACGCGTCGTGCGTCTCCTGCAGGGCGACGTACTGGCGGATGGCTCCGAGGTAGTTCCCGAGGTGGAACGAACCGGAGGTGGGCTGGATGCCGGAGAGCGCGCGAGGACGATCAGAAGCCATGGCTTCATTCTCTCAGGTGCGGGGGCGGGCTCGGGCCCGCCGGTGTCCGGAACCCGATGGAGAATGCGTGCGGCCGGACCGCGCCCCCTTGCGGCGGGGCGGGCGCGCCGGCCGTACCACCGGGTAGCGCGGTGGCCGAATCCCACCCCGGCCGAGCGACCGCTTTCCACCGGTCCGCTGCGCGGGGGTCCCTGGGGCTCCGCCCCGGAACCCGCGCCTCACACGCCGGCGGGGCTGGTTTCGGCTGAGCGCCGTCCTCCGGCCCCGCCGGGGGAATTGCAGCCCCTCCGGCGTCTGAGGAGCGGGGGTCCGGGGGCGGAGCCCCCGGCAACGGCGCCGCACCCGACGACTCGGGGCGCGGGGGGTCAGGCCAGGGGGAGGCCCGGGGCCGGGAAGGCGGCCATCAGGGACGTGACCTCGGCCCGGACGGCGGCAAGGGCCGCCTCGTCGGCCTTCGCCGCGGCGTCGACCGAGCGCGCGATCCAGTCCGCGACCACCGGCATGTGCTCGACCCCGAGGCCGCGGGACGTCAGCGACGGCGTGCCGATGCGGACACCGGACGGGTCGAACGGCTTGCGCGTGTCGAAGGGGACGGTGTTGTAGTTGACCACGATGCCCGCGCGGTCCAGCGCCTTCGCCGCGACCTTGCCCGGGACCTCGCGCGAGGTGAGGTCCATCAGGATCAGGTGGTTGTCCGTGCCGCCCGAGACCAGGTCGAAGCCCCGCTCCAGCAGCGCCTCCGCCAGCGCCTTCGCGTTGGCGACGACCGCGTGCGCGTACGCCGTGAAGGACGGCTGCGCCGCCTCGTGGAGGGCGACCGCGATGCCCGCCGTCGTCTGGTTGTGCGGGCCGCCCTGCAGACCCGGGAAGACCGCCTTGTCGATGGCCTTCGCGTGCTCCTCCCGGCACATCAGCATCGCGCCGCGCGGACCCCGCAGGGTCTTGTGCGTGGTCGTGGAGATCACGTCCACGTGCCCCGCCGGGGACGGGTGCGCGCCGCCCGCGATCAGGCCCGCGATGTGCGCCACGTCGGCGACCAGGATCGAGCCCGCCTCCTCGGCGATCGACGCGAAGGCCTCGAAGTCGATGGTGCGCGGCAGCGCGGTGCCGCCGCAGAAGAGGATCTTCGGCCGCTCGGCGAGGGCCAGCTCGCGCACCGCGTCGTAGTCGATGCGCCCGTCGTCCGCGCGCACGCCGTACTGCACGCCGCGGAACCAGGAGCCCGTCGCCGAGACGCCCCAGCCGTGCGTCAGGTGCCCGCCCATCGGCAGGGCCATGCCCATCACCGTGTCGCCGGGCTTCGCGAAGGCCAGGTAGACGGCGAGGTTCGCCGGGGAGCCGGAGTACGGCTGCACGTTCGCGTGGTCCACGCCGAACAGGCCCTTGGCGCGCTCGACGGCCAGGGCCTCGACGCGGTCGATGTTCTGCTGGCCCTCGTAGTAGCGGCGGCCCGGGTAGCCCTCGCTGTACTTGTTCTGCAGGACGGTGCCGGAGGCTTCGAGGACGGCCGCCGAGACGTAGTTCTCGCTCGGGATCAGGCGCAGCGTCTCGGCCTGCAGGGTCTCCTCCGCCGCGACGAAGGACGCCAGTTCGGGGTCGGTCGCGAGAAGGGCGGGATGACGGTGGTTCGCGCTCATGGCGGCTCCTCCGGGGTCGATTTCGTGTCTCGTCCCCGCGAGGCCCAGGCGAGCGGCCCTGATAGCGGTCGTGCGCGCACGACTCCCCCGGAGTTGGTTCTCCGTACGCCAGTCGCCGTGCGTACCGCCCACCTTAGCGGGCGCGCCACGAGAAAGGTTTCTCCGCCCGGTATACGAGCGAGGATGGAAAGTGACGCCACCCTCGTCACAGGCCTGACGGACGATCGGAGACCCCGTGTCGACAACTGCTGATGCCATCCGTTCCGCCGACGCGCACAGCGCGCACAACTACCACCCGCTGCCCGTCGTCGTCGCCTCCGCGGAAGGCGCGTGGATGACCGACGTGGAGGGCCGCCGCTACCTCGACATGCTCGCAGGCTATTCGGCGCTCAACTTCGGGCACGGCCACCGCCGGCTGCTCGACGCCGCCCACGCGCAGCTGGAGCGGGTCACGCTCACCTCGCGCGCCTTCCACCACGCCAGGTTCGCCGATTTCTGCACCGAGCTCGCCGCCCTGTGCGGCAAGGACATGGTGCTGCCGATGAACACGGGCGCGGAGGCCGTGGAGACGGCCGTGAAGACCGCGCGCAAGTGGGGCTACGAGGTCAAGGGCGTCCCGGACGGGCACGCCAAGATCGTGGTCGCGGCCGACAACTTCCACGGCCGGACCACCACCATCGTCTCCTTCTCCACGGACCACGACGCCCGCGACCACTTCGGCCCGTACACCCCCGGCTTCGAGATCGTCCCGTACGGCGACCTCACCGCGCTGGCGCACGCCGTCACCGAGAACACGGTGGCCGTGCTGCTGGAGCCGATCCAGGGCGAGGCGGGGGTGCTGGTGCCGCCCGCCGGATACCTCCAGGGCGTACGGGACCTCACGCGCGAGCGGAACGTCCTGTTCATGGCGGACGAGATCCAGTCGGGCCTCGGCCGGACCGGGAAGACCTTCGCCTGCGAGCACGAGGGCGTCGTCCCGGACGTCTACATCCTGGGCAAGGCGCTCGGCGGCGGCGTGGTGCCGGTGTCGGCGGTCGTCGCCGACCGGGACGTGCTCGGGGTGTTCAGGCCTGGCGAGCACGGCTCCACCTTCGGCGGGAACCCGCTCGCCTGCGCCGTCGCCCTGGAGGTGATCGCGATGCTGCGCACCGGCGAGTACCAGCAGCGCGCCACCGAGCTGGGCGACCACCTGCACCGTGAGCTGAACCTGCTGGTCGGCGGGGGTGCGGTGACGGCCGTGCGGGGGCGCGGACTCTGGGCGGGCGTCGACATCGACCCCTCGCGCGGGACGGGCCGGGACATCTCCGAGAAGCTGATGGAGCTGGGGGTGCTGGTGAAGGACACCCACGGGTCGACGATCCGCATCGCCCCGCCGCTGGTGATCAGCAAGGAGGACCTGGACTGGGGCCTGGACCAGCTCCGGTCGGTGCTGTCCGCGTAGCCGCCCGGCACCCGGAGGACCGGAGGGCGGGGCCGCCGGGCTCCGCCGGCCGGGAGGCCCGCCCGGCCGGGCCCGCCCTACAGGATCACGTGCGGGAGGAAGCGGGCGTACTCGTCCGTGACCGGCCCCGCGGATTCGCGGATGCCGAGCCCCGCCGCCTCGTCCTCGACGACCCACGCGCCGAGCACCACCCGGTTGCCGTCGAAGTCCGGCAGCGGGGCGAGACCCTGGAAGCAGTACCGCTCGCCCTCCTCCGGCGTGAACGGCTCCCCGTCGCCGCCCGCCTCGTGGAGGGTGACGCCGGCGCCTTCGCGGCCCAGCAGCGGCTTCGCGACGTAACCGGTGGTGCCGGCGAGCTCGCGCGGTCCGTCGAGGTAGGCGGGCAGCAGGTTCGGGTGCTCCGGGAAGAGCTCCCAGAGGATCGCGAGCAGCGCCTTGTTGGAGAGCAGCATCTTCCACAGCGGCTCGATCCAGCAGGTGGAACCGCTGCCGCCGCCGAGGTCGTACGTACCGAGGACCTGCGGGCCGAACTCGTCCGTGGCCAGCCACTCCCACGGGTAGAGCTTGAAGCAGCCGCGGATGAAGCGGAGCTTGTCGTCCACGAACCGGCCGGTGAGGCTGTCCCAGCCGATCTGCTCGACGGACAGGGCGTGGGTCTCGATGCCGGCCTGCTCCGCGGTCTCCTGGAGGTAGGCGACCGTCATCAGGTCCTCGCCGAGTTCGTCGGTCTCGGAGTGGGCGAAGTGCAGCACGCCCTGCGGCAGCAGTTCGGCCTGCCGGCGCCAGGCGTCGACGAGGCGCTCGTGGAGGGAGTTCCACTGGTCGGCGCCGGGGAAGCGCTCCTCCATCCAGAACCACTGCGGGCTCGCCGCCTCCACGAGGGAGGTCGGGGTGTCGGCGTTGTACTCCAGCAGCTTGGCGGGGCTGCCGCTGCCGTCGTAGCGCAGGTCGAAGCGGCCGTAGAGGGAGGGCTGTTCGGCGCGGCGCCGCCAGGAGTCGGCGATGAGCGCGGCGAGCTTCGCGTCGGTGATGCCGAGGTCGGCGAAGCGGTCGTGGTCGACGATGTGTGCGGCCGCCGCCAGGCACATGGCGTGCAGCTCCTCGACGACGTTCTCCAGCGCCTCCACTTCGGGGAGGGAGAAGGAGTAGTACGCGCTCTCGTCCCAGTAGGGGCGCAGCGAGTCGTCGGGGTAGCGGGTGAGGGGGTAGATCAGCCCCTGCTCCTCGACGGTCTTCTGCCAGTCGGGGCGGGGCTCGATGGTGTGCCGCTTCATGTGCCTGGTCCCGTGTTCCTCAGCCGCCGCTGGAGCCGGAGCTGCTGTGCCCGCCGATGCCGCCGCGGGTGACGGCGGACTTGTCGAAGCTGCCGCCGGAGACGTAGGCCCGGCCGTTGCCGGCCTTGACGGTGCCGCCGTAGTAGTACGAGCCGCGGCCGCCGCTCTTGCACTCCTTGCTGTTCAGGTGCTCCAGCGTGGAGCGGGACGCGCAGCGCTTGTCCGGCTCGTCGCTGCTGCCGCAGGCGACGAGGGTCGCCGCGAGCAGGCCCATGCCGCCGAGGGCGACCGCGCCGGAGCGCATGCGGCGCTGGCTGGTGTTGCTGCTGTCCATGTCTGCTGCTCCCCCTGGGACCCGGCGTACTGCGGGACAGAGTAGAGCGGTGCCCCGGGGCGACGGAATCCGGCCGTCGCAGAAACCGTGACCTAGAGTCAGTTCGTGCTCATTGGGATGATTTGCGCGCTGGGTGCGGCGGTCTGCTTCGGTACGGCGTCCGTTCTGCAGGCGATGGCGGCGCGGGCCGCGGAGCCCGGGACGGGCTCCGGGGTGGACCCGGCGCTGCTGATGCGGGCGGCCCGCCAGTGGCGGTATCTCGCCGGCCTCGGCCTGGACGCGGCCGGGTTCGTGCTCCAGATCATCGCGCTGCGCCACGTCCCCATCTACACGGTGGGGGCCGCGCTGGCGGCGAGCCTGGCCGTGACGGCGGTGGTCGCCTCGCGGCTGCTGAAGGTCCGGCTCTCGCGTACGGAGTGGGGCGCGGTGTGGGTGGTGTGCGCGGGGCTGCTGATGCTGGGGCTCTCCTCCGGGGAGGAGGGCTCAGGGGAGGGCTCCCTGGCCCTCAAGCTGGGGCTGCTGGGGGTGGCGGTGATGGTGCTGGCCGTGGGCGCGGCGGCCGGCCGGCTCCCCGACGGACCGCGGGCCCTCGTCCTCGGCCTGGCCTCGGGGACGGGGTTCGGGGTGGTGGAGGTGTCGGTGCGGCTCATCGACTCCTTCTCCCTGCGGGAGCTGCTCAACCCCGCGCTGTACGCCCTCCTGCTGGGCGGCGGCGCGGCGTTCCTCCTGCTCACCTCGGCGCTGGCGCGCGGTTCCGTGACGGCGGCGACGGCCGGGATGGTGCTCGGCGAGACGATCGGCCCGGCGGTGGTGGGCGTGGCCTGGCTCGGCGACCGCACCCGCGAGGGCCTGACGTGGCTCGCGGTGCTGGGCTTCGCGGTGGCCCTGGCGGGAGCCCTGGCACTGGCCCGCTTCGGCGAACCCCCGGCCCCGGCGGACCCGGCCCCGGCGTGAACCGGGGGTGCCGTGCCGCTGCGCGGGGCCGGAGCCTGCCCGGGAGGCTCAGCCGCACCGCTGCGCGGGGCTTTCCCCCACCCCGCCCCTTCCCGAACCGGGGCTCCGCCCCGGACCCCGCGCCTCCGACAGCGGCGCCGCACACTCCCTACGGCAGCACCGCGGACAGCGCGGCCAGCGCAGGGTTCCACGCGCTGTCCGACGGGGTCCCGTAGCCGACGACCACCGCCGGGCGCGGCGGGAGGTCCGCCTCGGGGTGGCGGTGGCGGGACAGGCCGTCCAGGACGAGGTCCTGCCAGGCCGCCGACTGGATCACCGAGCGTTCCGTCGCCCCCTCCGGGAGGTCCAGCACGGCGTGCAGCCCCGCCGCGATCCCCGACACCCCGACCCGGTCCCCCACCGCCGCCACCAGCTCGTCCCGCCGCCGCCGGTACCGCAGCCGCATGCCGCGCACGTGCCGGTCGTACGCCCCGGAGGTGATGAACTCCGCGAGCGTGAGCTGCTCCAGCGCGCTGGAGGTCCAGTCGGTCGGGCCCTTGACGGCCAGGACCTCCTCCACCAGCCCCGGCGGGAGCACCATCCACCCGATGCGCAGCCCCGGCGCGAGGGACTTGCTGGCCGTGCCCAGGTACACGACCCGGTCCGGGTCCAGTCCCTGCAGCGCCCCGACCGGCTGGCGGTCGTAGCGGAACTCCCCGTCGTAGTCGTCCTCCAGGATCAGCCCGCCCGTGGTCCGGGCCCAGTCCACGGCGGCCGCCCGCCGGGCCGGGGTCAGCGCGACGCCGGTCGGGAACTGGTGCGCGGGGGTCAGCAGCACCGCGCCCACGCCCGGCCCGCCCGCGCCCAGTTCGCCCGTACGGGCGCCCTCCGCGTCCACGCCCAGCGGACGCGTCCGCAGCCCCGCCTTCACGAGCAGGTCGCGGTGGATGTCCAGCCCGTACCCCTCCACCGCCACCTCCCGCACCCGCCGCGCCCGCAGCGCCCCCGCCAGCAGGGACAGCCCGTGCACGAACCCGGCGCACAGCACGATCCGTTCCGGGTCGGCGTACACCCCGCGCGCCCGTGCCAGGTACCCGGCGAGGGCCTCCCGCAGTTCGGTCCGGCCGCGCGCGTCGACCGCGTACCCGAAGGCCTCGTTCGGCGCGTTGGTCAGCGCGCGCCGGGCCGCCGAGAGCCAGGCCGCGCGCGGGAAGCCGCTCAGGTCCGGGGAGCCGGGCTGGAGGTCGTGCGCGGGCCCGCCGCGCGCGGGACGCCGTACCCGGCCGGTGGCGGCGGCCGCGGTCCGGCGCGGCCGGGCCCGTTCGGCGACCCGGGTCCCGGAGCCCTGGCGGGCCGTCAGCCAGCCCTCGGCGACGAGCTCGGCGTACGCCTCCGCGACCGTGTTCCGCGCGATTCCCAGGTCGACGGCGAGCGACCGCGAGGACGGCAGCCGGGTGCCGGCCGCCAGCCGCCCGCTGCGCGCGGCCTCGCGCAGCGCCTCGGTGAGCCCGGCCCGCAGGCCGCGCCCGGCGGAGAGGTCCAGATGCAGGTCGGCACCGAAAGTGGCCCGGGAATCCGTCATGGATATGGACCATATCGGTGGGCCGCCCGGCCCCTAGGGTTGATCACATGACCGAGACACAGAACGCACACGAGCACACGCCCCGCATGCAGATGGCGAAGGTCGCCCCCGAGGTCTACAAGGCCGTCCTGGCCCTGGAGATCGCCGCCAAGAAGGGCCTCGACCCGGCCCTCGTCGAGCTCGTGAAGATCCGAGCCTCGCAGATCAACCACTGCGCCTTCTGCATCGACATGCACACCAAGGACGCCATCGCGGCGGGCGAAAGCGTCGAGCGGATCGTGCTGCTGCCCGCGTGGGAGGAGTCGCGGCACTTCTACACGGAGAAGGAGCTCGCCGCGATCGAGCTCACCGAGGCCGTCACCGTGCTGACCGACGGCTTCGTGCCCGACGAGGTGTACGAGAAGGCCGCCAAGCACTTCGAGGAGCGCGAGCTGGCCCAGCTGATCGCCGTCATCGCGACGATCAACGTCTGGAACCGCATCGGCGTCACCACCCGCCTGGTGCCGGGCCACTACAAGCCGGGCATGTACAAGGCCTGATCCCGCGCCGGACCGGCCCGGCGCGGTACGGGGGTCCGCACCGGGCCGGCCCCGGGAACGCGGAACGCCCCGGCGGGTGAACCCGCCGGGGCGTTCCGGTGAAGCGATCCGGGATCAGATCAGGCCGAGCTCGCGCACCGCGTCGCGCTCCTCGACGAGCTCCGCCACGGAGGCGTCAATGCGCTTCCGGGAGAACTCGTTGATGTCCAGGCCCTGGACGATCTCGTACTTGCCGTCCTTGGTGGTGACGGGGAAGGAGGAGATGATGCCCTCCGGGACGCCGTAGGAGCCGTCCGACGGGATGCCCATCGAGGTCCAGTCGCCGGCGGCCGTGCCGTTGACCCAGGTGTGGACGTGGTCGATGGCGGCGTTGGCGGCCGAGGCGGCCGAGGAGGCGCCACGGGCGTCGATGATCGCGGCGCCGCGCTTGGCGACAGTCGGGATGAAGTTCTCGGCGAGCCACACCTCGTCGTTGACGACCTCGGCGGCGTTCTTGCCGGCGATCTCCGCGTGGAAGATGTCGGGGTACTGGGTCGCCGAGTGGTTGCCCCAGATGGTGAGGCGCTTGATGTCGGTGACGTCCGAGCCGGTCTTCTGGGCCAGCTGCGTGATCGCGCGGTTGTGGTCCAGGCGGGTCATCGCGGTGAAGCGCTCGGCCGGTACGTCCGGGGCGGCGGCCTGCGCGATGAGCGCGTTGGTGTTGGCCGGGTTGCCCACGACCAGGACCTTGATGTCGTCCGCGGCGTTCGCGTTGATGGCGGCGCCCTGCGGCTTGAAGATGCCGCCGTTGGCGGAGAGCAGGTCACCGCGCTCCATGCCCTTGGTGCGCGGGCGGGCGCCCACGAGCAGCGCGACGTTGGCGCCGGCGAAGCCCTGGTTCGGGTCGTCGAAGATGTCGATGCCCTTGAGGAGCGGGAAGGCGCAGTCGTCGAGCTCCATGGCGGTGCCCTCGGCGGCCTTCATGCCCTGGGGGATCTCCAGGAGGCGGAGCTTGACCGGCACGTCCGCGCCGAGCAGGTGGCCGGACGCGATGCGGAAGAGCAGCGCGTAGCCGATCTGGCCGGCGGCGCCGGTGACGGTGACATTCACGGGAGTGCGGGTCATGGCCTTCTCCGTTAGACAGCTGGCGGTTGGGGCGTCCCGCCCCATGTGCTGGAGGACGCCGCTCCCCAGTGAATCTTGATGTGAAGAGACATCCGCCGTCAGGCTATCCGACCTTCGAGCGGCTCGATCCCCCGGTCCCTGTGGTGCATGGCACACGAACCGGAGGGTTCGAAGGCGGAAGGGTGGTTCCCGCCCTGCACATCGACCCTTTCGGGCTATCCCCGGGCCTCCCTTCCGGGGTCCGCGGGGGGATTCCCCTTCGGGCCTTCCTCTCGCGGCTCACCCTTCGGGCCCCCTTCCGGCCTCCCCTTCCGGCCTCTCCTCCGGCCTCCAGGGGGCTCAGCGCACGGTGAAGCGGACCGCGTCCTCCAGGAACGGGATCTCCAGCGGCGGCTTGGGCTCGATCACCAGCGCGAGCAGCGTGATCGCCACGCCCAGCAGCCCGTACGTGACCATGTCCGTGAAGCGGGAGCGCACCGCGAGCATCCCCACCGAGGGAAGCAGCCGCCGCATCGCGGAGGCCGCGATCAGGGCGATGCCGATCACCAGGGTGCCTATGCGCGGGTGCCCCAGCGCCGTGGTCAGCAGCCCGGCCGCGGTCGCCGCGAGCACGCTGAGCATCGGCCACTGGCGGGCGGGCGTGGACACCGCACCGGGCACGGCGCGGCCGCTGCCCTCGGGGCGGGCGGTGTCCCGGGTGACGGAGGGGAAGCGGCGGGAACCGGGCGGCCGCCCCCCTGCCGCCTGCTCCGCATCGGGTTCAGCCTGCACTGGTGCTCCGCTCCGCCGCCTCGACGACATTGACCAGCAGCTGGGCGCGCGTCATGGGGCCGACACCGCCCGGGTTCGGGGAGATCCAGGCCGCCACCTCGGCGACGCCCGGGTGCACGTCGCCGACGATCTTGCCGTTCTCGTCGCGGCTGACGCCCACGTCGAGCACGGCCGCGCCGGGCTTCACGTCCTCCGGCTTGACCAGGTGCGGGACGCCGGCCGCCGCGACGACGATGTCGGCCTGGCGCAGCAGCCCGGACAGGTCGCGCGTACCGGTGTGGCAGAGGGTCACTGTGGCGTTCTCGGACTTGCGGGTCAGCAGCAGGCCGATGGAGCGCCCGACGGTGATGCCGCGGCCGAGGACGACGACGTGCGCGCCGTTGATCTCGACGTCGTGGTGGCGCAGCAGCTCGACGATGCCGTACGGGGTGCAGGGCAGCGGACCCGGCTCGTTCAGCACCAGCCGGCCGAGCGACATGGGGTGCAGGCCGTCGGCGTCCTTGAGCGGATCCATCAGCTCAAGGACCCGGTTGGTGTCGATGCCCTTGGGCAGCGGGAGTTGGACGATGTAGCCCGTGCACTCCGGGTTGTCGTTGAGCTCCCGGACGACCGCCTCGATGTCCTCCTGGGAGGCCGTCTCGGGCAGTTCGCGCTGGATGGAGGCGATGCCGACCTCGGCGCAGTCCCGGTGCTTGCCGTTGACGTACCAGCGGCTGCCCGGGTCGTCGCCGACCAGCAGGGTGCCGAGGCCGGGGGTGGTGCCCCGGGCCTTCAGGGCCGCCACACGGGCGGTCAGTTCGGACTTGATCGCGGCCGCGGTGGCCTTGCCATCGAGAATCTGGGCGGTCATGTACCCATCCTCCCGGATGGAGCGGCCCCGGTTCCAGTCACGGCCCGCTCGAGCCCCTCTCCGGTTGGCGGGCTCGGTTTCATCCAGGCAAGGAAACGCGTGCCCGGACTCGAAACCGTTGGCGTCATACCGCTGCGTGACGCTCTCACCCGCGCTTGCGTTCGGATCGCGACCGACCCTAGCGTCCTGGTCATGGCGGTTTGTTCCGTGAAGCGTGCCTTCCGATACCGCTTCTATCCGACGGAGGTGCAGGCAGCTGAGCCGTCACGGACCTTCGGCTGCGTCCGCAAGGTCTACAACCTGGCGCTCGCCGCCCGGAGTGAGGCCTGGTCGGTGCGTCGAGAACGGGTCGGCTACGGCGAGACGTCTGCGATGCTCACGGCGTGGAAGCGGACCGAGGATCTCAGCTACCTGGCCGAGGTGTCCTCAGTGCCACTCCAGCAGGCGCTGCGGCCTCTCCAGGCAGCCTTCGTGGGCTTCTGGGGGAAGCGGTCGAAGCACCCCCGCTTCAAGTCGAAGCGGAAGTCGCGAGGCTCGGCGGAGTACACGCGCAGCGCGTTCCGCTACGTGGACGGTCGCCTGACTCTGGCGAAGATGCCCGAGCCGTTGGATGTCGTTTGGTCACGTCCGCTGCCTGCGGATGCGGTGCCGACGACGGTGACCGTGTCCCATCACAGCGCCGGGCGGTGGTTCGTATCCCTGCTCTGCGAGGACACTCCCCCGTCTCCGCCAAACACCACGAACATCGTGGGCATCGACATGGGGCTGATGTCCCTCGTCGCCCTGTCGACCGGAGAAAAGATCAGCAACCGGTCGCTGCCTGTGGAACGGGCGCAAGACCTCAACGGGAGTCCTCCTCTCGATCGGGGCGGTCCGTGGTGAAGCAGGAAAAGCCACCCGTGGGAGTGGAACTCCCTTGCCGACGGGCAGGGAATGAAGTCAATGCACTTGCGCAACGATTCCCCGGCCCCGCGCGAACCAACTGGACAAGTCAAGGTCGGGCGGACGACGATGCAGGGAAAAGAGTGCCGCGGGCAGGGCCGGGGGGCGGACCGCAAGATGCAGAATTCCTCCGCGCGTTTGCCGTGCGTCCCCGCACTTCCACGGAGGAACACCCCAAATGAGCTTCGGCGACCCGAACAACCCGTACGGACAGCAGCCCCCGCAGGGCCAGCCCGGCTACGGCTACCCGCAGCAGGCCCCGCAGGGCGTCCCGCCGCAGGGCGGCTACGCCTACCCGCAGCAGGGCGCGCCCCAGGGCTACCCGGCGTACCCCGGCGGCCCCGGCGGCTACCCGGGCATGCCCATGGAGATGCCCGGCATGGTGAAGACGGCGCGCGTGCTCCTCTTCGTCGTCGGCGGCCTCCAGATCATCCTCGGCCTCGTCGCGCTGCTCGGCGGAGCCGCGCTGTCCACCACGGACAGCGGCGCGGCCGGTGACGTGGTCGGCGGCGTCGTGATCGCCCTCGGCCTCTTCATCCTCGCCCTCGGCGTGCTGGCCGTCGTCCTCGGCGCCAAGTACGCCAAGGGCGGCAACGGCGTCCGCATCACCTCGATCGTCTACGCGGCCCTGACGATCCTCGGCGGCATCATGAACTTCGCCAACACGTCCGCCAACGGCGGCCAGGGTGCGGCCGGCGGCGTCGTCAGCCTCGCCATCGGCGGCCTCATCCTCGCGGCCATGGTCTCCGCCCCCGGCGCCTCCTGGTTCAAGCGTCCGCGCTTCTGATCCCCGCACGACCCGTACGAGTCGTACGGCACGCACGGCGAAGGCCGCGACCCGCTGCAATGCGGGGCGCGGCCTTCGCCGTTGCGGAACCGGGACCCCGTGTCGGGGCCCCGGCGCCGGTGTCAGTGGAAGAAGTGGCGGGTGCCGGTGAAGTACATCGTCACGCCGGCCTTCTTCGCGGCCTCGACGACCTGCTCGTCGCGGACCGAACCGCCCGGCTGGACCACGGCCTTGATGCCCGCGGCCGTCAGGATCTCCAGCCCGTCCGGGAAGGGGAAGAAGGCGTCGGAGGCGGCGTACGAGCCCTGCGCGCGCTCGGCGCCCGCCCGCTCGACGGCGAGCTTCGCCGAGTCCACGCGGTTGACCTGGCCCATGCCGACGCCGACCGAGGCGCCGTCCTTGGCGAGCAGGATCGCGTTGGACTTGACGGCCCGGCAGGCCTTCCACGCGAAGACCAGCTCGGCGAGCTCGTCGGCGGAGAGGGCGTCGCCGGTGGCGAGGGTCCAGTTGGCCGGGTCGTCCCCCTCGGCCTGGAAGACATCGGACTGCTGGAGCAGCGCGCCGCCGGAGACCGGCTTCAGGTCGCCCGGCTGGTGCGGGGTGCCGTCCACCTTGAGCACGCGGATGTTCTTCTTCTTGGCCAGGATCTCGACCGCGCCCTCTTCGTAGGCGGGGGCGGCGATGACCTCGGTGAAGATCTCCGCGACCTGCTCGGCGAGCTCGACGGTCACCGGGCGGTTGACGGCGATGACGCCGCCGAAGGCCGACAGCGGGTCGCAGGCGTGCGCCTTGCGGTGGGCCGCGGCGACGTCGGTCGCGTCCACGGCGATGCCGCACGGGTTGGCGTGCTTGATGATCGCGACGCATGGCTCTTCGTGGTCGTAGGCGGCGCGGCGGGCGGCCTCGGTGTCCACGTAGTTGTTGAAGGACATCTCCTTGCCGTGCAGCTGCTCGGCGTTGGCGATGCCGCCCGGCTGACCGTCCGTGTAGAGGGCGGCCGCCTGGTGCGGGTTCTCGCCGTAGCGGAGGGTCGACTTGCGCTCCCAGGCGCCCGCGAGGAACTCGGGGAGGACGGCGCCCTCTTCCGGCGCGTACGCGTTCGTGAACCAGGAGGCCACGGCCACGTCGTAGGCGGCGGTGTTCTGGAAGGCCTCGGCCGCGAGCCGCTTGCGGGCGGTGAGGTCGAAGCCGCCGCCCTGGGCGGCCGCGATCACGTCGGCGTAGCGGGCCGGGCTGGTGACGACGGCGACCGACGGGTGGTTCTTGGCGGCGGCGCGGACCATCGACGGACCGCCGATGTCGATCTGCTCCACGCACTCGTCGGGAGTGGCACCCGACTGGACGGTGGCCAGGAACGGGTAGAGGTTGACGACCACCAGGTCGAAGGGCTCCACGCCCAGCTCGGCGAGCTGGTTGCGGTGGTCCTCCAGGCGCAGGTCGGCGAGGATGCCGGCGTGTACGCGCGGGTGCAGGGTCTTGACGCGGCCGTCCAGGCACTCGGGGAAGCCGGTGAGCTCCTCGACCTTGGTGACGGGCACTCCGGCGGCGGCGATCTTCGAGGCGGTGGAACCGGTGGAGACGAGCGAGACGCCCGCCTCGTGCAGGCCGCGGGCCAGGTCTTCCAGTCCCGTCTTGTCGTAGACGCTGATGAGCGCACGCCGGATCGGCCGCTGGTTCGTGGTCGGGTCGTTGCTCGCTGCGGTGTCTGCGGCGGTCACTGGATCGTTACCTTTCGTCCCTCAATGCGGTAGCCGTGCCGGGCCAGGCGCCCCACGACGTCGACGAGCAGCTGGCGCTCGACTTCCTTGATGCGCTCATGGAGAGCGGCTTCGTCGTCCTCGTCCCGCACCTCGACCACACCTTGGGCGATGATCGGACCGGTGTCCACGCCGCTGTCCACGAAGTGGACCGTGCAGCCGGTGACCTTCGCGCCGTAGGCGAGCGCGTCCCGTACGCCGTGCGCACCGGGGAAGGAGGGGAGGAGGGCGGGGTGGGTGTTGACGAACCGGCCGCCGAAGCGGTCGATGAACTTCTTGCCCACGATCTTCATGAACCCTGCGGACACCACGAGGTCCGGGGCGTACGCGTCGGTCGCCTCGGTGAGGGCGGCGTCCCACTCCTCGCGGCTCCCGTAGGCCTTGACCGGGCACACGAAGGTGGGGATCCCGGCCTTCTCGGCCCGCTCCAGGCCCGCGATGTTCTCTCGGTCGGCCCCCACGGCGACGACTTCGGCACCGAAGCCCTCGGGTCCGCCGGGGTGGGCGTCGATGGCGTCGAGCAGGGCCTGGAGGTTGGTGCCGGAACCGGAGACCAGCACGACCAGGCGGGAGGCGGCCATGGGAGGCCCTTTCTCGCGGGATTGCGGTGTTCGTCTTGTGTGGTCATACGAAACTTCGGGGTACCGATATACGGGGAACCATACGAAGCCACCGACCGCCTGCAACGATACCGGCACACCGGACGGCCCCCGAGGGACGGGGGGACGGCCGGGCGGTAGCGTCTGGCATACACGCCTCGACGTCGCCCTGACGTCCTTGACACAGGGGAAGAAACGCACCCGATGCCGGACCGCCGCCAGCCCGACTCCTCCGCCCCCTCCACGCCTTCCTCCCCCGCCACGGACGACAACCCGTTCGCGGCTCCGCCGGAGGGCCGGCCGGACCAGCCGTGGCAGCCGCGCGCCGGTGCCGGCGGCGGACCGGGGCGGGAGCCCGGGGAGGACCCGGGGAACACGGACGGCCAGGGGGGCCCGGCCCGCTGGGACCCGACGGACCCGGTCCAGCGGCGGGCGCGGTACGCGCT
The DNA here is from genome assembly GCF_044541755.1 of Streptomyces sp. NPDC085524. Taxonomy (NCBI): domain Bacteria; kingdom Bacillati; phylum Actinomycetota; class Actinomycetes; order Kitasatosporales; family Streptomycetaceae; genus Streptomyces; species Streptomyces sp. NPDC085524. The sequence continues at coordinate 82,034 of NZ_JBITTH010000025.1, forward strand.
GCTGGCCGGCATGTGGGGCTTCTTCTTCGGGATCTTCGGCATCCCGTCGGCCGGCCTGCTGCTGGGCGCGCTGGCCCTCTACTGGGGCATCAGCGCCCTGCGCGGCCGCCCGGCCCCGGCGACGGCCGACCCGGACCAGCCCCAGTCCCAGCCCCGGCCCGGCGGCCTGGCGGCCCTGGGCCCGGCGGCCCGCCCGCAACGCACGGCGGCGGTGAGCGGCCTGGTCACGGCCTCGCTGGCGATCCTGCTGGCGATGAGCTCGTACGCCTTGCAGCTGGCGTACAAGGACTTCTACGTCTGCCGCGACGACGCCCTCACCCAGTCCGCGGAACTCCAGTGCAACACCCTGCTCCCGAACAACGTGGTGGGCGACATCCTGAAGGTCCGCCAGTAGCCCAGCCGGGCAACTCCAGCCCCGCCGGCGCTTGAGGCGCGGGGTCCGGGGCAGCGCCCCGGCAACGGCCCCGCACCCGAGAACCCGCCCCGCCGGCGGAGCTACCCCGGCGGCTTGCGCCGTGCCAGCACCCGGGCCCCCACCACCGGCGGAACCAACGGCGGCTCCGCAGCCTGCGGCACCGTCAGATCCGGCCCCACCGCGGAGACAACGGTCAGCACCCGCGCCGGAGGCGACACCGGAACCGGCGGAACCGGAGCCGCGGCAGCGGCAGCGGCAGCAGCCGGAGCAACAGCCGACGGCGGCGACGGCGGCGACGGCGACGGCGTGGAGATGTCCGGGATCAGCCCACCGGCCGCCGCCCGCAAGGCCTCCCAGCGGAGCTCCCGCACCCCGCTGTCGTGCCACCCGCCCTCCCCCTCGCCCTCCACCTGGCCCAGCGCGAGCGCAACCGGCCGGTTCCGCCACGCATGCACCGCCACGGCCACCACGACCCCCGGAAGGGTCCACGCGAAGGCCGCCACCCCCACCACCCACCACACCGGCCCGAACTCCGCGAGCTGCCGCGACCCCATCGGCCCCGCCGAGGCAGCCGCCAGCCCGGCCATGACCACCCCGCACACCAGCGCCCCCAGGGCCGCCGTGAGCGCGGTCTCCCCGATCGACACCTCCCGCGCCCGGCGCACCGCGAACCACCCCACCGCCAGCCCGGCCACCACCGGCACCCCGACCGCCGCCCAGGTCAGCGGGGTCCCGGGCCCTTCGGGCGGGAGCGCGGCCAGCAGCGGGAAGCGCGGCAGCGAGGGCGACCCGGCGAAGCCGAGCGGGGTGGCGCTCGCGCCGGCGCCGAGGGCGAAGCCCGGCCCGAGCCCGTAGGCCGCCCCCCAGACCATCGCGTTCGGGATCAGCGCGACCGCCAGCAGCAGCACCGCGAACCGCCCCGACCACACCCCGGTCAGCGCCAGGAACGACGCCTGCGCCTCGGCCCCGTGCCACGCGAGCGAGACGCCGACCAGCAGCGCCCCGCCACCCAGCAGGACCAGCGCCCCGCCCGCCCCGGCACGGAGCGCCCGCGCGTACCGGGGGCGCGCGACCGCCCTCCGTACGCCCCCTGGCAGCCAGGACGGCAGCGGCCCGACCGGACGCCCCCGGGCGGCCCACACCCCCCCGGCCGCGGCGAGCACGGCGACCAGCGGTACGTGCCAGGCCGCACTCAGCGGATCGGCCGGCATCGGCCCCCCGGCGGCGTACACCGTGGCGAGCGCACCGACCGCGAGGTACCCGCAGAGCACGGCCGAGAAGACGGCGCCGGCGGGCAGCACCTCCTCGCCGCCCTCCTCGCCGTCCACGGAGGCGCTTCCCAGCCGGGCGGCCCGCCGCATCAGCAGCACGGGCAGCGCGACGAGCAGCAGCGGGGTCACCCCGACGGGCGCGGGCACGCCGGACAGCGTGTCGTACCGGACCAGCTCCGTGCCGTGCGCGAGCAGCCACAGGCCCGCGGCGAGGTGGAGGGCGCCGCCGGGACCGCTGTCGGGATAGGGGGAGCTGATCCACAGGACGATGACGAGCACGGCGAGGAAGCCGAGCCCGAGCCCGGCCGCCACGGCGCCGCCGATCACGCATGCGGCGGCGGCCGGCGAACGGCGCCGCCGGCCGGCTCGCGGGGCCGCCTGCAACGGGGTCCCGCGTTCGGTCACTTGGGTCACCCCGCCATGGTGCCTTCGACACGCGCTATGAGTGCGTAACGGGCGAATATCCGTGGTGTCGCCCAATATACGTTTATGTACTTTTTCGCCCAGAGCGGTCAGGTCGCGGGGAGTGTGGCATGACACAAAGCGTCGAAACGACCTCCGCATCCGACGCGGAGCGGAGCCTCCCGTCCCCGAAGGAGCGCCGCAGACTGCGCGAAGCGGCGGAGCTGACGCACGATGAGGTCGCGGCGGTGGTGGGCGTCACTCCGACCACGGTCCGCTCCTGGGAAACCGGCCGTACGGCCCCGCGCGGGCGCAAACTGGAGGCCTACGCCCGCTTTCTGACCCGCCTCCAGGCCACCGCCGCGGACATGCCGGGCACTGACGCCGAGTCATTCGGCGCCCTCGCATCCGATGTGTGCGCGTCGCCGGGCGCCGTACGGCTCTTCACCGGAACCGGCCCCCTGCCCGAGCCCACGGCCGAGCAGGCCGCGGAGCCACCCGCCGACCCCGAGCCGGCGCCGCCCGCGGCGGCACCCGCAGCGGCCGCGCCGCCCGGGTCCTCGGGGAGCTCCGCGCCGCCCGCCGCCGGCGACGCACCAGGGGCAGCCGCCCCGGGCCCGGCGGCCGAGCACACCACCGTCCCCGAGCCCGACCACCCGCCCGCACCGGCCGACACACCGTCACCCGGCCCCGCCCGGCTCGGCGCCGCGGCCCCGGGACCGCAGTCGGGCGGGAGCGCCGAGCCGCTCCCCGCGGAGGCGCGTCCGGCCGCGGCAGAGGCCTCCGGGTCCCACGGGCCCGCCGAGACCCCCCGGCCGACCTCCGCCGGAACCGGCCAGCAGGCCGACGGGCCCCCCGCGGAGCAGCAGGCCGGACAACCGGCCGAGCAACCGGAGGAGCAGCCCGAGGAGCCGTCGGCCCGGCTGCCGGTCGAGGACTTCGACGCCCTCCACGCCCACGCCGCCCCCGCCCTCACCCGGCAGGCCTATCTGCTCACCGGCCGCCGGGGCCTCGCCCTGGAGGCCGTCGACCGGGCCTTCCAGCTGGCCTGGGACCGCTGGCCCGAGGTGGCGACCGACCCGGACCCGGTGGGCTGGGTGCGCGCGGCCGTGCACGAGTACGCGCTCTCGCCCTGGCACCAGTTCCGCCGCGCCCACCGCCACCCCGACAAGCCCCCCGCCGAGCCCGCCGACCGGATCCTCCTCGACGCCATGCTCGCGCTGCCCACCAACCACCGCCGCACCGTGCTCCTCTACGACGGCGTGGGACTCGACCTGCCCGACACCGCCGCCGAGACGGAGGCCAGCACCCCCACCGCCGGCAACCGGCTGCTCCACGCGCACGCCACGCTCGCCTCGCGGATCCCCGAGCTGGCCGCGGTGGCTCCGGAGAAGCAGTCCGCACTGCTGCGCGACAGGTTCACCGCGCTGCAGCCGGCCGTGGCGCTCGAGCCGCGCCCGGCTGCCGCCGTACGGAACTCCAGCGAGCGGCGCGCCCGGCTTCGGACGCGCGCGGTGGTCAGCCTGGCCGCGGTGATCGCCGTGGCCACCGCGTACACGACCGCGACCGCCCCCACCAAGTACGAGCCGCCGAACGCACCCGGGGCGAACGTCTCCGGCGTGCCCCCGCACAGTGGGCCCCAGCAGCTCACCGAGGAGAGCAAGGCCCTCCACGACAAGCTGCGCTCCGACCCGGCGGCCGGTCCGGCCAGGATCGCTCCGAAGGTCGAGTGAGGGGCGCACGGAAAAGGGCGTGGCCCGCACCTCCCGAGGGGTGCGGGCCACGCCCGTGCGTCCGTACGCGGACTGCTTACTGAGCGGCGTTCAGGATCTCGCGCGCCAGCTTCGCGGTCTCGGTCGGCGTCTTGCCGACCTTCACGCCTGCGGCCTCGAGGGCCTCCTTCTTGGCCTGTGCGGTGCCAGAAGAACCGGAGACGATGGCGCCGGCGTGGCCCATGGTCTTGCCCTCGGGGGCGGTGAAGCCCGCGACGTAGCCGACGACCGGCTTGGTGACGTTCTTCGCGATGAAGTCCGCCGCACGCTCCTCGGCGTCGCCGCCGATCTCACCGATCATGACGATCAGCTCGGTCTCCGGGTCGGCCTCGAAGGCCTCCAGGGCGTCGATGTGCGTGGTGCCGATGACCGGGTCGCCACCGATGCCGACGGCGGAGGTGAAGCCGATGTCGCGCAGCTCGTACATCATCTGGTAGGTCAGCGTGCCGGACTTGGACACGAGACCGATCTTGCCGGGCTTGGTGATGTCGCCCGGGATGATGCCGGCGTTGGACTGGCCGGGGGTGATCAGACCCGGGCAGTTCGGGCCGATGATGCGGGTCTTGTTGCCCTTGGCGGTCGCGTACGCCCAGAAGGCGGCGGAGTCGTGCACCGCGATGCCCTCGGTGATGACGACGGCCAGCGGGATCTCGGCGTCGATCGCCTCGACCACGGCGGCCTTGGCGAAGGCCGGCGGGACGAAGAGGACGGAGACGTTGGCGCCCGTCTTCTCCATCGCCTCGGCGACGGAGCCGAAGACCGGGACCTCGGTGCCGTCGAAGTCGACGGTGGTGCCGGCCTTGCGCGGGTTCACGCCGCCGACGATGTTGGTGCCGTCAGCCAGCATCAGCTTGGTGTGCTTCATGCCCGTGGCACCGGTCATGCCCTGGACGATGACCTTGCTGTCCTTGTTGAGGAAGATAGCCATGTGAGTCTTTGACCTCTGCCCTTACTTCGCAGCCGCGAGCTCGGCGGCCTTGTCGGCCGCGCCGTCCATGGTGTCCACGCGCTGCACCAGCGGGTGGTTGGCGTCCGAGAGGATCTTGCGACCCAGCTCGGCGTTGTTGCCGTCGAGACGGACGACGAGCGGCTTGGTGACCGCCTCGCCCTTCTCCTCCAGCAGGGCCAGCGCCTGGACGATGCCGTTGGCGACCTCGTCGCACGCGGTGATGCCACCGAAGACGTTGACGAAGACGGACTTGACGTCCGGGTCGCCGAGGATGATCTCGAGACCGTTGGCCATGACGGCGGCGGAGGCGCCACCGCCGATGTCCAGGAAGTTGGCGGGCTTGACGCCGCCGTGGTTCTCGCCGGCGTACGCGACGACGTCGAGGGTGCTCATGACGAGACCCGCGCCGTTGCCGATGATGCCGACCTCACCGTCGAGCTTGACGTAGTTGAGGTTCTTCGCCTTGGCGGCGGCCTCGAGCGGGTTCGCGGCCGCGTGGTCCACGAACTCCTCGTGGCCCGGCTGGCGGAACTCGGCGTTCTCGTCGAGCGAGACCTTGCCGTCGAGTGCGATGACGTCGCCGGAGGCGACCTTCGCGAGCGGGTTGACCTCGACGAGGAGCGCGTCCTCGGCGATGAAGGTCTGCCACAGGGTCACGAGGACCTCGGCGACCTTCTCGGCGACCTCGGCCGGGAACTGGGCCAGGGCGACGATCTCGCGGGCCTTCTCGATGGTCACGCCCTCGTTGGCGTTCACCGGGACCTTGGCGAGCTTCTCCGGGGTCTCCTCGGCGACCTGCTCGATGTCCATGCCGCCCGCGACCGAGGCCATGGCCAGGAAGGTGCGGTTGGTCCGGTCGAGGAGGTAGGAGACGTAGTACTCCTCCAGGATCTCCGGCGCGGTCTCGGCGATCATCACCTTGTGGACCGTGTGGCCCTTGATGTCCATGCCGAGGATGTCCGTCGCGCGGGCGACGGCCTCGTCCGGGGTGGCGGCAAGCTTCACGCCACCGGCCTTGCCACGGCCGCCGACCTTCACCTGCGCCTTGACGACCGACTTGCCGCCCAGCCGCTCGGTGGCCTCGCGAGCCGCCTCAGGCGTGTCGATGACTTCACCGGCCAGCACCGGTACACCGTGCTTGGCGAAGAGGTCCCTCGCCTGGTACTCGAACAGGTCCACGCGCGTCCGTCCCTTGTCTTCAAAGATTCGCAGTGATTCGCGGTTTGTCTGCTATCTGCGTGGGCGTGCCGCGGAGGGCAACGTGACGGCGCTGTCACTAGGAAGGCGCACACGGTGACCGTGGACGCGGCATGTCCGTCCCGCAGGTTATCCCCGTGGGACGTAGGTCCCTAAATCGCAGATCACACCTGAGCGGTGATTCCCCTCACAGATCGCCTCACGGTTGAACTGGAAGTTCGTGCGATCTACCGATTCACAGGGTGGCGCGGTCCGGGCTCGTCATGGCATGGGGAGGGGCCTCTTCTCCAGCGCCGCGGCCATGACATCGGGGAACAGGTCGGGGGTGCAGGCGAAGGCCGGGGCCCCGAGCGCGGCAAGGGCGGCGGCGTGCTCGCGGTCGTAGGCGGGGGCGCCCTCGTCCGACAGCGCGAGGAGGGTGACGAACTCGACCCCCGCCGCCTTCATCGCCGCGACCTGCTTCAGCATCTCGTTGCGTATGCCGCCCTCGTAGAGATCACTGATCAGGACGACGACGGTGTCGGCGGGACGGGTGATCTTCGACTGGCAGTAGGCGAGGGCCCGGTTGATGTCGGTGCCGCCGCCCAGCTGGGTGCCGAAGAGGACGTCCACGGGGTCGTCGAGCTGGTCGGTCAGGTCCACCACGGCGGTGTCGAAGACGACCAGTCGCGTCGCGATCGACCGCATGGAGGCCAGCACCGCCCCGAAGACGGAGGCGTAGACGACGGAGGCCGCCATCGAACCCGACTGGTCGATGCAGAGGATCACCTCCTTCTTCACCGATTGCGCCGCCCGGCCGTAGCCGATCAGCCGCTCGGGGACCACCGTCCGGTACTCGGGCAGGTAGTTCTTCAGATTCGCCCGGATGGTCCGGTCCCAGTCGATGTCGTGGTGCCGGGGCCGGCTGATGCGGGCGGACCGGTCGAGGGCTCCGGTGAGCGTGGCCCTGGTGCGCGCCGCGAGCTTCTTCTCCAGCTGCTCGACGACCTTGCGGACCACGGCCCGCGCGGTCTCCTTGGTCGTCTCGGGCATCGCCTTGTTCAGCGAGAGCAGGGTGCCGACCAGATGGACGTCCGGCTCCACGGCCTCCAGCATCTCCGGCTCCAGCAGCAGGGCGGACAGGCCGAGCCGCTCGATCGCGTCGCGCTGCATGACCTGGACCACCGAGCTGGGGAAGTACGTACGGATGTCCCCGAGCCAGCGGGCCACGTTCGGCGCGGACCCCCCGAGCCCGGCCGACCGCTCACCTCCCGCCTTCCGGCCCCCTCCGCCCCCGTACAGCGCACCGAGCGCGGCATCCATCCCCGCGTCCCGCCCGCTCAGCACGCACCCGGTCCCGTCGCCCTCTCCCCCGCCCAGCACCATCCGCCACCGCCGCAGCCTCTCGCCCCCGGCGGGGTCGGCCCCCTTCACGGCGGCGCCCTCGGCCTGCGCGACCGGCGCCCCCACCTGGTTTCCCGTCCTGCTCATCCGTCCGTCCCCCTTGCACTCGTCGTATCGCGGCCGCACGTGACCCGCGGCCCTTCTCCGGGCGGTCTCCCACGCCCGCCGTGCTGTCCAGCCCCGCCGAGGAGCGGGGTCCGGTGCGGAGCCCCGGGTGCCGTGCAGCGGCACTTCCAGCCCGCCGGCGCTTGAGGCGCGGGGGTCCGGGGGCGGCGCCCCGGCAACGGCGCCGCACCCGGCCTCACGCCACCGCACCGGCCAGCAGCATCCGCACCACCTCCACCACCGCATCCGCCCGGACGGGGTCCAGCTCGGGCGCGAAGCCCTCGGGAGCCGCGCCCGGCACCGGTGCCGCGGCCCCGCCGGGCCCCCGCCGCACCAGCTCGCCCAGCGTCCGCTTCACCCCCGGCTCGTACGCCCCGAACGTGCGCCGCAGCAGCGGCAGTACGTCGGTGAACGCCCGCTCCGGCACCCCCACCAGCCAGGCGTCGATCAGGCCCAGCAGCCGGTCGTCGTGGACGAGCAGGGTGCCGCCGCCCGAGCTCCCGCCCGCGAAGCCCTCGATCCAGCCCGCCGCATCGGCCGGGTCGGCCGCCGGTGACAGGGCGAGCCCCATCAGCCGGGCCGTCTCCTCGGCCGGGAGCCGCCCGTCGTCGAGCAGCAGCCGGACCGCCCGGCCGCGGATCAGGCCGGGCACCGTGTCCCGGGCGGCCAGCTTCCGCAGCACCTCGGACCAGCGCTCGCGCAGCCCCTCCTCCGCGTCCGCCAGCAGCCCGACCGCGCCGTGCACCCCGTCCACGTGGCCCCGCAACTCCGCCGCCGCGTCCGCGTCCAGCCCGGCCGCGCACGCCGACGGGAGGGCCACGCATATCCGTTCGGCGAGGCCGGCCGCCACCGTGGCGAGGGCCGCCGCGTCGGTACCGCGGACGTCCCCGTACCTCAGCGAACGGGCCAGCGCCGGCAGGGCCTTGGCGAGCCGTGCCACATCGGTGTCCAGCGCGGCCCGGTCCGCCAGGGCCCGCAGTACGGCGGGCAGCGCCTCGGACAGCCCGGCCAGCAGGCACTGCTCGGCCAGCGCCGTGACCTCCCCGAGCTCCTCCGCCGCGGCCGCCTGGGCCTCGGCCTTCGCAGTGGCCGCGGCCAGGACGGTGGTGCCCCATATGCCGGCCTCGGCGACCCGCACCGACAACTCCGGCTCCCAGCGGAGCCGCCAGGTCTCCCGGAAGGTGCCGGTGCTGCCCCGGGAGGCGGTCGGCCTGCCCCATTCGATCCCGAGCAGCCGCAGCCGGTGCAGCAGCAGCGACTTCGCGCTGTCGGTGTCCTTGCGGAGGTCCAGCTCCAGCTCGCGGTCGGCGGCTTCGGCCTTGAGCCGCAGCGAGCGCTGCTGCCGGGTCAGGTCGCGCTGGAGCGGTACGACGGGAGCCCCGTCGGGGACCTCGCCGAGCACGTCGCCGACCACCAGGCGGTCCTCGACGAGCGCGAGCGGTATGTCGGAGCCGTCGCACATCACCGCCCGGACGGCTTCCAGCGTCTCCGTCAGCCCGGGCAGCGGCCTCCCCCGCATCGCGGCCAGTGTCTCCGCCAGCCGGACCGCCTCGATCACGTGCGCCGAGGAGACCTGCCGGTCCTCTTCCCGCAGCAGCCCCGCGACCTTGGTCAGCCACCGCTCGACGGGCCGGTCCCGGGCCGCGAAGAGGTGCGCGTACCAGCCGGGCGAGGTGATGCCCGCTCCGTACCCGCCGGCCCGGGCGAGCCTGCGGTGCGTCCACGGCACCCAGGTGGTCTCCACCTTGACCTTGGGCAGTCCGGCGAGCAGCGCCCTGTCCGCGGCGACGGTGGTCTTCGCCCGCAGTGCCGGGACGTGCCAGGCCCCGCACACCACCGCGTACCCGTCGCCGAACTCCCGGCGGGCGGCCCGCATCCGCTGGCGCATGTACGCCTCGCGGACGAGGTCCCGGTCGTGGTCGCCGTCGCCGTAGGCCTCGCGGAGGGCTCCCATGGCCTCGCCGAGCGCCTCGAACGCGCCCAGGGCGTCGGCCTCCTCGGCGCCCCGGTGTTCGACGACGTCCTCCCACCAGCGCTCGGGGTCGTCGTACCCGGCGGTCTCGGCCAGCACGGCCAGGGGGTCCACCCGTACGGACCGCTCCGGTTCCTCCCCCTCCCCGCCTTGCCCGCCCTCCTCCTCCTTGCGGGCGAGCGAGTGCGCGGCCGGCAGGTCCATGAACCGCACCGGTACTCCGGCCTCCTGCGCCCAGCGGATGGCGACCCATTCCGGGGAGAACTCGGCCAGCGGCCAGAACGCGGCCCTGCCGGGATCGTCCGCGGCGTGCGCGAGCAGCGCCACGGGCGGCTGCATGCCCGGGTCGGCGGCGAGGGCGAGGAGGTCGTCGCCCTCGGGCGGGCCCTCGATCAGGACGGCCGCCGGCCGGGCCGCCTCCAGGGCGGCCCGCACCGCGCGCGCCGATCCCGGCCCGTGGTGCCGCACCCCCAGGAGCAGGGGGCCCTTCGGGCTCGGGCTCATACCGTCACCTCCCGGCAGGCGCGGTAGAAGTCCTTCCAGCCGTCGCGCTCGCGGACCACGGCCTCCAGGTACTCCTGCCAGACGACCTTGTCTGCGGCCGGGTCCCGGACGACGGCGCCGAGGATCCCCGCGGCCACGTCGGAGGGGCGCAGCACGCCGTCCCCGAAGTGCGCGGCCAGGGCCAGGCCGCCGGTGACGACGGAGATCGCCTCGGCCGTGGACAGGGTGCCGCTGGGCGACTTCACCTTGGTGCGGCCGTCGTCGGTGACACCGTCGCGCAGCTCGCGGAAGACGGTGACGACGCGCCGGATCTCCTCGAGGCCCTCGGGTGCGGCCGGCAGGTCGAGGGCGCGGCCCATCTGGTCGACGCGGCGGGCGACGATGTCCACCTCGGCGTCGGCCGTGGCGGGCAGCGGCAGGACCACGGTGTTGAAGCGGCGGCGCAGCGCGCTGGAGAGCTCGTTGACCCCGCGGTCGCGGTCGTTGGCGGTGGCGATGAGGTTGAACCCGCGCACGGCCTGCACTTCTTCGCCGAGCTCCGGTATCGGGAGCGTCTTCTCGGACAGGACGGTGATGAGGGTGTCCTGGACGTCGGCGGGGATGCGGGTGAGCTCCTCGACGCGGGCGGTCATGCCCTCGGCCATGGCCCGCATGACGGGGCTGGGGACGAGCGCTTCGCGGCTGGGGCCGTGGGCCAGGAGGCGGGCGTAGTTCCAGCCGTACCGGATGGCCTCCTCCGGGGTGCCGGCGGTGCCCTGGACGAGGAGGGTGGAGTCCCCGCTGACGGCGGCGGCGAGGTGTTCGGACACCCAGGTCTTGGCGGTGCCGGGGACTCCGAGCAGGAGCAGGGCGCGGTCGGTCGCGAGGGTGGTGACGGCGACTTCGACGATCCGGCGCGGCCCCACGTACTTGGGTGTGATGACCGTGCCGTCCTCGAGCGTGCCGCCCTGCAGGTAGGTGGCGACGGCCCACGGGGAGAGCTTCCAGCGGGCCGGGCGGGGCCGGTCGTCGACGGCTGCCAGGGCTTTCAGTTCGTGTGCGAAGGCGTCTTCTGCGTGCGGTCGCAGCGCCTCGGTTCCGCGGGCGTCCTCGTGCGTGGTCATGGTCCCCCTCCAATGCTCGGCAGCCGCTCCCGACTGCTGGATCCAAGGTGCACCACGCCACTGACAACGACCCTTGTTCGAGGCGTTGTTGCAGGTCAGAGCGATTGTCAGTGGGGGTCTCTACGGTTGTTCCCATGACTGAGCAGGGGGTCCGCTGGACAGCGGAACAGGTACTGGCTCTGGCTCCTGACGATGCCTCACGCAAGGCGGGAAGCAGACTCGGCGGGGCGGGGCCGTGGTCGCAGATCGGAGGTTCCGCTTCCGGTTCTGTATGGGGGTGGTGCAAGGGCAGCGGCAGCAAGCCGTACCAGACCGTCGTGGACCTGACGGGACCTGCGTACAAGTGCTCCTGCCCGAGCCGGAAGTTCCCGTGCAAGCACGCACTGGGGCTGCTGCTGCTCTGGTCCGCGGAGGGGGCGGGCGAGCCGGCGGAGGCGCCGGAGTGGGCCGCCCAGTGGCTGGCCGACCGGGCGGCGAAGGCCGCGCGCCCCGCCACCGGGGCGGGGGGCCCGGCGGATGCCGAGGGGGCGCGGAAGCGGGCGGAGCGGCGGGCTTCCCGGATCGGGGCGGGCGTGACCGAGCTGGAGCAGCGGCTGGCCGATCTGCTGCGCGGCGGTCTCGCGGGCCAGGAGCAGGCCGGTTACGGGGCGTGGGAGGAGACGGCGGCCCGGATGGTGGACGCCCAGGCTCCCGGACTGGCGGGGCGGGTGCGGGAGTTGGGGACGATACCCAGTTGCGGGCCCGGCTGGCCCGCCCGGATGCTGGAGGAGGCGGCGCTGCTGCACCTGCTGGACCGGGCCTGGCTCGGGGTGGCGGAGCTGCCCGATCAGCTGGCCGCGACGGTGCGCAGCCGGGTGGGACTGCCGGCTTCCGGGGAGGGGGAGGCCATACGGGACCGCTGGCTGGTGCTGGCCCAGTACGACTCGGCGTCACCGGACGGCCGGCTCACCACCCGCCGGATATGGCTGCGCGGGACGGGGAGCGGGCGGCCCGCCCTGGTGCTGGACTTCGGTCCGCCCGGGCGGCCGCCGGGGCTGGCCCTGCCGGTGGGGCTGGTGCTGGAGGCGGAGATCCGCTTCCGGCCCGGGTCCGCCGGGCTGCGGGGGGACCTCGGGGAGAGGTTCTCGGCGGCCGTGCCGTGCACGGAGGTTCCGGCCGGCGTGAGTACGGGGGCGGCACTGGAGGCGTACGGGGCGGCACTGCGGGACGACCCGTGGCTGGAGTCCTGGCCGGTGGTGCTCGGTCCGGTGGTCCCGATACCGGGAGAGCTGGGCTGGCAACTGGCGGATGCGGAGGGAACCTCCGCCCTGCCGGTGCCCCTCACGGGGGCGGGCAGCCGCTCACGCGGGGGCCTGTGGCAGCTGGCCGCGCTGTCGGGCGGGGGCCCGGTGACGGTGTTCGGCGAATGCGGCCATCGGGGCTTCACTCCGCTGACGGCCTGGCAGCCGGGTTCGCCCGAGCCGGTCGCGCTGGCCTGAACGGGCCGGGACAAGAAGAGAAATCACTGGGGGCCTGGGGGGTTCTGTGTCCTCTGACAAGGACTACGGGAAGTACGCGGCGGCGCGGGGGCGCCGTCGCGAGGTGACGAGGAGCCGGGGGGCTTGCATGAACGACAACCACGCCAGCTGAGCACGGTCGACCGGGTCGGCCGGGCCCGACGGGGGCATCGACCGCTCCGGTCCCGCGGAGGGGGCGGGACCGGAGCGCAGGACACGGAGCAGGACGAGGGAAGAGGGAGGGGCGCGATGGACAAGGCCGACGAGGGCTACGGGGACTGGGAGGAGCTGGTCGGGGCCGCGCTGCTGGGCACCGACCGACGCCGGGGCGGGGGGCCCACGGGATCACCGCAGGCGCTGCTGGACGCGGCGGCCGTGCACGCCGTGCGCCGCCGGGCCGGGCTGCGGCCGGCCGAGGCGGGCCCGCGCCCGGAGCCCGCGCCGCGGGACCCGCGTCCGGCACCGCCGGAGGCGGCCCGGCGGCGGCTCGCCCAGCTGCTGGCGGGCCGCTCCGGCGCGGCGGGCGGCGGCGGGCGGCGGGGGGCCGCCCCGGATCTGACGGAGCTGCTGCCCCAATGGCTGGCCGCCGCCCGGCGGCACGGCTACCGCTCGCCGGCCTCGCTGCTCCCCGCACTGCTGGATGCGGCCCGGGCCCGTACGGACCTGCGGCCGCACGCCCTGGCGCTGGCCGGGGTGCGGGGGCTGTGGCTGGCCCGGCTGAATCCCGACTGGCGGTTCGCGCTGCGGGGCGGGACCGGCGGCGCCGGGGAGCTCCCGGAGCCGACGGATCCGGCCGGGGTGGAACGGCTCTGGCAGGAGGGCCTGTTCGCGGAACGGGTGGCGCTGCTGGGCGCCGTACGGGAAGCCGATGCGGGGGCCGCCCGGCAGCTGCTGGCGACGACCTGGAGCACCGAACGGGCCGAGGACCGGCTGATGTTCCTCGACTCGCTGAGGGTGGGCCTGTCGGACGGGGACGAGCCGTTCCTCGAGGCGGCGCTCGGCGACCGCAGCCGCAATGTCCGCGCGACGGCCGCCGAACTGTTGTCCGCGCTGCCGCACTCGGCGCTGGCGGGGCGGATGGCGGAGCGCGCGCTGGCCTGCGTCGGCCCCGAGGGGGTGGCCCCGCCGGCCGAGTGCGATGCGGGAATGCTCCGCGACGGGGTGGTCAAGCGGCCGCCCGCCGGGCGCGGGGAGCGTGCGTGGTGGCTCGGCCAGTTGGTCGAGGCGGCGCCGCTGTCCTGCTGGCGGGAGCGGTTCGGGGGCCTCGGCCCGGCGGAGATAGTGGCGCTGCCGGTCGCCGAGGTCGAGGGCTGGACGGAGGAACTGCACGCGGCCTGGTGCCGGGCGGCGGTGCGGCAGCGCGATGCGGAGTGGTCGCGGGCACTGCTCGGCATGCCGTCCGCACCGCCCGCCGCCGGCCCGGGCACGGCCTCGCTGGCGGAGCGGGCCAAGCTGCTGTCGGTCCTGCCGGACGGGGAGCGGGCGGACTGGGTCGCGGAGTTCATACGCGCCCACGGGCTCTCCGAGGCGTTCCAGCTGCTCGGCGTGTGCGTGGTGCCGTGGGCGGGGGCGCTCGGGCGGGCGGTCGTGGACGCGCTGGACATCGCCCGGGAAGCGGGGAGCTACCCGTGGAGCTTCAGCGGGGTGATGGGGCTCGCCGAGCGCTGCCTCGACCCTGCCGAGGCAGGGCGGCTGGAGGCGCTGACCGCCGGGGTGGCGGAGCCGGAGGATGCGGTGCCGGGGGCTGCCGCGTACTGGGCCGAGGCGTTTCAGCGGCTGGTGGCCACGCTTCGGCTGCGCGAGGCCATGCTGGCGGAGCTGGCTCCGGCCGCCTGATCCCTCCCGGGGGAGGGCTCCGGCCGCCTGATCCCTCCGGGGGAGGGCAGGGCTGGCGCGGTGGGTGGGGCGGGTGCCGGTCGCCGCTGCGCGGAGCCGCTCCCCGCCCCGCCCTTCCACCGTTCCCCGGGGCTCCGCCCCGGACCCCAGTCCTCAAACGCCGGACGGGCTGGAACTGCCCCCGGCGACGGGGGCCGGGCCGGAGGCTACTGGCGGACGTTCGCGCGGACCCAGTCCACGATGGCCGTCGTCGTCGCGCCCGGGGTGAAGATCGCGGCCACGCCCTTGGCCTTCAGCGGAGCGATGTCGTCCTCCGGGATGATGCCGCCGCCGAAGACCTTGATGTCCTCCGCGTCGCGCTCCTTGAGCAGCTCGAGGACGCGGGCGAACAGCGTGTTGTGGGCGCCGGAGAGGATCGAGAGGCCGATCGCGTCGGCGTCCTCCTGGATCGCGGTGTCCACGATCTGCTCGGGGGTCTGGTGCAGGCCCGTGTAGATGACCTCCATGCCTGCGTCCCGCAGCGCCCGCGCGATCACCTTGGCCCCGCGGTCGTGGCCGTCGAGACCCGGCTTGGCCACCACCACACGGATCGGACCGGTCACACCCATCGCACTGCCTCCCGAGTGAACGAACGTTAAGTACAGCATCGCGCACGCCACCGTTTCACGGTCAACCACGAGGGGGAAATCACACGTGGGACGGCATTGCGCCACCGTGCCGCCAGCCGCACGGCACGGTGGCGCTACCGGCCGCGGTCCCGAAGGCTCAGGGGAGGCCAGGGGAGGCCGCAATGGGGCTGTCCATACCCGTGTCGATACCCACGTCCGGCGCCGCGCTGCGGGCCGGCGCGCTCGAGGTGGTCGTGCTCGGCGGACACCTTCTCCTCTATCCCACCGGAGTGTGCCAGGAGAAGACCGTCCCCGACCCGCCTTCGGCGCGGCCGCCCGTACTGCTCCTCCACGGGTTCACCGACAACCGTTCCGTCTTCGTCCTGCTGCGCCGCGCGCTCGGCGCCGGCGGCCTGCGGCACGTGGAGGCGTACAACTACTCGCCCTTCACACGCGACCTGCGCGTCACGGCCCGCCACCTCGCCCGGCGCGTGGAGGAGCTGTGCGCGCGGACCGGCCAGGACCGGGTGGACCTCGTGGGGCACAGCCTGGGCGGGCTGGTCGGCCGGTACTACGTCCAGCGCCTCGGCGGTGACGCCCTCGTCCGCACCCTCGTCACGCTCGGCACCCCGCACTCCGGCACGGCGGTCGCCCCCTTCATGGACGCGCACCCGCTGGTGCGGCAGATGCGGCCCGACTCCGAGGTGCTGGCCGAACTGGCGATGCCCGCGCCCGGCTGCGCCACCCGGTGCGTCGCGTTCTGGAGCGAGTTCGACGCACTGATGGCCCCGGTGGGGACGGCCAGGATCGAGCACCCGGATCTCCGCGTGGAGAACGTGGAGGTCACCGGCATCGGACACCTCGCGCTGCCCGCGCACCCCACCGTGATCGCCGCGGTCCGGCGGGCCCTCGACGGGGCCGCCCCGGCGGCCGTCGCGGGCCCGGGAGCCGCGTCGGTCGCGTAGCCGCCGGACGGCCTGAAGTCGAACGAATTTCGAACTCAAGGCCAAGGGTGCGTCTTTCGGCGACCGAAAGACGGCCGAATGCCCGGTTCCGGCGATCCAGAAACCCTCCGAAGATTGTCGATGCGAGGAACCGCCGGGTACAGTCACGCCACTGCTCTCCTCCGGTGAACCCCGGTTCACCGGCCACCCAGGCCCCACTGCCGAGGCGAAAGAGAAGTTGGTGAACGACCGCCCAACGTCGGGCCAGTACCCGGATTTCGGGTACGACGGCCTCGGCACCACCACTTTCGCTGGTGACTCGACCTACGTTTCCTACGAAACGCAGGGTCAGGGGGTCAACTACGCGACCTACGGCTCCTATGAGACCGGCGCGTACGACACCACGGCGTGGACCTCCCAGGACGGTTATCTGTCCAGCATCCCCGCGCAGACCGCACCCGCGGACACGACGGGGCAGTGGGACTCGAGCGCCTGGAGCGCTCCGAACACGGACTACTCCGGCTATCAGACGGCGCCTTCGTTCGGCTACGACACCTCGGCCGAGCAGACCGGGCACTGGGCGATGCCGGGTTACGGCACCGAGACCGGCGCCTACGACGCCACCGCCTGGAACACGGCCGGAACGGGCTTCACGGACGTCACGGGCTACTCCGCCTATACCGAGCAGCAGCAGCCCGCGCAGCAGGAGTACGCGTACGAGGCGACCACCGTTGGCTATGCCTACGAGGTCCCCTCCGTCCCCGTCGCCGACGAACCCGACCCCTACGCCGAGACCTCCGTCTTCGAGCCCGTCCCCGCTGCTGCGGCCGACGACGCGGCACTCGACGAAGCACCCGAGGCGCCCGACGCGCCGGGCGACCCCGAGGCGTACGAGTCGTACGAGGTCCCCGAGGTGCACCAGGTGCACGACCTGCCCACCCAGGCCATGCCGGTGACCCCCGGGCCGCGCTCCGCGCGCCGGAACGCCCCCAAGGGCAAGGGCGGCGGCAACGCCAAGGCGGGCAGCAGCAGCCGCCGCAGGACCCCGGCGAAGCGTTCCGCCCTGCTGACCGTGGCCGTGCCCTCCGCCTGCGTGATGGGCGTCGCGGGCATCGCGGCCGCCTCCGTCGGCGGGCTCACGGGCACGGAGAAGTCCTCCGACGACACCACGACGATGGCCGCACCCGACCCGGCCTCCGTGAAGCCGGTCGCGGCGAACACCAAGCTCGACACGCAGCTGACGGCACTCAGCGCCGACGCGGGCGACTTCGCGGACCGCGCGAGCCGCACGCAGGAGCGCATCGACCTGCGCCTGCGTCAGGAAGAGGAAAAGAAGAAGAAGGCGGAGGAGGAGGCGGCCAAGGAAGCGGCCCGCCCCAAGTTCGCCATCCCCGTCTCGCAGCACGGCCTCAGCGCCAGCTTCGGGCAGGCCGGCGGCATGTGGATGTCGGTGCACACCGGCATCGACTTCCCGGTCTCCTACGGAACCCCGGTCATGGCCGCCACCGACGGCACCGTGCGCACCCAGTGGAACAGCGCCTACGGCAACATGGCCATAGTGACCTCGCCCGACGGCACCGAGACCTGGTACTGCCACCTCAGCAGCACCAAGATCCGGTCCGGCAAGGTCAAGGCGGGCGACGTGATCGCGTACTCCGGCAACTCCGGCAACTCCACCGGCCCGCACCTCCACTTCGAGGTACGGCCCGGCGGCGGCAGCGCGATCGACCCCCTGCCGTGGCTCCGCAGCCACGGCCTGGACCCCCGCTGAGCGAGGGTCCCTCCAGGCCCTGCGACCGCTACAGCTTCTGCACCGGCGCGTAGCGCAGGAGCAGCCGCTTCGGCTTGTCGTCCCCGAAGTCGATGGTGGCCTGCGCGTCCGAACCGGCGCCCTTGACCTCCATGACGGTGCCGAGCCCGAACTGGTCGTGCGTGACCCGGTCCCCGACCGCCAGGGCGATGACCGGCTTGTCGGCCGCCCGGCGCGTCGCGAATCCCGACGGACCCGACTTCGTGCGCGACGAGGACAGGAACGACTCCGGCGAGGTGCCGAACGAGGCCTTCCCGCCGCCCATGCTCCGCATCGGACCGGCCGGCTTCTGCGCGGCACCGGTGCGCTTCCACTGCAGGTACTGCGCCGGGATCTCCTCGAGGAACCGCGACGGAGGGTTGTACGAGGGGGTGCCCCACGCGCTGCGCATGCTCGAGCGGGTCAGGTACAGCCGCTCGCGGGCGCGCGTGATGCCGACGTAGGCGAGCCGGCGCTCCTCCTCCAGCTCCTTGGTCTGGCCGAGCGCGCGCATGTGCGGGAAGACCCCGTCCTCCATGCCGGTCAGGAAGACCACCGGGAACTCGAGGCCCTTGGCGGTGTGCAGGGTCATCAGCGTGATGACGCCCGTGCCGTCCGTGTCCTCGTCCGGGATCTGGTCGGAGTCGGCGACGAGCGCGACCTGCTCGAGGAACTCTGCGAGGGTGCCGGGGCCGGGGGCCGGGGCGCCGGTTTCGGCCGCCTCGGTGGCAGCAGCCTCCCGGGCCTGCTCGAATTCGAGCGCCACGGCCGCGAGTTCCTGGAGGTTCTCGATGCGCGTCTCGTCCTGCGGGTCGGTCGACGCCTGGAGCTCGGCAAGGTATCCGGTGCGCTCCAGCACCGCCTCCAGGACCACGGCGGGCCCGGCGCCGGAGTCGACGATGGTGCGCAGCTCCTCCATCAGGACGTTGAACCGCTTGACCGCGTTCGTCGAGCGGGCGGCCATGCCGAAGGCCTCGTCCACGCGCCGCAGCGCCTGGGGGAAGGTGATCTTCTCGCGCATCGCGAGCGCGTCGATCATCGCCTCGGCGCGCTCGCCGATGCCGCGCTTGGGCACGTTCAGGATGCGGCGGAGCGGGACGTTGTCCTCGGGGTTGGCCAGGACGCGCAGGTAGGCCAGGACGTCCCGGACCTCCTTGCGCTCGTAGAAGCGGACGCCGCCGACGACCTTGTAGGGCAGTCCGACGCGGATGAAGATCTCCTCGAACACGCGCGACTGGGCGTTGGTCCGGTAGAAGATCGCGACGTCGCCGGCCTTCGCGTCCCCGGCGTCCGTCAGCCGGTCGATCTCGTCGGCGACGAACTGGGCCTCGTCGTGCTCGGTGTCCGCGACGTAGCCGGTGATGACGGCGCCGGTGCCGGCCTGGGTCCACAGGTTCTTCGCGCGGCGGTTCTCGTTGCGCTCGATGACGGCGTTGGCGGCGGAGAGGATCGTCTGCGTGGAGCGGTAGTTCTGCTCCAGCAGGATCGTCGTCGCGTCCTTGTAGTCCTCTTCGAACTGGAGGATGTTGCGGATGGTCGCGCCGCGGAAGGCGTAGATCGACTGGTCGGCGTCACCCACCACGCAGAGCTCGGCCGGGGGCAGGTCCGGGTAGCCGGTCCCGACCAGCTCGCGCACGAGCGTGTACTGCGCGTGGTTGGTGTCCTGGTACTCGTCGACGAGGACGTGGCGGAAGCGGCGCCGGTAGTGCTCGGCGACGTCCGGGAACGCCTGGAGCAGGTGGACCGTGGTCATGATGATGTCGTCGAAGTCGAGCGCGTTGGCCTCGCGCAGCCGCCCCTGGTACATCGCGTAGGCCTGGGCCAGGGTCTTCTCGAAGCCGTCCGCGGCCTGGTCGGCGAAGGCCTCTTCGTCGATCAGCTCGTTCTTCAGGTTGGAGATCTTCGCGTTGAAGGCCTTGGGCGGGAACTTCTTCGGGTCCAGGTCCAGATCGCGGCAGACGAGCGCCATCAGGCGCTTCGAGTCCGCGGCGTCGTAGATCGAGAACGACGAGGTGAAGCCGAGCCGCTTGGACTCGCGGCGCAGGATGCGGACGCACGCGCTGTGGAAGGTGGAGACCCACATGGCGTTCGCGCGCGGGCCGACCAGGCCCTCGACGCGCTCCTTCATCTCACCGGCGGCCTTGTTGGTGAAGGTGATCGCCAGGATCTGGCCGGGGTGCACGTTCCGCGCGGACAGCAGGTGTCCGATGCGGTGCGTGAGCACGCGCGTCTTGCCGGAGCCGGCGCCGGCCACGATGAGCAGCGGGGAGCCCGCGTGCACCACGGCGGCCGCCTGCTGCTCGTTCAGCCCGTCCAGGAGCGTCGCCGGGTCGATGACGGGCCTGGGGGCCCCGTCCCGGTAGTACGCATCCCCGGACATGGGCATGTCGAACTTGCCCCCGAAGAGATCGTCCGCGCCCGACTCGGGGGCGGCGTGGTCCTCGGGCGGCGGCGGGACCTCGTCGGAGGGGGTGAGGTCGGCCAGGAAGCTGTCGTCAAAGAGGCTGCTCATCGCATTCCGAGTCTAGGGGGCGGGACCGACAGCCGAGCACGAGTTCCAGGAGACCGGGGAAGCACCGGTCCAGGTCGTCACGGCGCAGCGCCAGGTAGAGCTTGCGCCCGCGCGGCCGCTGGCAGATCACTCCGCTCTCGCGCAGCGTCCTGAGGTGGTGCGTGACGCTGGACCGGGGCAGGTCCGGCACGACCTCGCCGCAGAACGCCTCCTCCCCGGAGGCCAGCTTGCGGACGATCTCCAGCCGGACGGGGTGCCCGAGCGCCGCCAGGACCTCGACCAGGTCGATGCGGTCGGTGGCGGGGTGGGTCAGCTCAGCAGGCATGCACCAACTGTACGCAGATCTCGTACGGACATTGCCAGACCGTACGAAGATCTCGTACCGTCATGACCGTACGAGATCTTCGTACGGTCAATCCGACATGAGGACACCCCATGCCCACCACTCCGCCCACCCCGCTCGACGACGCCGCGCTGGACGAGGCCGCGCTCGACGACGCAGCCCTCGCCGCCTCCCTCGACGGCGCCTTCACCAGCCGCCACGCCGAGGTCAACGGCACCCGCCTCCACTACGTGCAAGGCGGCAGCGGCGAACCCCTCGTCCTCCTCGGCGGCTGGCCCCAGACCTGGTGGCAGTGGAACAAGGTGATGCCCGCGCTGGCCCGCCGCCACCGGGTGATCGCCGTCGACCTGCGCGGCATGGGCGGCTCCGCCAAGCCGGAGACGGGGTACGACAAGAAGACGATGGCCGCCGACCTCCGCGCCCTCCTCGACCACCTCTCCATCGGCTCCGCGCACATCGCCGGCCACGACATCGGCGCGATGGTCGCCTACGCCTTCGCCGCGAACCACCCCGGGGCCACCCGCCGCATCGCCCTGCTCGACGTCTCGCACCCGGACGAGAGCTGGGCGCAGATGCCGCTGCTCCCCCGGTCCGGCCTGCACCACCTGTGGTGGTTCGCCTTCAACCAGGTGGAGGGGCTGCCCGAGCAGCTCCTGGAGGGCCGCTACCACCTCCTGCTGGACCGGCTGTTCTCGGACATGGCCGTCGACCAGGCCTCGATCGACGCCCGC
Source organism: Streptomyces sp. NPDC085524 (assembly GCF_044541755.1). NCBI lineage: Bacteria > Bacillati > Actinomycetota > Actinomycetes > Kitasatosporales > Streptomycetaceae > Streptomyces > Streptomyces sp. NPDC085524. Next base: position 103,366 of record NZ_JBITTH010000025.1, read on the forward strand.
TCCCGCGCGGTGTACGCCCGGGCCTACGACTCCCCGGACGCGATCCGCGCGGGCAACGCCTGGTACCGCACCTTCGGCCAGGACATCGCCGACCTCGCCGGCTACGCCCCCGTGACCGCGCCGCTGCTCGCCCTCGGCGGCGAACACAGCAACTACGAGCGGCTGCTCGCCGCGGTCCCGGCGCTCGGCACCGACACCCGGGTCGTCCGCGTCGACGGCAGCGGCCACTACCTGGCGGAGGAGCAGCCGGAGTTCGTGGCCGCCGAACTGACCCGGTTCTTCGGCTGACCGGCACGCCCGCCGCGGCGCCGCCGCATTCGCCCGCCTGACCGAAAACCGTGATCAGGCACCCCGTACGCTCGACGCCATGGACGTACTCATCAACGCCTTCGTCGGCCTGCACATCATCGGAATAGCCTCGCTCCTCGGAGGCTTCCTCACCCAGATGAAGGCGATGAGCGCGGGCACCGCACGCTTCGTGCCGGCCATGCTGCACGGCGCACTCACCATGCTCGTCACCGGCGTGCTGCTGGTCGGCTTCCGGGAGATGGACGGGGGCTCCCTCAACCACGTCAAGATCGGCGTGAAGCTGGCGGTCCTCTTCGTGGTCCTCGCCCTCGTCTACGTGAAGCGCGACGAGGAGCGCGTCGAGAAGGCGCTGTTCGGCGCGGTCGGCGGACTGACCGTGATCAACATCTTTATCGCCGTTCTCTGGCACTGACGACAAGCGATCCACCACATCCGATCAGTTCGGGTCATCTCGTCATCCGCCCGTTACTTCCAGGTTTAGCGTCCTCCCCCAAGACCCAGCCGACAGGGGAAGGACGTGAGGCCCTCGTGGCCAGTCATCGAAAGCCCAGGCAGCGCCCGCTCTCCGGCGGAACGGTACGGACGACCGCCGCCACCCTGGCCCTCGCGGGCGCTGCCACCGCCACCGCCTTCGAAGGCACCTCCCAGGCCGACCCCCAGCCCACCCCCTCGCAGGTCAAGGCGGAGGTGGACCGGCTCTACGAGGAGGCCGAGGCGGCGACCGAGCGGTACAACGGGGCGAAGGAGAGGGCCGACGAGGCCGAGCGGGCCCTGACCGGCCTGCGCGACGAGACCGCCCGCAAGACCGACCAGCTCAACGCCGCCCGCAGCGCCCTCGGTTCGCTCGCCGCCGGCCAGTACCGCAGCGGCTCCCTCGGCACCGCCGTGCAGCTCGCCCTGGCCGCCGACCCGCAGGAGTACCTGTCCCAGGCCGCGATCGTCACCCGCGCCCAGGAGCGCAACGCCGCGGGGATCAGCACCGTGCGCCGCCGCCTCGACGAGGTGGGCAAGCTCCGCGAACAGGCCGCCGGCCGGCTCGCCGACCTCCGCTCGCGGCAGGACGAACTCGCCGAGCACAAGGCGGAGATCGAGGGCAAGCTCAGCGCGGCCAAGCAGCTGCTCGCCAGGCTCACCGCCGAACAGCGCGCCGCGTACGAGGCCCAGTCGGCCGGTGCCGCCCCCGCCGGGCCGCACACCGCGACCCCGCCCCCGCCTTCCGATGGCTCGCGCGCGGCCCGCGCGGTGGCCTTCGCGTACGGGGCGATCGGGAAGCCGTACGTGTGGGGCGCGACGGGCCCGGGGTCCTTCGACTGCTCGGGGCTGACCCAGGCGGCCTGGCGCTCGGCCGGGGTCTCCCTCCCCCGCACCACCTACACCCAGATCAATGCCGGACAGCGGGTCTCACGCGATCAGCTGGCCCCCGGCGACCTGGTGTTCTTCTACTCCGGGGTGACTCACGTCGGGCTCTACATCGGCAACGGACAGATGATCCACGCCCCGCGTCCCGGGTCCACGGTCCGCATCGCCCCGGTCGACTCGATGCCGTGGGCCGGCGCCTCGCGCCCCGCATAGCCGGCATCGCCCGCGCAGTACTTGCAGTACTCGCAGCGCCGCTACGGCGCCTTGACCACGCCGCTCAGCCAGCCGAAGGTCTGCGGGAGCTGCTTGGACCACGCCTCGAGGTTGTGGCCGCCGACCACCTTCTCCGCGTGCACCACGGTCGGCGCCTTCGCGAGCCCCTTCAGGTCCATGCCGGACAGGTAGCCGTCCTGTTCGGCCCCCGACATCCACAGCGAGACCGCCGGCGGCTTGGGCGCCGCCTGGAGCACGGCCTTGAGGTTGTGCGTACGGCGCAGCTCCGGGTCCTGGGCGACCAGCGAGGAGGGCTCCTGGCCCGGGTCGTTGTAGCCGGACAAGGAGACGGCGGCGCTGTAGCGGTCGGGGTGGGCGATCGCGAGCTTGGCGGCGCAGTAGGCGCCCGCCGAGTACCCGGCCACGCCCCAGTGCTTGGGGTCCTCGGAGGTCCGGAAGTTGTCGGTGACCATCTTGCGGACGTCGACGCTGAACCAGCTGTCGGCGTTGACCTTGCCGGGGATGTTGGCGCAGCCGGTGTCGCCGTTGCCGAGCAGCATGGCGCGCGGCGAGACGAGGATGAACGGCTGCACCTTCCCGCTCTTCATCAGCGGTTCCAGCACCTCGTGCGCGTGGAGCCCCTGGAACCAGGACTTGCCGGTCCCGGGGATGCCGGGGATCAGCTCGACCACGGGGAACTTCTTGTCCTTGTAGGCCGGTTCGTCGTACTGCGGCGGCAGCCACACCATGACGTCGCCCTTGACCCCCGATATCTTGCCGTCGAGTTCGGTCTTCTTGACCCGCCCGCCGAGGCCCTCCACCGGCTGGAAGTCCTGGTGCACCTTCGGGGCCTGCTTGACCTCCTCGGCCTTCTTCCCGCCGAGCCCGTCCGGGCCGAGGTCGGGGGCGGCCTGGACGTACTTGCCGGTGCCGAACAGGTCACCCCAGGAGGCGTAGAAGTTCTCCGCCCGGTTCACGGCGACGAACACGACGGCGACGGCGGTGACCTGAGCGAACACCACCATCAGCGCGCGGACCGCCACGCGTGCGGCGGCGGGGCCGCGCACCTTGCTCCACAAGGCCAGCGGAAGGATGACGGCGACCGCGGTGAGCACGATCGCCGTCACGAAGAAGGGTGTCCCCGTCAGGCTCATCACGCCACCCAAGAGGGCGGCGTGATGCCGTCCGGTTGCCCTCGCCGACTGCGTCGTGGATCACACCCCGGGGCCCGGCCCCGGGGTGTCGCCGCGGGTTCACCCGCAGGTCAGGCGTCAGACGAGGCGGCGCGCGGTGGCCCAGCGGGTCAGCTCGTGGCGGTTGGAGAGCTGGAGCTTCCTGAGTACCGCCGAGACGTGCGATTCGACCGTCTTCACCGAGATGAACAGCTGCTTGGCGATCTCCTTGTACGCGTAGCCGCGCGCGATCAGCCGCAGCACCTCGCGCTCGCGCTGGGTGAGGCGGTCCAGGTCCTCGTCGATCGGCGGGGCGTCCGTCGAGGCGAAGGCGTCGAGCACGAAGCCCGCCAGCCGCGGCGAGAACACCGCGTCGCCGTCCTGCACGCGGAAGACCGAGTTCACCAGTTCGGTGCCGGTGATGGTCTTGGTGACGTACCCGCGGGCGCCGCCCCGGATGACGCCGATGACGTCCTCGGCGGCGTCGGACACCGACAGCGCCAGGAACCGCACCGGGTTCTCCGCCGCCGCCATCAGCGGGGCGCAGCGCCGCAGCACCTCGACCCCGCCGCCGCCGGGCAGGTGCACGTCGAGCAGGACCACCTCGGGGCGGGTGGCGGTGATGACGGTGACGGCCTGGTCGACGTCGGCCGCCTCGCCGACGACCTCGACCCCGGTCCGGTCGGTCTCGCCGATCTCCGCCTGTACGCCCGCGCGGAACATCCGGTGGTCGTCGACGAGTACCACCCGGACCCTCCGGGTTTCCTTCTCAGCGCTGTCCTCGGTCATGCCGCCTTCGCCGCCCTCTCCATCTCCAGCTCGACTTCCGTGCCGCCGTCGGGCGCGGACCGCAGTCGTGCGGTCCCCCCGTTGCGCTGCATCCGGCCGATGATCGATTCTCGTACGCCCATGCGGTCGTCCGGTACCGCGTCCATGTCGAAACCCGGTCCGCGGTCGCGTACGGACACGAACACCGTCTGCCCGTCCACTTCGGCGTACACCTGTACCGGCCCGCCCTCGCCACCGTACTTGGCGGCGTTGACCATCGCCTCGCGCGCGGCCTGGATCTGTGCGCCCAGCTTCTCGTCGAGCGGGCAGTCCCCGACGACGACGACCTCGATGGGCACCCCGTGGTGGTCCTCCACCTCGGCGGCGGTCTTCTTCACGGCGTCCGCGAGGGTGGACGGCTCCTCGGCCTCGTCCTTGCCGGTGCCCTCGGGCTTGTAGAGCCAGTTCCGCAGCTCGCGCTCCTGGGCCCGGGCGAGGCGCCGCACCTCGCCGACGTCCTCCGCGTTGCGCTGGATCAGGGTGAGGGTGTGCAGGACGGAGTCGTGGACGTGGGCGGCGACCTCGGCGCGTTCCTGGGCGCGGATGCGCATCAGGCGTTCCTCGGAGAGGTCCTGCGTCATGCGGATCAGCCAGGGACCGGCGAGCAGGGCGACGCCGACGAGGACGGCGAGGGTGGCGGTGAGGACGTTGCCGAGCTGCGCGGCGGAGCCCCGTACGACGATGAAGACGGTCAGGCCCACGCCGACGAGGGCGACCCCGGCGAGGGCCCGGGCGGCCTGGAACAGCCGGCCGCGACGCGCGACGGCGTCCCCCCAGTGGGCGCGCCGCGCGTTGTCGGCCTGCCGCCATACGAGGACCACGCCCGCGCCGACGAGCAGCGTCGGCCACACGTAGCGGCCGGAGGAGCCGCCGGCCTGGAGCTTCGCGATGAAGATCCACACGCCGACGAAGAGGGCTATGAGTGCGAGGACCTGGCCCTTGTCGGGGCGGCGCAGGTGGCGGCCGCCGTCGGTGAGGGTCTCGAAGAAGGAGCGGTTCGCAGACCGGCCGCCGACGCCGAGCGGTACGAAGACCCAGAACGCGCCGTAGAGCAGCACGCCGAGGCCGTCCCCGAACATGAACAGGCCGAGGAAGGCGAGGCGGACCCAGACCACGGGCAGGCCGAGGTGCCCGGCGAGACCGCGTGCGACTCCGCCGAGCATCCGGCCGTCGGCGCTGCGGTAGAGCTTGCGCGGCGGCGCCTCGTCGGTATCGGGCACGTGGTGGGGAGCGGCGGCTACGGGCATGTCACCAAGGGTCACATGCGCGCGGGCGGCCGGGCATCAGGGCATCCCCCCATTCAGGACGGGGGGATATCAGGGTTGCGCCAGGGTTGGGCCGGATGCCCGGGGCGTTCCGGGCCCGTCACCATGGAGGCATGACCGAAGTACACGACGCCCCACCGGCCGGTGCCGGGGCCCCGCAGCCCCCCGACGCCCGGCCGCCCCTTCGCCGCAGCAGGCGCGACAAGGTCCTCGCGGGCGTGTGCGGAGGGCTGGGCCGGTACTTCGACCTGGATCCCGTGGTCTTCCGGATCGTCCTGGGCGTCCTCACCGTCACCGGGGGCGTCGGGCTGATCTTCTACGGCTTCGCGTGGCTGATGCTCCCGCAGGAGGGCGAGGAGGAGAGCGAGGCGAAGAAGCTGCTGACCGGCCGGGTGGAGGGCGCCACGCTGGCGGCGGTGTTCGCGGCCCTGGTCGGCTGCGCGCTGTTCCTGTCGATGCTGGACAACGGCGGGCTCGCGGTCTTCTCGATCCTGGTCGTCCTGGCGCTGGGCGGTGCCTCGTACTGGTCGCAGCGGCGCCGGGCCCGGGCGCCGGAGGCGGAGATGCCGGCCGCGCACTCCCCCGCGCCGCCGGAGACGCAGGCCCCGCCCGTGCCCGGCAGCCCGTCCTGGTGGCGGGACCCGCTGGTCAAGGACGGCACCACCGGCCCGGTCGGGTCCACCGGGTACCTGTGGGGCCCCGCGGACGCCGAGGACGCACCGGCCCGCGGCACGGCCCCGCGGGCGCCCGAGAAGCCCGCCCCCGCACCGGTGCGCCCGGGCGGCGGGATCGGCGGGCGGATCTTCGTACTGGCCGTGCTGGCGGGGATCGCCGGGGCCGCCTCCGTCTGGGAGGGCAGCACGCTCGGCCACGCCCTCCAGATCGGGCTCGCCGCGGCGCTGGCCGTCTTCGGCCTGGGTCTCGCGGTCAGCTCGGTCAAGGGCCGCACCGGCTTCGGGACCGTTCTGCTGGGGCTCGTCACCGCCGGGCTGCTGGCGGGCGCGTCGGCGCTGCCGCCCGAGATCGGCACCGACTTCGAGCGGGTGGCGTGGCGGCCCGCGTCGGTGGCCGACGTACGGCCCGTGTACGAGGCGGGCACCGGGCTCGCCACCCTGGACCTGAGCCGGCTGGACGTCCCGAAGGGCACCACCGTTTCGGTCCGCGCGTCCGTCGAGGCGGGCCGGCTGAAGGTGATCGTGCCCCGGGAGGTCACGGCGCAGGCCGACGTGTCGGTCAAGCTGGGCGACATCCACATGCCCGGGGAGACCAGCCAGGACGTACGCATCAAGAGCGGCGGCGAAACCCAGACGCAGACGCTGCCGCCCACCGCCGGCACGCAGGCCGGCGGGACGATCGATCTGCACCTGCACGCGGGTGTCGGACAGGTGGAGGTGGCCCGTGCCGCGTCATGAGTTCCAGCCGGGACGGCTCCTCGCGGGGATCGTGCTGCTGACCGCGGGAGTGATGTACCTGCTCGACGCGGCGGGCGAGGCCGACGTGCCGTGGTTCCTGGTCGTCCCCATGGCCCTGGGCGGGCTCTGCCTCGCCGCCCTGGTGGGGATGGTGACCTATGCGGTGCGCAGGGACCGGCGCGACCGGATCACGGAGTCCAGCGACAGGTAGGGCGCCCCGGCGAGGATCAGCGGGGTCCATGCCATCAGGTAGATCAGGTCGTTGCCGTAGTAGTACGGGGTCACCGCCCACGACACCGTCAGCCAGAGGCTGAGCGAGATCAGCGCTCCGCCGAGGGCCGCGATCCGGGTCAGCAGGCCGGCCAGCACTCCGAGGCCGACGAGCAGTTCCCCGATGGCGATGGCCACCGCGAAGCCGATGGGGGCCTTCAGCGCCAGGTCCACCATGGCCGGGATCGCGGCGGTGTCGCGCACCCCGTGCATCAGGTCGCCGATGGATCCCGTGCCGGTGGCGGACAGGAATGCGGGGTCGGTCAGTTTGTCGAGCCCCGCGTAGACGAAGGTCACGCCGAGGAAGATCCTCAGGGGCAGCAGGGCATGGCGGGAGGCAGGGGCGAGCAGCCCCTCCGCTCTGGACTGGACGTCAGTTCCGGTGAGGGTCACCCCTCATGTCTACCCCGATCATTCGGCCACGTCGATGATGCAGCGGTTGGATTCCACTCCTGCGGCCGTGATGACCTGGATGTCGATCCGTCCCGGCTCCACTTCCGCGGGCACCGGCACGGTCAGCACCGCGTCGGAGGGGTTGGTGAACCCGCCCGCCACCGGGACCAGCGGCACGTGGACGTGGATCGTGCCGATCCGCACCACCAGCCGGGCCAGCATCTCCGGCGTCTGCGCCCCGGGCGGTACGAATCCCACGCCCCGGATCTCGAGGTCGTCCCCGGGGCGGACCGCGGCGTCCAGGTCCCCGGGCTCGCGTCTGCGGACCACCGACAGGACGAGGGGGCGGCTGCCCTCCGCGTACTTCGCCGCGAGGTACACCGCGGCCGACAGCGCCACCAGCAGCGCCAGCGCCCAGGGCAGCTGGGGGAGCCGTGCGGGGAAGCGGGCCAGCGACACCCCCGCGTAGGCGAGCACCACCGTGGACACCAGCACGTACTGGGCGTCGGGGAAGCTTCCGCGCCCCGCGTCGTCCGTCAGCAGGTCCACCCCGCGCGGCCGGTCCGCGGGCAGCTTCTGCAGTCGCTGGCCCATGATCTGTACGGAGACCACCCGGCGCACCAGCACCGCCACCGCCGAGGTCAGCGACACCACCGCCAGCAGCGGCAGCGCCCGGTCCAGTGCGAGCCCCGCGTAGAGGGCCTGGCGCTCGGGGCCCGGGGAGGAGGCCGCCAGCCGCAGGGCGGGCAGCAGCGTCGCGAAGGCCGTCAGCACGACCCAGGCGCTCGCCGCCGCCTTCGAGGTGGACAGCCGGTTGTCCTCGCCGACCAGCGGGGCCAGCAGCCCGCCGCGGACCGACTGGGCGCGTGCCGCGACCGTGAGCAGCCCGGCCAGCACCAGGGCGGCCAGCAGTCCGGCGGTGCGGGCGGTGGACCAGCCGGTGCCGAGCGCGGTGCCGACCTGGACCACCAGCAGGACCCCGGCGGCGATCCACACGGCGAGGACGGCCCGCCGGGAGAACAGGTACAGCCAGGAGTTCCCGGCCTCCCGGCCGCGGTCCGCGGCGGCGCGGGCCGACAGGGTCAGCTCGTCCGAGACCCACTGGCGGGAGGCGCCGAGGGAGTGCGCCACGGCGGCCGGCACGCCGTGGCCGGAGGCGAACTCATCGCGCTTCTCCAGGAACGCGGCGACCGCGCGGCGGTGCCCTTCCCGTGCGCACTCGTCGCAGGCGCAGGCGGCCGTGTGGGTACCGCGGGACATCTCAGACATCTCTTGGACAGCCACGTGCGTGCCACCTCTCTGAACTACGGTGCAATGCCAGCGAATTGTGCACCACTGGGGCAGTGCTCCGGATTGCGCACGATGTCAGAGCAGGTGATTAACGGTTCATGATGTTGACGCCACCTCTTCTCGGAGGGGCTGGTAGCTCACCCAGGCGGCCAGATCGGACCCGAACCGCGCGCGCGTGGCGACCGCCGAGCGATGGTCGACGGGCACCGCCTTCCCGGCGGCCCGGGCCGTCAGCTGCACCTGCGCCGCCCGCTCCGCCTCGATGAACCACCAGACCGCCGCGTCGACCGAGTCCCCGACCGTCAGCAGCCCGCGGTTGCGCAGGATCAGCGCCTTGTACGGGCCCAGCGCGTGCGCGATCCGGCCGGGCTCCTCCGCGCCGGTGAACTCGTCCAGCAGCGCGTGGTCCTCGTAGAAGGCACAGGCCTCCTCGGTGATCGGGGCGAGCAGTTCGCCCAGTGCCGCGAGTGCGCGGCCGTACGGGGCCTGCGCGCGCACCACGGCCACCGCGCCGGGGCGCAAGCGGTGGACGGCGGCGTGCACCGCGAAGGCCAGCTCGTTGACCCGGCGCCCGCCCCGGAGCACGCGCCCGTCCCCGTCGACCAGCAGCAGGTCGTCGGCGGTGAGGCCGGCGAAGGCCCGCCCGAACGGGTTCACCCAGTAGCAGTCCTCGAACTCGGGGTCCCGCGCGGTGATCTGCCCGCCGACCCCGCCCCCGTAGCCGAGCCGCGCCAGCAGCCGCAGCGCCTCGGCGAGCCGCTCCTTGCGGTGCGCGCGCTCCTCGTCGGCCGTGGCGAACCGGGGCGGCATCTCGAAGGCGAGCCGCTCCAGGGGCACGGGTACGGGCTGGTCCTGCATGGGCGCTCCTTCGACGGCTCGGCTCGCGGCGCAAGGTACCCGCGCCAGGCCGAGGAGACCAGAGCCGTGGCCCGGCCGCCGCCCCGCCGGAGAGCCGGACGGAGCCGGGCCCAGTCGGGCGGAGCCGGGCCCAGTCGGCCGGAGCCCGGGGGACGTCCCGGCGCCGACCGGTGCGAGGCCGGCGTCAGGGCAAACGACGGCGCCGCCGCTCAGCCAGGCTGAGCGGCGGCGCCGTCTGCGGGGGCGGGGGCCCCTACTCCCACTCGATGGTGCCCGGGGGCTTGCTCGTGCAGTCGAGGACCACGCGGTTGACCTCCGGCACCTCGTTGGTGATGCGGGTGGAGATCCGGGCGAGCACCTCGTACGGCATGCGCGTCCAGTCCGCGGTCATCGCGTCCTCGGAGGAGACGGGGCGCAGGACGATCGGGTGGCCGTAGGTACGGCCGTCACCCTGCACGCCGACGCTGCGGACATCGGCCAGCAGCACGACCGGGCACTGCCAGATCTCGCGGTCCAGGCCGGCCGCGGTCAGCTCGTGGCGGGCGATGGCGTCGGCCTCGCGCAGCAGGTCCAGGCGCTCCTTGGTGACCTCGCCGACGATGCGGATGCCGAGGCCGGGGCCGGGGAAGGGCTGGCGCTGGACGATCTCCTCGGGCAGGCCGAGTTCCTGGCCGACCATCCGGACCTCGTCCTTGAACAGCTGGCGCAGCGGCTCGACGAGCTCGAACTCGATGTCGTCGGGGAGGCCGCCCACGTTGTGGTGCGACTTGATGTTCGCGGTGCCGGTGCCGCCGCCCGACTCGACGACGTCCGGGTACAGGGTGCCCTGGACCAGGAAGGCGACCGCGGGGCCTTCCTCCTGCAGGATCTCCAGCTGGGCCTGCTCGAAGACGCGGATGAACTCGCGGCCGATGATCTTGCGCTTGGTCTCCGGGTCGGAGACGCCGGCCAGCGCGTTCAGGAAGCGCTCCTGCGCGTCGACGACCTTCAGCTGCACGCCCGTGGCGGCGACGAAGTCCTTCTCGACCTGCTCGGTCTCGCCCTTGCGCATCAGGCCGTGGTCGACGTAGACGCAGGTCAGCTGCGAGCCGATGGCCTTCTGCACGAGGGCCGCGGCGACCGCGGAGTCCACGCCGCCGGAGAGGCCGCAGATGGCGCGCTTGTCGCCGACCTGCGCCTTGATGGCCGCGATCTGCTCCTCGACGATGTTGCCGGTGGTCCAGCTGGGCTCCAGGCCCGCACCGCGGTAGAGGAAGTGCTCCAGGACCTGCTGGCCGTGCGTGGAGTGCATCACCTCGGGGTGGTACTGCACGCCGTACAGCTTCTTCTCGTCGTTCTCGAAGGCTGCGACCGGGACGACGTTCGTCGACGCGGTGACGGTGAAGCCCTCGGGGGCGGCGGAGCAGGCGTCGCCGTGGGACATCCACACCGACTGGTTCTCGGGGGTGCCCTCGAAGAGCGTGGAGCCGGACTTCGAGACGGACAGCGGGGTGCGGCCGTACTCGCGGGCGCCCGTGTTGTCGACCGTCCCGCCCAGGGTGGTCGCCATCAGCTGGAAGCCGTAGCACATGCCGAAGACGGGGATCCCGGCCTCGAAGATCGCGCGGTCGAGCTGCGGTGCGCCTTCTTCGTACACGGAGGACGGGCCGCCGGAGAGGATGATCGCCTTGGGGTTCTTGGCCAGCATCTCGTCGACGGGCATCGAGCTCGGCACGATCTCGCTGTAGACCCGTGCCTCGCGGACGCGGCGGGCGATGAGCTGGGCGTACTGGGCGCCGAAGTCGACGACGAGAACCGTGTCCGGGGCGCTGTCGTGGGCGGCGGAGGGTGCTTCTGGCACGGGGCGGCCTTCCGGCGGAAGAGGTGGTTGTATTTGTCGATTCTAACGGGGGACGCGGGTCCCTCTTCGTCTCACCATCCGAACCTGCTTGGCCCCGAGGGGGACGGGCGGCAATAATCGCCTCGTGCGCAAGCAGCTGAGCTTCCTCTTTACCTATGGCACCGGCCGGTCCGGTCGCCATGGGTCATCGTGATGCTCGCCTGAGCCACAGACTTCCCAGAGCGCCCCGGTCCGACAGGACCGGGGCGCTCTGCGTTCCGCTCCTGCCGGCCAGAACCCACAGGAGACGAAGACCATGACCACGATCACCACCACCCCCGAGCAGCTGATCGCCGACTCCCGTGTCCGCATCGACGCCATCGACGACCGGATCATCGGTCTGATCCAGGAGCGGATGGCCGTCTCGACGGTGATCCAGGACGCCCGGATCTCCTCCGGCGGCCGGCGGGTGCACCTGTCACGCGAGATGGAGGTGCTCTCGCATTGGAGCGATGCCCTCGGCAAGCCCGGCACCGCCCTCGCCATGACGCTGCTCGAGCTGTGCCGGGGCCGCGTCTGACGGCTGACGCCTGTTCGTCACCCGTCCGGACCGTGACGGCCTCCGGGGGCCTTCGTTGGTGAGGTTGTCCGCGCCAGCCAGGTGCGGGACCGCAACACCACGCGTGGCTCCGCCGGAGCGATGAGACGGGCGCCCCGTGGAGCGCCCGTCGTGGGACCTCGCTCCTTCGCGTGACCGGACGGCAGGGGACAGCAGCCCGGTCACCCCACAAAAGACGGCCGGCCCGGGGGACGCCCCGGGCCGGCCGTTCTTTCGTGCCCGCTCCCTACGGCGCCACGCGCGCCCGGCGGTCCGCCGCCCTGCCCGGGCCCTGCGAACCCCTCCCGCGACGGCGCGCTTTCACTGCGTGACGGACGCCACAGCCCCGCAGGGCGGATTCCGGTACAACCATCCGGGCTGACCACCTGTCACTCATGTACCGAGGTCGGTACCGCGCTCGGAGGGGGAGCGCGGTACCCGCCCGGCCATCCGGTTGCCGGCTACGGCGCGGGGTCCCGCTTCGGCGGGATCTCCGGGACCGCCAGGAACGGCAGCCGCAGCGCGCCGAAGGCCTCCTTCGGGACCGCCGGGCGGACCGGCTCGACCGCCGCGAGGCGTTCGTACGCCGCGCCCTGTTCGGGGCGCTGGTCCGGCTCGCCGTTGTTCGGCCAGTACGACATCGCCCGCTCCGCCTGCGCGGTGATCGTGAGCGAGGGGTTGACCCCGAGGTTGGCGGAGACGGCCGCGCCGTCCACCACCGATATGCCCGGGTGCCCGTAGAGCCGGTGGTACGGGTCCACGACGCCCTCCTCGGCGGAGGCGCCGATCGGGCAGCCGCCGAGGAAGTGCGCGGTCAGCGGGGTCCCCATCAGCTCGCCGATGTTGCTGCCCGGGAAGCCGTTGATCTCCTCGGCGAGCAGGGTGGCGGCCTGCGTGGCCTCCGCGATCTGCACCGGGTTGGGGGCTCCGTGGCCCTGGCGGGCGGTGAGCAGGCCCTTCCCGATGCCGCCGGGCTTGCGGTAGGTGGTCAGGGAGTTGTCCAGGGACTGCATGACCAGGCCGATGATGGTCCGCTCCGACCAGCGCCGGTTGGACAGGGAACGCGCCAGCTGCACGGGGTGGCGGGCGGTGCGGGCGAACCAGGCGCGGACCCGGTGCTTGGCGTAGGGGACCTGGAGGACGGTCATGAACCCCATGGCGTTGGAGCCCTTGCCGTAGCGGACGGGCTCGATGTGCGTATCGGCGTTGGGGTGCACGGACGAGGTGATCGCCACGCCGCGGGTGAAGTCGGCCCGTCGCTCCTTCCCGTGCCTCCGGCGGTAGCGGCGGTCGTCGGTCTGCGCGCCGACCAGGCCCTCGGAGTTGGTGCGGGTCAGGTCGCCGAGCCGGTCCGAGAGGTGCGGCAGTTCGCCGCGGTCCTTCATCGTGTGCAGCAGGGTCTGGGTGCCGTAGGTGCCGGCCGCGACGACCACGTACCGGGCGCGCAGCACCTTCGCCTTTCCCTTGCGCCGGCCGTCGGTGGGGACGGTGCGGACGCGGTAGCCGCCCTCCGGGTGGTCGGAGAGCGCGGTGACCGTCGTCATCGGGTGGATGACGGCGCCGGCGCGTTCGGCGAGGTGCAGGTAGTTCTCGTTCAGGGTGTTCTTCGCGCCGTGCCGGCAGCCGGTCATGCACTCGCCGCATTCGGTGCAGGCCTTGCGGGAGGGGCCGGCGCCGCCGAAGTAGGGGTCGGCGACCTCGTCCCCGGGCCGGACCTTCCGCTGTCCTTCGGCGTCGTCGCCGTCGCCGAAGAAGACGCCGACCGGCGCCATGTGGAAGGAGTCCCCGACGCCCATCTTCTCGGCGGCCGCCTTGAGGTGGACGTCGGAGGGGGTCATCGTCGGGTTGAGCCGCACGCCCAGCATCCGCTTGGCCTGGTCGTAGTAAGGGGCGAGTTCCTCGCGCCAGTCGGTGATGGACGCCCACTGGCGGTCCTCGAAGAAGGCCGCGGGCGGCACGTAGAGGGTGTTGGCGTAGTTGAGCGAGCCGCCGCCCACGCCGGCGCCCGCGAGCACCATCACGTTGCCGAGCAGGTGGATGCGCTGGATCCCGTACAGCCCGAGGGCCGGGGCCCACAGGTAGTTGCGCAGGTCCCAGCTGTTCCTGGGCAGGCTCTCGCGGGTGAAGCGGCGCCCTGCCTCCAGGACGCCGACCCGGTAGCCCTTCTCGGTGAGGCGCAGTGCCGAGACCGACCCCCCGAAGCCCGATCCGATGACGATGACGTCGTAGTCGTACGGCTCAGACACGTGCTGCCCCTTTAGCGGAGTCGGAGGGCCTTCATGACCTTGAGGCTGCGGGTCATGAACGCCGCGTACTTCTCGTCGTCCATGCCCAGGGAGGGCGCCATCGGGAGCAGTCGCTGGTGGGCGACGGTCTGGGCCTCGGTGTACTTGAGGATGCCCTCGGAGCCGTGGCGGCGGCCGAGGCCGGAGTCCTTCATGCCGCCCATGGGCGCCTGGGCACTGCCGTAGGCGGGGGCGTAGCCCTCGTTGATGTTGACGGTGCCGGTGCGCAGGCGGGCGGCGACGGCGTGGCCGCGGCGGGAGTCCTTGGTCCAGACGCTGGAGTTGAGGCCGTAGGCGGTGGCGTTGGCCTCCGCAATGGCCTGGTCCTCGTCGGTGAACCGGTAGATGGAGACGACGGGGCCGAAGGTCTCCTCGCCGCAGACCGCCATGGGCGCCTCGACGCCGTCGAGGATGGTCGGCTCGTAGAAGAGCGGGCCGATGTCGGGGCGGGCGGTGCCGCCGGCGACGAGGGTGGCGCCCTTGGCGACGGCCTCGTCGACGTGCCGCGTCACGGTCTCCAGCTGGCGTTCGCCGACCAGGGAGCCCATGTCGGCGCCGTAGGAGAGCGAGCCGCCCAGGCGCATGGCCTTGGTGCGGGCGGCGAACCGCTCGACGAAGGCGTCGGCGATCGAGGCGTGGACGTAGAGCCGCTCGATGGAGATGCACAGCTGGCCGGCGGAGGAGAAGCAGGCGCGGACGGCTCCCGCGGCGGCCTTCTCGATGTCGGCGTCGTGCAGGACGAGCATGGCGTTCTTGCCGCCGAGTTCGAGGGAGACCCCGACGAGGCGGTCGGCGGCGCCCCGGGCGACCTCGCGGCCGGTACGGGTGGAGCCGGTGAAGGAGACGTAGTCCGCGTGCCGGACCACCTCGGGGCCGACCACGGGGCCCTCGCCCAGCACTATCTGGAAGACCTCGGCGGGCAGACCGGCCTCGATCAGCAGGTCGCGGGCCCACAGGGCGGTCAGCGCGGTCTCGGTGTCGGGCTTCATGACCAGCGCGTTGCCCGCGACGAAGGCGGGCAGGGCGTCGCCGACCGACAGCTCGAGCGGGTAGTTCCAGGGGGCGATCTGGCCGACGACCCCGCGCGGCTGGCGCAGCTCGGTGACCTTGGTCAGCGTGGGCATGGCACCCGTGTGGCCCTTGGGGCGCAGGTACGCGGGGGCCTTCCGGCCGTAGTGGCGGGCCGCGACGGCGACCGCCTGGACCTCCTCGTGGGCGTGCAGGCGGGCCTTGCCGGTCTCCAGCTGGATGAGGTCGAGGACCTCGGCCTGCCGGGCCAGCACCAGGTCGTGGAAGCGCAGCAGCACCGCGGCCCGCTTGCGCGCGGGGACGGCCGCCCAGGCGGGCTGTGCGGCGCGGGCCCGCTCGAAGGCCTCGGCCACCTCCTCGGGGGTGGCCTCGGGAAGCTCCGCGAGCCGGTCCCCGGTGAAGGGGGTGTGGTTGGCGGTGCGGCCGGAGCCGATCACTCCGCGGGTCAGCCGGGCGACCAGGTCGGCAGTGACCACGTCGGCGGCGGTACGGGCGCCGGCCGGGGCCGGGGCTACCGGGTTGGTGGGCTGCGGCGCGGTCCGGAGAGGGGCGGCGGGGGCCTGCGAATCCGTCATGGCGGTGAGCGTATTGCGCCCGCGAGCCTTTGGGTACCCGTGGGTAACCGGATTTTGACATTTCCGCCAGTGATTGCTGGCGGAGTGGTGGAATCAGGACTTCGGAGCGGGCGGCTCCCAGCCGCTGAGCACGATGTCGAACTGCTGCTCGGTCGTGGCCCAGTCGGCGATGGGGCTCGACATGTAGATCGCGTACTCCGTGCCGTCCGGGGCGACGTACATCTGCTCCTTGGCCCGGCGCGGACCGGGGTGGGTCTGCTTCTCCGTCCAGCTGAAGTCCCAGAGCGCGGCCCGGGTGCTGTCCCGGAAGGTGTTCTGGTTCAGCCGCACCTTCTTGTAGTCCGTCCGCTTCTTCACCTGCTTCTCCAGGTCGAGCAGGTGCGCGTACGGGTCCTGGTAGTCCGGGGTGGGGTCGGCGGCGATCCGGATGAAGTGCTTCCCGTCGTCCGGGGTGTAGTCGATCTGGTCGCCGTTCGCCTTGCGCGTCCAGCCGTCCGGGACGAACAGGGTGAACCCGGCGATGGGGTCGGTGACCTTGTTGAAGCCGGCCGGCGGGGCCGCCGCCCGCGGCTTCCCGTCCTCGCCCGACTGCCCGCCCGTCGCACTCGCGACCTTGTCGTCCTCCGAGCCCCCGGTGTACTTGAGGACCCCGAACACACCGCCGCCGCCGAGCAGCGCCGCCACCAGCGCCACCACCGCGGCGCGCTTGAGCCAGCCGCCGCCCTGGTCGGCGGAGGCCGGCGCGGGAGCCGGCTGTTCCGGCAGCGCGGCGGTCTGCGCGGGCTCCACGGGGGCGGGCCGCTCCTCGGGCGGCTCCTGCGCCGGGGCGAGCTCTTCCGGCGTGACCGCGCGCGTGGGCACGTACGCCTGCGCCGCCTTCGGCTCGCGGCCCTCCATCGCCTCCAGCAGCATCCGCTCGGCCTCCTCCGCCGAGGGGCGCTCCGCGGGGTCCTTGCGCAGCAGGGCCGTGATCACCGGGCCCAGCGCCCCGGACTGGCGCAGGGCGGGCGGCTCGTCGTTGACGACGGCCTGGAGGCTGGAGATGGGCGAGGTACGGCGGAACGGCGACCGGGCCTCGACCGCCGTGTAGAGGGTGGCGCCGAGCGACCACAGGTCGGAGGCCGTGCCGGGGGTCCCGCCGGTGACCCGTTCGGGGGCCAGGTAGTCGATGGAGCCGACGATCTCGCCGGTGCGCGTGATGGAGGAGTCCCCCTCGATCGCGGCGATCCCGAAGTCCGTGAGCAGCACCCGGCCGTCCTTGGCCAGCAGCACGTTGCCCGGCTTCACGTCCCGGTGCAGCACGCCGACCGCGTGCGCGGCGCGCAGCGCGCCCAGCACGTGCAGGCCGATCCTGGCCGCCTCGCGGGGCTCGATCCGCCCGGCCGCCTTGGCCGCGTCGGCGAGGGAGGGACCGTCGATGTACTCCATGACGATCCAGGGCCGGTCGTCGTGCTCCAGCACGTCGTGGACGGTGACGACCGCAGGGTGCTGGATCCGGGCCGCGGCCCGTGCCTCCTTCTGCGTGCGGGCGTGCATGACGTCCCGGTCGGCCTGGGCGACGTACAGACCCGCCGTCAGTTCCTTGACGGCGACGGTCCTGTGCAGCAGCTCGTCATGCGCGCGCCACACCTTGCCCATGCCGCCGCGGCCGATGGGCTCGACGAGCCGGTACCGGCCCGCGAGCACGGTGCCCCCACCTGTCTGCTGTTCCACGAAATCCCGCCGCTCTCCACACTTCAGGCCGCCAGATTACGGAGCCCACGGGTGCTGCCGGAACCGCACGGGGCCGTAAAGGCGGCACTGTGACGCAATCGCCGTACTGATCCGTCGTCAGTACGGTCTCAGCCACCGGACTTGTAACTCGCCGTGGCCTTCTCGAAGACCTCGGTGACCTTGCCCTGCTCGTCCTCCGGTCCCGTGACCATGACGACGTGATAGCTGCCGGCGAGCGCGACGACGAAGTTGCGCGCGAAGACGTTGCGGCCGGTGCCGTCGATCCACGTGTAGCGGCCGGTGGCCTGGAGCTGCTGGCCGACCTTCGTCGTCTTCACGTCGCCGACGGAGGACCAGGTGGAGGTGCGGTACGGGGTCAGCTCCTGCTCCTTGTCCTTCTGGTAGGCCGCCGGGTCGGGATTGCCCTCCACCTTGTCCCGGCCGGGCACGACGGTCAGCACGAACTGCCCGCTGACGTACCGCACCTGACCGGCCTCGTTGACGCTGCGGCGCTCCCAGCCCTCCGGGACGGCGATCTCGAAGTGCTCGGGGTCCTGCTGGGTGGTGTAGCCGGGCGGGGCGCTCTGCGGCGGCGCGGTCGTCTGGGCCGCGGGCTT
Organism: Streptomyces sp. NPDC085524; assembly: GCF_044541755.1. Lineage (NCBI taxonomy): Bacteria > Bacillati > Actinomycetota > Actinomycetes > Kitasatosporales > Streptomycetaceae > Streptomyces > Streptomyces sp. NPDC085524. Next base: position 121,371 of record NZ_JBITTH010000025.1, read on the forward strand.
GGACTCGGGGGTCCCGGTGGGCACGTGGGAAGGAGCCCGGCTCTGCTGCTGCTTCGGGGATGTCGGCGCGGCATCGGGCTGCCCCTCGCCGTCCGCCGCGCGGGGCATGAACAGCATCGCGTACGCCACCCCGCCGGCGAGCAGGACGAGGATCCCGAGGAGCAGGGTCCGGCCGAGGGAGCGGGGCTTGCGGGTGCGCGTGTTGGCCGGATTCCGGTGCCGGCCGTGGAGTTCGCCGCGGCGGCGTACGACGGGCAGGCGCGCGGGATCCGGCTCCGCCATCGGAAGCATGGCCGGACCGGCGCCCGACTCCGGCTCGGGCGCCGACCGGACGAGCGAACGCAGCCAGCCGCGCAGCTCCTCGAAGTCGGGCCGCTCGGTCGGGTCCTGGCGCAGCAGCGACTCCACGATCGGGCGCAGCGCGCCGCACTCCTCCGCGAAGGCGGGCGGCTCGGCGCAGACCAGCTCGACGAGTTCGGCCGCGCTCTCCTCCGGGTAGGGGGCGTGGCCCTGCACGGCGCGGAACAGCAGCGCGCCGAGCGCCCAGAGGTCGGTGGCGGGGCCGACGGGGGCCGCCAGCTGCCACGGCCCGGACACGCTGCGGGCCTGCTCGGGAGCCCAGCGCTCGGTCACCGCTCCGACGACGGCCATCCGCGTCTGGCGAGCCCGCTCGGCATCCAGCCCACTCCGCGGCCGGCCCGCCTGCGGCCGGCCCGCCTGCGGCTGCGCGTACCCGGGGGGAGGGCCTCCCGGCGCGGCCTGCCGAGCGGGCACCCGGCCGTCACCCGCCGGGGCCTGCGGCTGCGGCTGCGGCTGCGGCTGCGGCCGCCCGTACCCGGGCTGCGGCTGTGGCTGCGTGTACCCGGGGCCGGCCGACCCGCCCTGCGGCGCGACGCCGCCCGCGGGCAACGGCTGTGCGGGAGCAGGGGTCTCGGCCTGCCGGTACCCCTGCGGCAGGGCGAGCTGCGCGGGCAGCCCGGGCTGCTGGCCGGCGGACAGGGCGGGCGTCCCGGGGTGCGGTCCGGTGGGCTGGGCGGGGAGCTCCGGTCGTGGCGCTTCGGCCTGCGGTGGTGTCCCGGCCGGGGGGAGGGCCTGGCGGCGGGGCGTGGCGCCGTGCCAGGGGGCGGTGGCGCCCGACTGCGGGCCGCCGTACGGGTACGAGTACCCCTCCGGGAGGTTCGACCCCTCGCGCCTCGGCTCCGGCTCGGCCGCGGCGGCCCCTGCCGCCTCCGCTTCCGCCTTGCGCTGCTCGGTGACGCGGGCGGCGGCCGCCCGCGACCCGGCCCGGTACGCGGCGATGGCTCCGGCCCGCGCCGCGGCCTGGAGGTCGGGCCGCTCCTCGGCACGCCCGGGGGTGATGTGGTCCGTGTAGCGCGGCCCCGTGTCGTATCCGGGCGCCACCAACGGCGCGTACCGCGCCTGCGTCTCGGGCGACGGCTGCTCCGCGTGCGGGCTCACCTCCGGCCCGGCGCCGTACGCCTGGTCCCCGGCACCTGCGCCGTGGCCGGGTTGTCCCCCGACCGCCCCGGACCCCTGACCGTACGCATCGCCGGGGGCGACCGGACTCCCGCCGTAGCCACCGCCAGGTTCCGCGGCCCACGCGTCGTCGCCGGAGGACCCGCTCCACGGCTCGGAGCCGAGAACAGCGGGCCCGAGGCCCGGAACACCGTCACCGGCACCAACACCCGCGCCCACGCCCGCATCCGCGTCCGGACCCCCGCCGCCCGGCCCGGCGCCCCACGCCTCACCGCCGGAGGCGACCGCACCCGGGTCCCGCGGGACCGGGTCGTACCCGCACAGTGCTTCCTCCGCGGCACCCGCGGCCAGGCCCGTCAGGACCACGCGGCCGTCCTCGCAGACCAGCACCGTCCGAACGGTGATGTTCCGGTGCGTCCACCCGTGCGCGTGCAGCACCCGCAGCGCGGTCAGTACGTCCGACGCCACCTCCGCCGCCCGGTACGGGCTCAGCGGTTCGTCCGCGATCAGCGAGGCCAGCGGCCGGGCCGGAACCAGTTCGCTCACTATCCACAGCGAGCCGTCTTCCGCGAACACGTCGAAGACCTGGTCCAGCCGGGGGTGGTCCGGGATCGCGGCCGCGGCCTGCGCCGCCTCGATCGCGCGCCGCACGGCCGGCAGTTCCCCCGCGGGGAGGGTCTGCGGCCGCGGCCCGTCCATCAGCTCGGCGTCCACGACCTCCGGCAACGGGACCTGCCGCACGAGGACTTCCTGCCCGCTGCGCGTGTCGAAGGCGCGGGTCTCGACGAGTTCGTAGTCGGCGTAGTCGTCCGGCGGCAGCGGCAGGCGGTAACGGTGGGCCAGGATCCGGCCCGCGTACTCCTCCACATCGCCTCCCCCGAGTGCGCCGGGTCCCCCGTGGCCCCGCTGACACGATACGTCGCCGGGGCCGCCCGCGTCCCGGGGTCAGCCGAGCGGCTGGAAGGTCTCGAACGCCACGTTGCGCATCTGCGTGCACTCCGCGCCGTCCCACTGGTCGGCCGGGCAGCTGATCATGATCGCGTAGCCGTGCGTCGCGTCCATCTTGAAACCGCGGTTGAGCACGCGGACCTTGATGCCGTCCTGCACCCGCTCGAACTCCCAGTCCGCGACGGTCGGATAGTTCCGGTAGTTCACCGGGTTGATCCCGATCAGCCGGTAGCCCGAGCTGCTGCCGGCCACGGCCCGCTCCAGCTCCATCCAGGCCTTGCGCGCGTCGCTGCCGGGGCTGTCGTTGTAGTCGACCTGGATGCGCGGGAAACCGCCGTCACGGCTGTATATGGCGCCGGAGTTCTTGCCGGCTATGCCCGTCTGGTGGAAGCCCTGGGGCATGGCCATGGAGAAGTGGAACCCGGGGTCCGTCACCGTGGCGAACCCGGACGGCAGTCCGCCGCCCGCACCGCCCGGTGCGGCGCCCTGCCCCTGGCTGGTGCTGGTGGTGCCGGGGTCGCCCGCGCCGGTGTTCGCGGAGGAGGACGGCGAGTTCTGGGGCGTGTTCGGCGAGGCGGCCGGCGGGGTGTTCTGCGTGGTCCCGCCCTGGCCGCCCGGGGTCACGTTGCCGGAGGCGACCGGCGTGGGCTTGCCGCCGTTCTTGCCCTGCTCCTTCTTGCCGTCCTCGTCGTCGCCGCCGACCACGTAGGCGATCAGCGAACCGACCGCGGCGAGCACCACCAGTACGGCGGCCACCGCCATCGCGATCGTGCGCCGCGGCATGACGTCGGTGAGCGGGGCGGCGACGGGCGAGGGCTTGCCGGAGGCCGGGGCCTCGGCCGCCGAGGCGGTGGGCACGGCCGCCGCGGCAGCTGCGGCTGCCGCAGCTGCCGCGGCTTCCTTGCGGGCCGACTTCAGTGCGGCGCGGGCGCGTTCGCGCTGCTCGCGCTCCCGCCGGTCGCGTTCCTTCTTCGCCGCCTTCTCGGCCGCCTTCTCCGCCTTTTCGGCAGCGGCCTTGTCCGCGGCCTCCTTGGCGTCGACCAGCGATATCTGCCGGGTCTCCTCCGCGTTCGGTGCCACGACCGGGGGTGCGACGGGCTCCGGTGCGTTCACGACGGCGGTGAGCATGGCCCGGGCACCGTCGTCGTCGAGGCGCCGCGCGGGGTCCTTGACGAGCAGGCCGTAGATGACGTCGGCCAGCGGGCCCGCGTTCTTGGGCGGCTCGACCGGCTCGGTCATCACGGCGGTGAGGGTGGCGAGGGCGGAGCCCTTGTCGTACGGGGGCACGCCCTCGACGGAGGCGTACAGCAGGCCGCCGAGCGACCACATGTCGGCGGGCGGGCCGGGCTTCTGACCGCGGGCGCGCTCCGGGGAGATGTACGAGGGGGCTCCGACGAGCATGCCGGTGGAGGTGACGGAGGGGTCGCCCTCCACCTGCGCGATGCCGAAGTCGGTCAGGACGACCCGGCCGTTGGCGGCGATGAGCACGTTGGACGGCTTGACGTCCCGGTGCAGGATCCCCTGGCCGTGGGCGGCGCGCAGCACGTCGAGCACGGCGAGGCCGACCTCGGCGGCGCGGCGCGGGGTCAGCGTGCCGTTCTCCCGGACGAACTCGGCGAGCGAGGGTCCCTCGATGAGCTCCATGACGATCCACGGCCGCTCGTCCTCGTCGACGACGTCGTAGACGGTGACGGCGCCGCCGCTCCGGATCCGGGCAATGGCCTTGGCCTCGCGCAGGGTACGGGTGATGAGGCGGCGCTTCTCGTCCTCGTCGACGCCGGTGCTGAAGCGGAGCTCCTTGACGGCGACGGTACGGCCCAGGGTCTCGTCCTGGGCCCGCCAGACGGTACCCATGCCGCCCTTGCCGAGCACGGCTCCGAGCCGGTAGCGCCCGGCCAGCAGCCGCCCTTCGGTGCCCCCGTCCGCAGCGGCCTTGGCAGCCGCCGCCTTGACGGCCGCCGCCACGGCATCGGCCTTCTCGACGACGGGATTGACCGTTTCAGCGCCCGCAGCCGGGGCCGCGGCCGGGGCCTTCCCGGAAGCCGGCTTCGCCCCATCGGCCTGCGCCGCAGCCTTGCTCAGGTTCGGCTTGGCGGCACCCTTCCCACCGTCAGCAGCCGCAGCAGCAACCGGCTTGGCGTCCTCCGGCTCTGCCGCACCCTTGCCGGCATCATCCGCCTCTGCATCCGCAGGCGCGGTATCCGCAGGCACGGCATCCACAGGCGCGCCCTTGCTCGAGCTCGCCTTCGCGGCCGCCTTCCCACCATCAACAGCCCTGGGAGCAGCCGCAACCGGCTCCGCGTCCTCCGGCTCCGCCACGGGCGCGCCCTTGCTCGAGCTCGCCTTCACGGCCGCCTTCCCACCATCAGCGGGCGCAGCCGCAACCGGCTCCGCGTCCTCGGGCTCCGCCACGGGCGCAACGGCAGGCTCGGCCACAACGGGCTGCGCATCCGCAGCGGACCCGGCCGTGGCCGAAGACGCACCCTCGGACTTCGCCGCAGGCCCAACGGCAGGCGACTCGGTGTTCTCCGGCTTCGACATGCGTCCCCTCTGCGTTCCTGCAGCCTGCCCCGGCTGCCCCGGCAGCCGCCGGGGCCCGCTATAACCCGCCCCGGCAGAAACCTCATTGTTCCTCACTCCGCAACTGACGGGCGCCCCGGGTCCGCGGTTCCCCCTTCCGCATCGCGGACTTACAACGGAACGATGTCGGGCGCACCGAGCCTTGCCGCATCTGCCGTCTGGTCATCCGGCTGGCGCTGCGATTCCCGCTCCGCCTGGACCCTCTTCTCGTAGTGCTCCACTTCCTTCTCGATCTGCTGCTTGTCCCAGCCCAACACCGGCGCCATCAACTCCGCGCACTCCCGCGCCGACCCCGTCCCGCGGTCGAAGGTCTCGATCGAGATCCGCGTCCGCCGCGTCAGTACGTCGTCCAGGTGCCGCGCCCCCTCGTGCGAGGCCGCGTACACGATCTCGGCCCGCAGGTAGTCCTCCGCCCCGGTGACCGGCTGGGCCAGTCCCGGGTCGGCGGCGATCAGGTCGAGCAGTTCCTCCGTCAGCGACCCGAAACGGTTCAACAGGTGCTCCACCCGCACCACATGGAGTCCGGCCCGCCCCGCGATCCTCGCCCGCGCGTTCCACAGGGCGTGGTAGCCCTCGGCCCCCACCAGCGGCACGTCCTCCGTCACGCATTCCGCGACCCGCTGGTCCAGCCCGTGCACGGCCTCGTCGACGGCGTCCTTGGCCATGACCCGGTACGTCGTGTACTTGCCGCCCGCGACGACCACCAGCCCCGGCACCGGGTGCGCCACCGTGTGCTCGCGGGAGAGCTTGCTCGTCGCGTCCGACTCGCCCGCCAGCAGCGGCCGCAGGCCCGCGTACACACCCTGGACGTCGTCCCGCGTGAGCGGCACCGCGAGCACCGAGTTCACGTGCTCGAGCAGGTAGTCGATGTCGGCGCTCGACGCCGCCGGATGCGCCTTGTCGAGGTCCCAGTCGGTGTCCGTGGTCCCGATGATCCAGTGCCGTCCCCACGGGATGACGAACAGCACCGACTTCTCGGTCCGCAGGATCAGCCCGCTGCTGGAGTGGATCCGGTCCTTCGGGACCACCAGGTGGATGCCCTTGGACGCCCGCACGTGGAACTGTCCGCGCTCCCCGATCAGCGCCTGGGTGTCGTCCGTCCACACCCCCGTCGCATTGACCACCTGCTTCGCGCGGATCTCGTACTCACCGCCGCCCTCGACGTCGCGGACCGTCGCCCCGACCACCCGTTCGCCCTCGCGCAGGAAGCCGACCACCCTCGCCCGGTTGGCGCAGTGCGCCCCGTACGCCGCGGCCGTGCGCACCAGCGTGGCGACGTACCGCGCGTCGTCCATCTGGGCGTCGTAGTACTGCAGGGCCCCCACCAGCGCGTCCTTGCGCAGCGCCGGCGCCACCCGCAGGGCGCGCCTGCGCGAGAGGTGCCGGTGGACGGGCAGGCCGCGTCCGTGGCCGCTGGAGACGGACATGGCGTCGTACAGCGCGACGCCCGAGCCCGCGTAGAAGCGCTCCCAGCCCTTGTGCTGCAGCGGGTACAGGAACGGCACCGGCTTCACCAGGTGCGGGGCGAGGCGCCCCAGCAGCAGGCCGCGCTCCTTCAGGGCCTCGCGCACGAGGGCGAAGTCGAGCATCTCCAGGTATCTCAGGCCGCCGTGGATCAGCTTGCTGGACCGGCTGGAGGTGCCGGAGGCCCAGTCGCGCGCCTCCACCAGGCCGGTCGACAGGCCCCGGGTCACGGCGTCGAGCGCGGTGCCGGCGCCGACCACGCCCGCGCCCACGACCAGGACGTCCAGTTCCCGTTCGGCCATCCGGGCGAGGGCCTCGGCGCGCTGCGCCGGTCCGAGTGTCGCTGTCCTCACGGCTGCCTCCCGTTGGTGCGGGTGTTCCCGCGTCGTACGGACGTGCCCGCGTGGTGCGGGTGATCCCGCTCACATCCCCGTTTTCACGATTCTGACCGGCCGCACCCACATCAGCCACTGCCTGTGGACAACACAACGGTGGCCTTCACCCTGGAATGCGACATATCTGTCATATATACGCCTAGTCTGACATTGCGCCAGCTCCCTGCGTGGCCTATCCGTCCACGGGGCCCCAGCGCACATCCCCCTCGTGTCAGGGAAGGGACGGCACCCCCATGCCCGCAGACCTCGCCGTCATCGGACTCGGCCATCTCGGCCTCCCCCTCGCCCAGGCGGCCGTGGCCGCCGGGATCGAGACGGTCGGCTACGACAGCGGTCCGGTCACGGACTCCACCCTCACAGCCGCCGAGATCCGCCGCATGTCGGCAGCGGGATTCCGGGTCACCACCAACCCCGCCGAGCTCGGCCGGGTCCGCACCGCCGTCATCTGCGCCCCCACCCACCTCGGCGCCGACCGCGCCCTCGACCTCTCGGCCGTCGGCGAGGCGGGCCGCGCGCTCGCCGCCCGCCTGCGCCCGCACACCACGGTCATCCTCGAATCCGCCGTCCACCCGGGCGTCACCGAGGAGTACCTGCGCCCCATCCTCGAAGAGGGCTCCGGACTCCGGGCCGGCCGCGACTTCCACCTGGCCTACTCCCCCAGCCGGCTCGATCCCGGCAACCGCACCCACGGCATCGCCAACACCCCGAAGGTGATCGGCGGCCTCACCCCCGCCTGCACCGAGTCCGCGCACGCCTTCTACGCCCGCCTCAGCGAGAAGGTGGTCCGCGCCCGCGGCCTGCGCGAGGCCGAGACCGTACAGCTCCTCGAAACGAACTACCGGCACGTCAACATCGCCCTCATGAACGAGATGGCGGTCCTCTGCCACGACCTCGGCGTCGACCTGTGGGACGTCATCCGCTGCGCCGAGACCAAGCCGTACGGATTCCAGGCTTTCCGCCCCGGCCCCGGCGTCGGCGGCCACGGCGTCCCCCTCGACCCCAACTACCTCCCCCACACCACCCGCACCCCGGGCCACCCGCTGCGCATGGTCGGCCTGGCGCAGGAGATCAACAACCGGATGCCGCAGTACGTCATCCAGCGCTCCGCCACCCTGCTGAACGAGCACGGAAAGTCCGCACGCGGCGCCCGCGTCCTGCTCCTGGGCGTCACCTACAAGCCCGACCTCGCCGACCAGGAGGGCTCCCCGGCGCGCGAGATCGCCAGCCGCCTCCTCGACCTGGGCGCGCTGATCAGCTACCACGACCCGTACATCGCGGGCTGGCGGGTACGGGACCAGCCGGTGCCGCGCGCCGAATCGTTGTACGAGGCCGCCGCCAACGCCGACCTCACGATCCTGCTCCAGCACCACCGCACCTACGACCTGCAAGGCCTCGCGGTGAAGGCCCAGTTGCTCCTGGACACCCGCGGAGCCAGCCCGGCGGGCGCCGCGCACCGGCTGTAAGTGCCCGGAAAATCCCCCTCACGGATGTCGTAAGCGACTGCTAGCCTGCGGCGTCACTTCTTTATCTCGCACATACGTCCCCCAGGACACGTGTGCCCACGATTCCCTGGGGGGGATCTCCGCATGAGCCAGAACTTCCAGCCGCCCGCGCCCGACTCCTTCACCGAGGCCCCCGCCCCGGCCCCGGCCCGCACGGGCAACATCGGCCTCGGCATCGCCGCCGCGGTCGTCGCGGCCCTGGTCGCGGCCGCGATCTACGGCGCCATCATCGGCTCCACCAAGCACGAGATCGGCTACGCCGCCGTCGGCGTGGGCATCATCGTCGGTTTCGCCGCCGGCAAGCTCGGCGGCAGCAACCCGGTCCTCCCGGTGGTCAGCGCGGTCCTCGCCATCGGCGCGGTCGTCGCGGGCCAGCTGCTCGGTACCGCCATCATCGGCGCGGACGTCCTCAACTCCAGCGTGATGGACCTCCTCACGAACGGCTTCGACCTGGTCCAGGCGTCCTGGAAGGAGGACCTCGACCCGATGTCCTTCCTGTTCTTCGCCATCGGTGCGGTCCTGGCCTTCCAGACCGCCCGCAAGACGGCCGCCTGATCAGGCCCGGCCCCGGAAACGCCGTCAGGCCCGGCCCCGCGGATGCGGGCCGGGCCTGACGTGTGTCCGGGAACGGATCAGCGGCTGTGCTGCGAGTCCGCGACCGTGACCTCGACCCGCTGGAACTCCTTGAGCTCGCTGTAGCCGGTGGTGGCCATCGAGCGGCGCAGCGCGCCGAAGATGTTCATCGAGCCGTCCGGGGTGTGCGACGGGCCGGTGAGGATCTCCTCGGTGGTGCCGACCGTGCCGAGGTCGACCTTCTTGCCGCGCGGCACGTCCTCGTGGACGGCCTCCATGCCCCAGTGGTTGCCCTTGCCGGGCGCGTCGGTGGCGCGGGCCAGCGGGGAGCCCATCATCACGGCGTCGGCGCCGCAGGCGACGGCCTTCGGGATGTCGCCCGACCAGCCCACGCCGCCGTCGGCGATGACGTGCACGTAGCGGCCGCCGGACTCGTCCATGTAGTCGCGGCGGGCCGCGGCCACGTCCGCGACGGCGGTCGCCATCGGGACCTGGATGCCGAGGACGTTGCGCGTGGTGTGCGCGGCGCCGCCGCCGAAGCCGACCAGCACGCCCGCGGCGCCGGTGCGCATCAGGTGCAGGGCCGCCGTGTAGGTGGCGCAGCCGCCCACGATGACCGGGACGTCCAGCTCGTAGATGAACTGCTTCAGGTTGAGCGGCTCGGCGGCGCCGGAGACGTGCTCGGCCGACACCGTGGTGCCGCGGATGACGAAGATGTCCACGCCCGCGTCGACGACGGCCTTGGAGAACTCGGCGGTGCGCTGCGGGGAGAGCGCGGCGGCGGTGACGACGCCCGAGTCGCGCACCTCCTTGATCCGCGCGCGGATCAGGTCGGCCTGGATCGGGGCGGAGTAGATCTCCTGGAGGCGGCGGGTCGCCGTCGCCTCGTCCAGCTCCGCGATCTCGTCGAGCAGCGGCTGCGGGTCCTCGTACCGGGTCCACAGGCCTTCGAGGTTCAGCACACCGAGGCCGCCGAGCTCGCCGATGCGGATCGCGGTCTGCGGGGAGACGACCGAGTCCATGGGGGCGGCCAGGAAGGGGAGCTCGAAGCGGTACGCGTCGATCTGCCAGGCGATCGAGACCTCTTTCGGGTCCCGGGTACGCCGGCTCGGGACGATGGCGATGTCGTCGAACGCGTACGCCCTGCGGCCGCGCTTGCCGCGCCCGATCTCGATCTCAGTCACGTGTGGTGGCCTTTCCTCTGGGTCTGCCCGTCCAGTATCCCCGAACCCCGGGGACCTGCGTTCCGGTGACCGCTGTACGGACGTACGCGCGGGCACGCCGAAGGGGCGGGCCCGGACGGGCCCGCCCCTTCGGCGGTGTCGTGATCAGCCCTTGCGGCTGTAGTTGGGAGCCTCGACCGTCATCTGGATGTCGTGCGGGTGGCTCTCCTTGAGGCCCGCCGAGGTGATCCGGACGAAGCGGCCCCGGTCCTGCAGCTCGGGGACGGTGCGGCCGCCGACGTAGAACATCGACTGGCGCAGGCCGCCGACGAGCTGGTGCACGACCGCGGAGAGCGGGCCGCGGTAGGGGACCTGGCCCTCGATGCCCTCGGGGATGAGCTTGTCGTCGCCGCCCACGTTCTCCTGGAAGTAGCGGTCCTTGGAGAAGGAACGCTGCTCACCGCGGGACTGCATCGCGCCGAGCGAGCCCATGCCGCGGTACGACTTGAACTGCTTGCCGTTGATGAAGAGCAGCTCGCCCGGGGACTCCTCGCAGCCCGCGAGCAGCGAGCCGAGCATCACCGTGTCGGCGCCCGCGACCAGGGCCTTCGCGATGTCGCCGGAGTACTGCAGGCCGCCGTCGCCGATGACCGGGACGCCCGCGGCCTTGGCGGCCAGCGAGGCCTCGTAGATCGCGGTGACCTGCGGGACGCCGATGCCGGCGACGACGCGGGTGGTGCAGATGGAGCCGGGGCCGACGCCGACCTTGATGCCGTCGCAGCCGGCGTCGATGAGCGCCTGGGCGCCGTCGCGGGTGGCGACGTTGCCGCCGATGACGTCGACGGAGGAGTTCGACTTGATCTTGGCGACCATGTCCCCGACCAGGCGGGAGTGGCCGTGGGCGGTGTCGACGACGATGAAGTCGGCGCCCGCCTCGATCAGGGCCTGGGCGCGCTCGTAGGCGTCGCCGGCCACGCCGACCGCGGCACCGACGAGCAGCCGGCCGTCCTTGTCCTTGGCGGCGTTCGGGTACTTCTCGGCCTTGACGAAGTCCTTGACCGTGATGAGGCCCTTGAGGACGCCCGCCTCGTCGACCAGCGGCAGCTTCTCGATCTTGTGGCGGCGCAGCAGCTCCATGGCATCCACGCCGGAGATGCCGACCTTGCCCGTGACCAGGGGCATCGGGGTCATGACCTCGCGCACCTGGCGGCTGCGGTCCGACTCGAAGGCCATGTCGCGGTTGGTGACGATGCCGAGCAGCTTGCCCGCGGGGTCGGTCACCGGGACGCCGGAGATGCGGAACTTCGCGCAGAGCTCGTCGGCCTCGCGGAGCGTCGCGTCCGGGTGCACCGTGATGGGGTCGGTGACCATGCCGGACTCGGAGCGCTTGACCAGGTCGACCTGGTTGGCCTGGTCGGCGATGGAGAGGTTGCGGTGCAGGACACCGACGCCGCCCTGGCGGGCCATCGCGATGGCCATGCGGGACTCGGTGACCTTGTCCATGGCCGCGGACAGCAGCGGAACGTTCACCCGCACGTTGCGCGAGATGAGGGAAGAGGTGTCGATCGCATCGGGCGCCATGTCCGACGCGCCCGGCAGCAGCAGCACGTCGTCGTAGGTCAGTCCGAGCGTGGCGAATTTGTCGGGCACTCCGTCGGCGGTCATGACACCTTCCCAAATGGTCTTGCTCAGCGCGGATGTCCATGCTAACGGGATCGCGCCGCGTCTCATTCCACGATGAAGATCGACGGCCATTTTCGTATATTGCTACAAGTTTCGCGGCGCGATCTACTGCTCTGCGAGCGCGCGGAGCCGGCTGAGCGCCCGGTGCTGGGCCACCCGCACCGCGCCGGGGGACATCCCGAGCATCTGCCCGGTCTCCTCCGCGGTCAGCCCGACGGCGACGCGCAGTACGAGCAGCTCGCGCTGGTTCTCCGGCAGGTTCGCCAGCAGCTTCTTGGCCCAGGCGGCGTCACTGCTCAGCAGCGCCCGCTCCTCCGGCCCCAGCGAGTCGTCGGGGCGCTCGGGCATCTCGTCGGACGGGACGGCCGTACTGCCCGGATGCCGCATGGCGGCCCGCTGCAGGTCGGCGACCTTGTGCGCGGCGATGGCGAAGACGAACGCCTCGAAGGGCCGCCCGGTGTCCCGGTAGCGCGGCAGGGCCATCAGGACGGCGACGCAGACCTCTTGCGCCAGGTCCTCGACGAAGTGACGGGCGTCACCGGGGAGGCGGGAGAGGCGGGTGCGGCAGTAGCGGATGGCAAGGGGGTGCACGAAGGCGAGCAGATCGTGAGTGGCCTGCTCGTCGCCCTCCACGGCCCGGCGCACGAGCGCGCTGACGGCCCCGGCGCTGCCGCCCTTGGCGGCGCCGGTGGGGCCTGTGGCCGCGGGTGACCCCGGGGCCTCGTCTTCACGCATCAATCCATGGTGCCTTGGCGCCGGCGGATCCGCGGCACCGCGGCCCGTTTCATGCGTCGAAGCGTTATGAGCGGGTGCGCCTGAACTCATGCTTGCGCCCTCCCCTCCCGCTCGGCCGAATGGTCCCCGAGGACGGGGACCCCACATTTCCAAGAATGCGGCACACCCTCAAGGATGCGGCATCGCGCACGAAGCGACACGTCCCCCGGATTGTGCCCCGCCAACCCCCGGGTGCGCACCGGGTACGGCGGGGCTCACCGTCGCCGGGCGGAGTCAGCGCACGAGGCCCCAGCGGAAACCGAGCGCGACGGCGTGCGCACGGTCCGAGGCGCCGAGCTTCTTGAAGAGCCGGCGGGCGTGGGTCTTGACCGTGTCCTCGGAGAGGAAGAGCTCGCGCCCGATCTCCGCGTTGGACCGGCCGTGGCTCATGCCCTCCAGCACCTGGATCTCACGCGCGGTGAGCGTGGGCGCGGCGCCCATCTCGGCCGAGCGGAGCCGGCGCGGGGCCAGTCGCCAGGTCGGGTCGGCGAGCGCCTGGGTGACCGTGGCCCGCAGCTCGGCGCGCGAGGCGTCCTTGTGCAGGTAGCCGCGGGCCCCGGCGGCGACCGCGAGGGCCACGCCGTCCAGGTCCTCGGCGACCGTCAGCATGATGATGCGGGCGCCGGGGTCGGCCGAGAGGAGACGGCGGACCGTCTCCACACCGCCGAGCCCGGGCATCCGGACATCCATCAGGATCAGGTCGGAGCGGTCGGCGCCCCAGCGGCGGAGGACTTCCTCGCCGTTGGCAGCCGTCGTCACACGCTCGACGCCGGGCACGGTGGCAACCGCGCGACGGAGCGCCTCTCGGGCAAGCGGGGAGTCGTCGCAGACGAGGACGGAAGTCATGACCGCCCTCCGCAGCTGCTGATGCGCGTCACCTTGAGCCTCCAGGCTGGTACGTATCGTCACCTGTGCGGTCGATGCTCTCGGACACCTGTCCGCGAACTTCTTGGTTCAACCGCCTTCGCACTCTCAACGATGGTCACTCGAAAGAGTTACGGGTCGGACGGACACCTTCGGCACTCTACGTGAGGAACCGATCACGACACGGGCGCCACAAGTCATCTGTCCTCCATCTGGAGCTATGCCCTATTTGGCGGCTTTCCTTCCGTTTGGCACATGTCTGAGGCTAGATTCCCAATGAGTCATATTTACATCTACTCCGACAGTAGGTGTGGAGACCCTTGGAGACATGGCCCGTATCCGCCTCAGTACCGGCACCAAGAGGACTACCAATGGCAGATTTCTCCCGCCTCCCAGGACCGAACGCCGACCTCTGGGACTGGCAGCTGCTCGCCGCCTGCCGCGGGGTCGACAGCTCCCTCTTCTTCCACCCGGAAGGCGAGCGGGGCGCGGCGAGGAGCGCGCGCGAGGCCTCGGCTAAAGAGGTCTGCATGAGATGCCCGGTGCGTTCGGAATGCGCCGCGCACGCACTCGCCGTCCGCGAGCCCTACGGCGTGTGGGGCGGCCTCACCGAGGACGAACGCGAGGAACTGATGGGACGCGCCAGGCACCGCCTGATCCCCGCGTCGAGTGCGATCGCACCGATCACGCCGCACTGACGGAACACGAGACGAAACGCCTGAAGGAACGTTTCACCTCCGATCCCCGACCCTCGAATCCCGAATCCCTCCGAACCGCCGCCCGCGCCCGGGCGTGCCGGGACTCCGGCCCGCACGTCACGCGTTCGGCCGTGCGCACGAACCCGTGTGCGTACGGCCGGCGCGTGCGTGCGGCAGGCGCGAACGGTCGGCGCGCGCGTGCATGCGTACGGCGCGCGGGCAGGGTCGGCGCGCCCCCCACGGTCAGCGCGCGGCGGCCCGTTCCAGCTCGGCCAGGGTCGCGGCCACGGCCGGCACCCTGGCCAGGTCGGGCAGGGTCAGCGCCACGACCTCCCGCTCCACGGCCGGTTCCACGGCCAGGGTGCTCACTCCCTTGGCCCGTACGGACTCCACCGCGAGCTCCGGCAGCACCGCGACGCCCAGCCCGGCGCCGACCAGTCCGACCACCGCCGGGTAGTCGTCGGTGGCGAAGTCGATGCGGGGGGTGAAGCCCGCGCCCTCGCACACCTCCACCAGATGGCGGCGGCAGCGCGGGCAGCCCGCGATCCAGGGCTCGTCGGCCAGCTCCGCCATGCCCACCCGGTCCGCTCCGGCCAGCCGGTGCCCCTCGGGGACCAGGCCGACGAGCCGGTCCGTCAGCAGCGGCCGCACCACCAGGTCCTCCCACTCGGCGGCCGACCCGGCCGAACCGCCGTACCGGAACGCCAGCGCCAGGTCGCAGTCGCCCTCGCGCAGCATCTCCACCGAGCGCGGCGGCTCGGCCTCTACCAGCGAGATGCGGGTGCCCGGATGCTCGGCGCGCATCGCGGCGAGCGCGGTCGGCACCAGGGTCGAGCTGCCGCTGGGGAAGGAGACGAGGCGGACCCTCCCCGCGCGCAGCCCGGCGATGGCCGCGACCTCCTCCTCGGCCGCCGTCAGCCCGGCCAGGATCCCCGCGGCGTGCCGGACCAGGGCCTCACCGGCCTGGGTCAGCCGCATCTCGCGGCCGGTGCGGATGAGCAGCGGCGTGCCGGCGGACTGCTCCAGCGCTTTCATCTGCTGGGACACGGCCGGTTGGGTGCAGCCCAGCTCGCGGGCGGCGGCGGAGAAGGAACCGGTCCCGGCGACGGCGCGCAGGACCCGGAGATGACGTGCCTCTATCACCCTTCGAGCATAAGCCCTGCTTTGATCACTGCGCGAATACTCCCGTGACGCTTTGGGGCGATCCGGCTAGCGTGACCCCCATGGGACCCATGCATCTCGCCTCCGTGAACCTCGGCCGCGCGACGGCCGTCGACTACACCGACGCGGAAGGCGGGGTGACGGGCCACGGCAAGCGCCCGGTCCCCGGGCCGGTCCGCGTCTTCGCCCCCGGCTCGAAGGCCACCGGCCACGGGAGCGGCCTCGAAGGTGACGCCGTCTGCGACCGGCGCCACCACGGCGGCGACCACCAGGCCGTGTACGCGTACGCCCGCGAGGACCTGGACTGGTGGGAGGCCGAACTGGGCCGCGAGCTGCCCGGCGGGATCTTCGGCGAGAACTTCACGACCTCCGGCATCGACCTGAACGGCGCGCGGCTCGGCGACCGCTGGCGGGTCGGCCCGGACCTCGTGGTCGAAGTGGCCTCGGCCCGCATCCCGTGCCGGACCTTCCAGGGAGCGCTCGGCGAGCGCGCCTGGGTCAGGCGGTTCACCCAGGGGATGCGGCCGGGCGCGTACCTGCGCGTGATCGAGGAGGGGCACGTCTCCCCCGGCGACCCGGTCGAGATCATCCACCGCCCCGACCACGACGTGACGGTCTCGCTCTGGTTCCGGGCCTTCACCACCGAGCGGAGCCTGATGCCGCGCACCCTGGCGGCGGGCGCCGCGATGGAGCCGGAGGCCCACGCGGACGTGCACGAGTACATCGAGAAGTACGGGTCGTCGAACGGGGCGCAGTAGAGCCGTCACCGGGGGCCGCTAGGTTGCGCCTATGACGACTGCGTTGATTACGGGATCCACGGCGGGCATCGGCGCCGCCTTCGCCAGGCGGCTCGCGGCCCAGGGGCACAACCTGGTGCTGGTGGCACGCGACACCAAGCGGCTCGGCGAGCAGGCCACCGAGCTCCACGACCGGCACGGCATCGAGGCCGAGGTGCTGACCGCCGACCTCTCCACGGAGGAGGGCATCGCGGCCGTCGAGGAGCGGCTGGCCGACCGCACGCACCCCGTGGACCTCCTGGTCAACAACGCGGGCTTCGGCAACAAGGGCCGCTACCTCGAGGTCACCATGGCCGACGAGCTGACGATGCTGAAGGTGCACATCGAGGCCGTCCTGCGGCTGACGTCGGCAGCCGCCGAATCGATGCGCTCGCGCGGCCGCGGCGGCGTGATCAACGTGGCCTCGGTCGCCGCCTTCGTGCCGCGCGGCACGTACGGGGCCAGCAAGGCGTGGGTCGTGCAGTTCACCCAGGGGGCGGCGAAGGACCTGGCGGGCTCCGGGGTGCGGCTGATGGCGCTGTGCCCGGGATTCGTCCGTACCGAGTTCCACCAGCGGGCCGGCATGGGCACCGACAACATCCCCGGCTGGATGTGGCTCGACGCCGACAAGCTGGTGGCCGCAGCCCTGGCCGACCTGGCGCGCGGCAAGACCGTCTCGATCCCGGACCCCCGCTACAAGGCACTGATGGGCGTGGTGAAGCTGACCCCGCGCGGGCTGCTGGGCGGGGTGTCCTCGCGTACGGGACGGAAGTACGGACCCCAGTGACAAACCGGGCCGAAAGGGTGAATTCTTCCTAGACTGGATGTGCCCCATCGAGCCCGGGAGACACCATGACCAGATTCGTACAGATAGTCGACTACGAGACCAAGCAGCCCGAGGCCCTGAACGCCCTCCTCGACAAGTACGTCGCGCAGAGCCAGGGCAAGCGCACGGTGACCCACAGCATGATGGGCAAGGACCGCGAGTCCCAGAACCACTACGTCGAGCTGGTCGAGTTCCCCTCGTACGAAGAGGCCATGAAGAACTCGGGCCTGCCGGAAACGGACCGGATGTTCCAGGAGATGGTGGCCCTCTGCGAGGGCATGCCGACCTTCACCAACCTCGACGTCGTCCGCGACGAGCACCTCAACACCATGATGGTGAACCGGATGTTCGACGACATCGCGCTGAAGGGCGACATGAGCGCGATCGACGAGGTCTTCGCCCCGGACTACATGGACCACGACGTCATGAAGGGCACGGAGCCGAGCATCGGCCGCGACGCGATCCGCGAGGACGTGACGGGCTGGCGGAACGCCTTCGACTTCACGTTCACGAAGAAGGCGCAGCTCGCGCAGGACGACTGCGTCACCACCGTGTGGACGTGGACCGGCACCCAGAAGGCCGACTTCATGGGCATCGCCAACACCGGCAAGACCTGTTCCATGGACGGCACCACCACCTTCCGCTGCGAGGACGGCATGATCAAGGAAGGCTGGTGGCACTACGACGCCATGTCCCTCATGCGGCAGCTGGGAGTGATGGAGTAGCGCACGGCCCGACCGCACGCCGGCCGGGAGAACGGAAAGGCCCCCACCGCACTCGCGTGCGGCGGGGGCCTTGTCCGTTCAGGCGTTCAGCCCTTCAGGCCGTCAGCCTCAGTGGCTGTGGCCGTGACCGTGGCCGTGACCGGCCTCGGCCTCTTCCTCCGCCGGCTTCTCGACGACCAGGGTCTCGGTCGTGAGCAGCAGGGAGGCGATGGAAGCGGCGTTCTCCAGCGCGGAGCGGGTGACCTTGACCGGGTCGATGACGCCGGCCTTGACCAGGTCGCCGTACTCGCCGGAAGCGGCGTTGAAGCCCTGGCCCTTGTCGAGCTCGGCGACCTTCGAGGTGATGACGTAACCCTCGAGACCGGCGTTCTCGGCGATCCAGCGCAGCGGCTCGACGGCGGCGCGGCGGACGACCGCGACACCCGTGCCCTCGTCGCCGGACAGGCCCAGGTTGTCCTCCAGCACCTTCACGGCGTGGACGAGCGCGGAGCCACCGCCGGAGACGATGCCCTCCTCGACCGCGGCGCGGGTCGCCGAGATGGCGTCCTCGAGGCGGTGCTTCTTCTCCTTGAGCTCCACCTCGGTGGCGGCGCCGACCTTGATGACGCAGACGCCGCCGGCGAGCTTCGCCAGGCGCTCCTGCAGCTTCTCGCGGTCCCAGTCCGAGTCGGTGGACTCGATCTCGGCCTTGATCTGGTTGACGCGGCCGAGGACCTCGTCGGAGGAGCCGGCACCGTCGACGATGGTGGTGTCGTCCTTGGAGATGGTCACGCGGCGGGCGGAGCCCAGCACGTCCAGACCGGCCTGGTCGAGCTTGAGGCCGACCTCTTCGGCGATGACGGTGGCACCGGTGAGGGTGGCCATGTCCTGGAGCATCGCCTTGCGGCGGTCACCGAAGCCGGGGGCCTTGACGGCCACGGCGTTGAAGGTGCCACGGATCTTGTTGACGACGAGGGTGGAGAGCGCCTCGCCCTCGACGTCCTCGGCGATGATCAGCAGCGGCTTGGAGCCACCCGCCTGGATGACCTTCTCGAGCAGCGGCAGCAGGTCCTGGATGGACGAGATCTTGCCCTGGTTGATCAGGATGTACGGGTCGTCGAGGACGGCCTCCATACGCTCCTGGTCGGAGACCATGTACGGCGAGAGGTAGCCCTTGTCGAAGGCCATGCCCTCGGTGAACTCCAGCTCCAGGCCGAAGGTGTTGGACTCCTCGACGGTGATGACACCGTCCTTGCCGACCTTGTCCATCGCCTCGGCGATGAGCTCGCCGACCTGCTGGTCCTGCGCGGAGAGCGCGGCCACGGCGGCGATGTCGGACTTGTCCTCGATCGGGCGGGCGGTCGCGAGGAGCTCCTCGGACACGGCCTTGACCGCGGCGTCGATGCCCTTCTTCAGGGCGGCCGGGGAAGCGCCGGCGGCGACGTTGCGCAGACCCTCGCGGACCAGCGCCTGGGCCAGCACGGTGGCGGTGGTGGTGCCGTCACCCGCGATGTCGTTGGTCTTGGTCGCCACCTCCTTCACGAGCTGGGCGCCCAGGTTCTCGTACGGGTCGTCCAGCTCGACCTCGCGAGCGATGGTGACACCGTCGTTGGTGATGGTGGGCGCGCCGAACTTCTTGTCGATGACGACGTTGCGGCCCTTGGGGCCGATCGTCACCTTGACCGTGTCGGCAAGCTTGTTGACGCCGCGCTCGAGGGCGCGACGGGCGTCCTCGTCGAACTTCAGGATCTTCGCCATGGGAGCGGTTCAGCCCTCTCGAAAACTCGGGTTTAACGAACTGCGCCCCTCGCCGCCCGGCAATCAGCGGGGTGACCAGGGGCGCAGCTCAAAGCAGTACTGGAGAAGCGAATTACTTCTCGACGATCGCGAGCACGTCGCGAGCCGAGAGGACGAGGTACTCCTCGCCGCTGTACTTCACTTCGGTGCCGCCGTACTTGCTGTACAGCACGATGTCGCCGACGTTGACGTCCAGCGGGAGACGCTGGCCGTCCTCGAAGCGACCCGGGCCCACGGCGAGGACGACGCCCTCCTGGGGCTTCTCCTTCGCGGTGTCCGGGATGACCAGGCCGGAGGCCGTGGTCTGCTCGGCGTCGAGCGGCTGGACCACGATGCGGTCCTCAAGCGGCTTGATGGCAACCTTGGAGCTGGCGGTCGTCACGATCCGACCTCCCCCTTCGGAGATCCGGGGTTAACTGTCTGAGGTGGCGACCAGGTCGATCCGTCGTCGCGGGTGCCGGATCTGCCTGTCGCTGTGTTGGCACTCACCCGGGGCGAGTGCCAGGTGCGACACTATTCCGGCGATTAGCACTCGGTCAAGCGGAGTGCCAATTCTCGCCGTACGGCGTTGCGCGATCCCGCCCCTGAACCCCGGAAACACGGGCGTACGCGCGTTCGGGATCACTACGCTCGCGCCATGACCAGACTCGGCCCGGGCAGGCCGCACGCGGGATGGCGGCGGCGGTCGATCCCGATCACCGTCTGCCTCGCGGCCGGGGTCTACCTCCTGTCGAGCGCCGCGCCGCGCCTGGCGATCCAGCTGACCGGCGTGGCGGGCACGTTCCGCGCCGAGCAGTGCCGGGAGGCCCCGTACCAGGCGGGCGAGCGCGCCCTGACCTGCACGGGGAGCTTCACTGCGGCCGACGGCTCGTTCACCCTCACGGCGGTCGAGGTGGACACCGTGTTCGATACCCCGCCGGCCGGCCCGGTGGCGGTGACCGTCAGCGGGCCGCAGGCGGATACGGCCGTCCGGCGCAACGCCCTGGTCTGGCTCGGCCCGGCCACCGCAGGCGCACTGGTCCTGATCTACCCGACCCGAACGGCAGCGGCCGCCCTGAGCCGCTTCCGCCAGCCGGCAGCGACCAAATCCAGCCCCGCCGGCGCTTGAGGCGCGGGGTCCGGGGCGGAGCCCCGGGAGCTCCGGGCGCAGCCCCCTGTACGGCAACGCACACCGCCCGCGAGACTGCCGTACATGACGACCCGTCCGACACACCCGGCACACCCGGCACGCCCGGCACGCCCGGCACGCAAGCCGATGCACTGGGGAGCGGACCTCACCGTGGCCCTCCTCACCGCCCTGGCACTGGGAGCGGTGTCGCTCGTGGCCCTCTTCTACGTCACCGTCGACGAGTTCGGGCTGCTCGAACGCACCGACAGCGCCGCCGGCCAATGGCAGGGCCTGCCCCTCACCGCCCCGGCGTTCACCGTCCTCGGGGTCCTGTGCGGCGCCTCCACGCTGACCGCCCTCTGCTTCCGTCGGCTGCGCGCACCGTTCTCCACCACCGTGCACGCCCTGGCTTCCGTGGCGCTCCTCGGGCTGCTGCTGATCATGGCGGGCGCCTCGTACGAGACCGGCCACCCGGCGGAGACCAAGCCGGATCCGGCCGCCACCGAGCCGAGCCGGCAGTGCCGCAGCGGCGGCGACAGCAGCGAGTGCCCCGGGGGCTGAGGAACCACCGCGAGGACATAAACGTCATAGACGACATGAAGATAAAGCACCTCAATGCCGACCAGATCGGACGGAAGGCTTCCGGAACCCCGACCACACCGTCACGCCCCTCCCTCACCCCGAAGGACGTCGGCGGCATCCCGTGCGCGGGCTGAAACCCCTGACCTCGGCCGGCGCCCGCCGCCGCACCGAGGCGCTGCTCCTGGTCTTCGTCACCGCCATCGCGGTCTTCGGCCATGCCGCCGCGGGCCTCGCCATGAACGACGAGCTGCCGCCCAACCTGGCGGGCTTCACGCTCAGCCTGACCCTGCTGGCGCTGGTGGGACACCTGGGCGTGCGCCGGTTCGCGGCCTATGCGGATCCGCTGATCCTGCCCCTCGCCCTGCTGCTCACGGGGCTGGGGCTGGTGCTCCTGCATCGCCTCGACCAGAGCTACATCGAGCGCTGGGACGCGGACGCCAACGCGCCCGGACAACTGCTGTGGACGGTGGTGGGCGTCGCCGCCTGCCTCCTCGTGCTGGCCTTCCTGCGCGACCACCGCCTGCTCCAGCGCTTCATCTACATCACGATGGCCGTCTCGCTGGTGCTGCTGATCGCACCGGCGTTCTTCGGTGCGGACACCTACGGCGCCAAGCGCTGGATCATCCTCTTCGGCTTCTCGCTGCAGCCCGGCGAGTTCGTGAAGATCATGATCGCGGTCTTCTTCGCCGGCTACCTGGTCATCCACCGCGACTCCCTGGCCCTGACGGGCCGCAAGTTCCTCGGCGTCCGCCTGCCGCCCATGCGCCAGCTCGGCCCCATCATCACGGTGTGGATCATCTCGATGCTGGTCCTGGTCTTCGAGCGCGATCTCGGCACCTCGCTGATCTTCTTCGGCGTCTTCGTGGTGATGCTCTACGTGGCCACCGAGCGCACGAGCTGGATCGTGTGCGGTCTGCTCATGGCGGCCGTGGGCGCCTTCGCCGTGGGCTCGACCGAACCGCACGTGAAGGCCCGCGTGGCGGCCTGGCTCAACCCGCTGTCCTACTACTGGGAGGTGCCCCCGCCCGGTGTGACCTCGGACCAGTCGGCGCAGGCCCTCTTCAGCTTCGGCACGGGCGGCATCACCGGCACGGGCCTCGGCATGGGCCACCCGGAACTCATCAAGTTCGCCGGCCGCAGCGACTTCATCCTCACCACGGTCGGCGAGGAGCTAGGCCTGGCCGGAGTCATGGCCGTCCTGCTCCTCTACGCACTCCTCGTACAGCGCGGCCTGCGCATGGCCCTCGGCGCCCGCGACCCCTTCGGCAAACTGCTGGCGGTGGGCCTGGCCTCGGCGCTCGCCCTCCAGGTCTTCGTGGTGGCGGGCGGCGTCACCGGCCTGATCCCCCTCACCGGCAAGGCCCTCCCCTTCCTGGCTAAGGGCGGCTCGTCCCTCCTGGCCAACTGGATCATGATCGCCCTCCTCCTCCGCATCAGCGACAGCGCGGAACGCCAACGCGAAGCCGACGCAAGGGGCCCGGCGGAGACCACGATCACGCCGGTGGTGGTGGCGGGGTAGGGGGTACGGGGTCACGCGCGAGCGGGACTTCTCCCCCTGCACCCCCCGCCCGCGTGCGGCATTCGCCCACCCACCGCGAGCGGGGGGTGACGGCGGGCCGGAACTGTTGTGCACGGCGGAGTGGGGGTGGTGGCGGGGTCCGAGCCGGCCGGAATCAGAGAGGTCTTGGGGCTTTCCCGTCAGTCCCATAGTCCTTCCGTGTCGGGCCGGCCTGTCAAGGGCGCTCCTCCTTCGTCGTCGCGTCGCTTCGCGACGGCCT